>JAJFTV010000119.1 GCA_021372725.1 Chloroflexota bacterium | reverse complement strand
CTCTCGGGCGGATGTCTCACTGCGTTCGACATGACAACGGGGGGGTTTTTTGTGGAATTTTTTAGCCGTAAGACGGCTAAAAAATTCCACAAAATGGTTTTCTCCCCCTTCCGCAGGGAAGGGGGTCGGGGGGTTGGGTGTAGAAGCGGGGTAAAGAGCATACCGGGAGTGGCTGTCTGCGCTTTTAAGACAGCCCCAAACATAATTGAATCTATCAATCCCGGTTTATGGTGTTGGGGAATAAGTATATGTGGCTTGCGACGCTGAAGAAGAAACGTTGCCGGCTTTATCACGTGACCATACACATAATATATACTCCTGACCGGATGGTATGGCTTCCGTTACAGTGAAGGATGTGCTGGTGGCATCAGACTGATTTTTCGTTCCACATCCGCTCGTATTAGGACCCCAAAAGATTTCATAAGCATCCAAACCGCTGTGCGCGTCTATAACGGCGCTCCAAGTGAAAGTGGGTGTTGAAACGGTTGTCGGATCATCCGTTGTTCCCATGCTGGCAGGAGCATCCGGCCTGGTACCATCATACCAAAACTCGAACAAATCCACCCAATCCGATACATTGTCAACCTGATCCACCGACCGCACTATCAAATAGTATTTTCCTGAAGAGGGAACTGCAGTGGGGTCATATTGAGGTTCGGTGGCAAACTCCGTTGCAGACGGGGTTGGCGTCACTTCCGGCGTTGCTTCCAGGGTGGGGCCGAAATACACATCATAGCCCGCCATGCCGCTGTGTGCGTCGGTAGCTGCATCCCAGGTGAAAGCAGGATTCGAAACAGTATTTTGCCAGGTTTTATCCTCGACAGCGTGAGTTTCCACGGCATGGGTCGGTTCAGTCGGGATCGTATTGTCATACTTGAATATAAAAACGGTCGTCCAATCCGGCCGGGCCGCCCAGACAAATACTGTCCGCAAACGCAGGTAATAGATACCCGTGGTTACGGCAGGCGGATCATAGGAAGGGCTTACAACCGTTGTATTACTGGTACCATTCGGATCTGGGCCCCAATACACGTAATACATGGATACGTAAGGAGAAGGCGCCGTCCAGGTAAAAGCTGGATCCGAGTTTGTACTCTGCCATACATTGGAACTGGAACCCCCTGTTTCCACTGCGGAGGAGGGATTGGGCGGTAAAGCCTGTACGGTCTGTGTGGCTGCAACACTGGATGCGGTGGCTGTTCCGGCAATTTGGGTTTGTTTGACCTGTGTGGCAAACTCTGCCAAAGCCGTGCCAGTCAGGTTTTTGGTAGGGGTGCGGGTCCGGGTCGGGGTACGGGTCCGGGTGGGCGTTCTGGTTGCAGTTCGGTAAGAGGATATGGTGGTTTTAACCAACACGACAGTGGAAGTCCGGGTGCGGGTGATGGTAGGGGTAGGTGTCCTGCTGGGCATCATATATTGGGCAGTGGTGGTTTCGATCGGTGTTGAGCTGGGTTTTAAGCTGGGACCGGCTCCCTGTTGGTTATCGCCTTCCGGGGTCCAGGTGACTGGCAGCCTGGGCTGGGTGGGGGTGTTGCTGGGAATAAACAGGGCAGCCGGCATCGTTGGAGGAGGAAGGGGGTTAATCTGCGAGTAAGGGTTGAAAAAAATAATTGCAAACACAACCAATACTGCAAGCACACCCACGATTGCCAGGAATGAGAGACTATTCCACAATGCGTTTTTCATTTTCATACGAATACCAACCAGCCTCCCTTGAAGTAATCCGTGCTTCAGGGAACACGATTCTAAATGATTAATGTCAGTATATATACATTTTTGATCATGTCAAGCCAATTTTGCAAATTTGACAAAAAATTTACAGCCAGCCCGATGAACAACCCGATTTGAGCGACTGCATGGGACAGATCGATTGAGCCTTTTCAGGCCGTCGCTTCAGCAATCCTTCGATTAAGCCGCTAATAGTGGTTTGAATTCCCAGGGCATTGAAAGAAACAGCGGCAGGAAATTGATAAGCGTTTCGCTAATGCCGGGCATATTATTCATCCGGGATCAGCGAAAAACCTCCGAATTATTCTTCAGTCTGCATCTCCACGGCAGGTACGCCTCCCCAGCGGGATATGATCTGATCATCATACTGATCAACCGCCTGTCCAACAGCCAGCACGGAACTCTTCAGCTCATCCACATCGCAGGTCAGACCGGACAGGGTATGTTCGAAGAAGATGTCGTTATCCTCATCCAGGCCAAATGCCCCGAAACGCGTTTTATCATTTTCGCGTAACAGGAACAGTAGCATATCAGGATGAATCTCCACATTCAGTGCGACATAAGCACGGGAGGTTATGGTGACGTTATCGGCGCCCCATGGCTGAACACCGACGTGCACGAATGCAGATCCAATATTCACGCCAAAATAAGGGGCATCTTCCCGTTTCTGAAAAAAGATCCCAAACATCTCCTTCAGCCACGGTTCGATTTTCTGGTAAACATCATGCTGCGCCTGGGTCTCGAATTCCATATCAAGATTCTCCTTACGCTTCCTGCTCGAAAATCGCGAGCATATCACGAGGCGATAATATTATCGTATTGCCTTTTTGAGATTCATTTTATTTCTTTACCATTGTACTGGAAATTTGTCTTTTGGGGGATTTTTTTCGTGGAGGATAGATCGTTCCGTTTGCAAACAGAAAAACCGATCCCGGTATTCCATGACTTCCGAAACCTGGTTGCCAAATCTTTCCTGCGGAAGAAAAATACCTGCCTAAATCCAGGCGATGAAGGCCACAAATTATCGAATCTTCATTATAATAAGCGGTAAATTTGATAAACACCGGTTCTTCATTATTACAGGGGGAATTTGATAAGCACGGATTAAAAATATGGAAAATCTTAAACTTCCCATCGCGTTACTCGAAATTGCACTGATTGTTGACTTGTTTATCGCCCTGATTGCTTGGCGCAAAAGGCGGTTTCCCGGTGGGCTCGCACTGTTCTTCCTTATGCTGGCAGCGTCTGAATGGTCTTTGTTTGTGATACTTGAATTGTATGCGGATACCTTACCCTCAAAAATCTTATGTTCACAATTTGCTTATATTGGCTCTCAGTCCTGTCCGGTACTTTTCCTGTTATTGGCATTAGCCTATACCGGTGAAATCGAGCGGTTGCGCCGCCGCCATATTCCATTATTATTTATCGTCCCCTTTATCACACTCATTTTTGCATTTACCAATCAGTATCATGGGTTGATATGGACCAGTTTTACACCCTATCCCGGAAATGAAAGAATCATCCAGTATGGCCACGGGCCGGTTTTTTGGATTGGCGTCATTGGGTATTCGTATTTATGTTTGGCCATCGGGGCTTTAGTGATCGCACAAACCATCATGAGAAGAAAAAGTACCTACCGTTGGCAAGCCATTTCCATGCTGACAGCAACCATTTTACCCTGGTTAGGCAATCTCATGTATATCACAAAAATTAATCCATTCCCCGGTATTGATGTCAGCCCCATCGCTTTTAGTCTGGCAGGAGTCATTATTGCCATTTCCATTTTACGATTTCGCTTTTTGGATATCGCACCGATTGCGCGGGATATTTTGTTCGAAAAAATGGTGGATAATCTGATCGTACTGGATCCAAATAACCGAGTCATCGATATCAACCCATCAGCTTTACAACTGGTGGATACCACTTACCAGAAATGTATCGGTATGTCTGCCGCCGATCTGTTGAACACCCAATTTGCTCAATTACTGGAACCTGAGCTCTTAACCACATCCCAGACAGAAATTAGCTGGGGTGAGAGCCAGGATAAGATCCTGGATGTTACATTAATCCCAATAATGGATAAAGACAACGTAATAACCGGGCGCGTTCTGGTAGCCAAGGATATCACGAAACAGCAATTCATTGAAAGCCAATTGCAGCAAGCCAACACAACCCTGCAGCAGCAACTGGACAAAATCAATAAACTCCAGGAAACACTTCGTGAACAGGCAATTCGTGATCCGCTGACAGGATTGTATAATCGAAGATTCCTGGATGACATACTTACCCTGCAGATCGGACAGGCACAAAGGGATAATACATCCATCAGCCTGGTTATGTTGGATCTGGATAATTTTAAGATTTTTAACGACACTTACGGGCATTCGGCAGGTGACGCAATTTTAAAAAATCTGGCTGAAATCCTGAAAACAAAAACCCGCCATGGCGATTTCGCTTGCCGGTTTGGCGGGGAGGAGTTCCTGGTTGTGATGCCCGGAGCAACATTATCAGCAGGTTTGAAGCGGGCAGAAGAATGGCGGCAGGAGTTTGAAGGTAACCCCATCATTTATGAGGGTGAAACTTTGAACAGCACATTTTCTGCAGGAGTAGCCACATATCCATTTCATGCCATCACCATTGATGGTTTGATCAAGATTGCCGACAAAGGCCTGTATCTCGCAAAAAACGCGGGACGGAACAGGGTTGCCAGTATGGAAATTACCGCCAGCGATGTTCCACAATACCACACCAACGACAAAATCGTATAGAAAAGGATCATCCATGATGAAAAATCGGCCCAAGCCCATGCCGATGCCGGCACCCGTTTGGGTGATCGGAACGTATGATGACGCAGGTTATTAAGATCGTAGTAGAAATGGCAAAAAACCCTCATGTAGAAGTATAATCAGAAGCATATCGTAAAAATTTTGTATCGATCCAATTGAAATCAAATCAGAGATAGCTTCGGTCTCACCGGAAGGTTTTCTGCCGCAATTTTTCCCACATCATGCAAAAATCCCCTCTTCATGATTATCCAGGCCAGGTTGTTTCCTTGATTAATAAAGTAAGGAGTGTGAAAGTTGCAAATTGTCACTGACAGCGGCGTTGATGTGATTCTGCCAGAGCAAGATAAAGCAGGGCTAAACTATCATGTTGTTCCTTTGGTTGTCACACTGGACAGGAAATCATATCGCGAAAATATAGATATCCAAAAAGACGAATTTTACAGCTTGTTGATCGCAAGCGAAAATATGCCGGTTACTTCACAGCCATCGGCAGGAGATTTTGCTGAAATTTATCATCAACTGGCTAAAACTGACCCAGACATTCTCTCCATCCATCTTTCCAGCGGCTTAAGCGGCACAGTGAATGCTGCGCAGGCTGCTACTAAAATGGTCCCTGAAGCCAATGTGACCGTGGTGGATGCCAAGACACTCTCGGCGGCAGCAGGCTGGATGGTTGAATCAGCCTCCAGGGCAATCAATGCAGGCTGGTCAAAAGAAAAGGTACTGGATCTGATTGAACAGATCAAAGCCGCCAGTTACAGTATTTACACCCTCAACGATTTAAAATATCTCATCCACGGCGGCCGGATCAGCCACATGAAAGGGTTAATCGCATCCCTGCTGCATATCAGACCCATGATTGGCGTGGATAAAGAAACCGGTAAATACGTACAGATGGGTCAAGCCCGCTCATTTGAAAATGCGGTTAAAGGAATTGTCAGTTTAATCAGCCGGCAGTATGAACCCGGCAGTGAGCTACGTGTGCAGGTAGTGCACGCACAGAACCCGAGCGGGGCTGAAATGCTGCGAGAGCAGATTGAAAAGGTCTTCAAATGCTCCTGGCTGCCGGTGGGGCAGTTGTCATTGGTTCTGGGCGCACATACCGGCCCAAGCATGGTCGGCGTGGCGTTTGCTCCGCTTTCCATATTTGCAGATCTGCCACAGGCTTAACCGGATAAATTTTCACGACCCAGGCTGTTTGGCCAGTTCCGGGTCCATACCAAGGTATTTGACTGCATAGCGGATGCGCCTGACAAGCTGCTCCTGCAGAGCCGGGCTGAAAGTCGGGACACTCCGCTCAAAGGGCCAGACGTATCCCTGCGCGGCAGTGCGGCTAATCAACACGTCCTGTAAATCACCGATGACCTTCAGTTGCCGCGGGTCGATCAAATCGATCGTATCGCCGGCAGTGTGCATGTAATGCGTTCCGACACCTTCCCGTTGGAATGAGACACCCGGCACACCCACATTGGCAAAGCTGAGATGGTCAGAGCCATACAGCCCATCAGCACAAATATGGCGTACGCCCATCTCACAGGTGAGGGCATGGATGTAATCCTTGACGGCCTGTGGGCCGACTACGTTATACGCGTTATGCCCGATGCTCATCCCCAGCACATCCAGGTTGATGTTTAGCAGATGCTGTTCGAGTTCTGTTTTGCTGTATCCCTCTATATAATCGGGGGATGATTTTTCCTGCAGGTGTCTTTTCTTTAATTCCAGAACGTATTTGAAACTGCCCACCAAGCCGCCTTCCTCACTGCCCCAGGCCGCAAAACGCAGCGTGCGGAAAGAACCGCGTTGCGAAAAGATACGGGCCAGCTCCAACATGGTGGCGGTACCGGCAGCATTATCGGTGGCGCCGGGATCACGGGGCACACTGTCCATGTGCCCGGCAATAACGACGATCTCGTCGGGGAAAAGGCTGCCTTTCACATCGGCATAGACTGCATACGATTGGCCGCGCCCGCGAGCGGTTTGCAGGGTCAAGCGGGCCCTTTTTACCCCGGCGTTCCACAGCTTCACCGCACTGTCATAAGTGATATGGAAGGTGGGCACCAATTGATAAGGATGGTTGGTTTCTTTCATGATGACATGGAAGGTGTTGGGATCCAGCCCCATGGTGTGCCCCACGTGCACCAGGGCAAGTGGTTTGAATTTCAGCAGCGGTTGGAGCTCGCGCCCCAGCAGCCCATCATTGGCCAGTATCACGATCTTGCCTTCGATATGGGGCCCAACATAAGGGGGTTGAAGCGCTTCCACAAAGACCACCTCACCGGTAAGGCCTTCAGGCGGTGTATCCGGAGAGCCTGCCAGCGGCAGGGCCGGAATTTCACCCAAAGCTGGTTCAAGAATCTCAAACTGATATGCCGTGGTGACATCATTATCCACGTCAAAATCCAGTTCAACCGGTTTTAATCCATACGATTTAAATTCATTCTGGACATAATCGGCGGCCTGTTTTTCCTGCGGCGTCCCGCTCACACGTGCGCCAATGGTTTTGGACAGGTATTCAATATGTCGAAATGCACGCTGACCATCAAATTCTTGATTCATGGTATCTCCTGGTATATCGATCTATGAAAAACTAATCGATCAATGAAGTATCTTCGCCAATCAATTTGATGATGCTGTTCATTGATTTTTTCATCCCGGCTTCGCGTTCAGCGAATATTTCACCCGTATTGCGGTCAAACGGCCAGATAATCCCTTCTGCAGCCGTGCGGGTGATGAAAACATCCAGCATCTTGCCAATGATCTCAAGCTGGCCGGGATCGATTAACTCGATGTCATCCTTTGGGGTATGCATATAGTGTGTACCCACCCCGGCACGGGCAAAAGAGACCGCTGGAACCCCGACCCAGCCAAACGTAATATTATCCGAACCGTATATTTCTTTTTTGAAAACGTGATGGATGCCCATTTCGGAGGTCAAAGCCTTGAGATACTGCTCAAGCGCAGGTGAAGCCTGGATATAGCACTCATTACTGCCCAGGCTCATCCCAAGTACGTCGAGGTTGATGTTCAAAATGTGTTTCTCAAGGTCTGTTTTACTGTACCCTTCGATGTAATCCGGGGCCTGCTTTTGAATTTTATGCAACTTTTTCAACTCGAGCACATATTTGAGCGAACCACCGCCGGCTCCTTCTTCGCTGCCCCAGGCGGCGAAACGCAAGGTGCGGCGTGAACCGCGTTGGGCAAAAATTCGCGCCAGTTCAAGCACGGTGGCTACACCAGCCGCATTGTCGGTGGCTCCCGGGTCGCACGGGACGCTGTCCATGTGCCCGGCGATGACCACGATTTCGTCCGGGTTCCCGCGACCCGGTACTTCGGCAAAAACAGCATAGGACTGGCCTGGTTTTCGTTCGGTTTTCAGGGTAATACGGGCACGCTGGATATGTTTGTTCCACAGCTTAACCCCGTTTTCATACGAAATATGCAGGGTGGGGACCAATTCAAACGGCTTATTGGTTTCTTTGCGGATCACATGGAAGGTGTTGGGTTCCTTGCTCATCGTGCGGCCGATCAGAACCAACCCGAGTGGTTTGTACTTCAGCAGTTGTGTCAAATTACCACCCAGGATACCGCCGTTGGCAAGGAAGACAATCTTTCCTTCGATGTGCGGACCCACATAGGGTTCCTGGGGAAATTCTGCAAAAACTACCTCGCCGTTAATCCCCTCAGGGGGCGTATCCGGAGTACCCACAAGCGGAAGTGCAGGGATCTCCCCCTGCTCGGGTTCCAGAACCTCCAACTTGAAGAAACTGGCCTGTTCATTGGGCAAATCAAAAGCCAGGGTTTGCGGCTTGAGACCCATCTCCCCAAGCTGCCGGCTGACGTACTCTGCCGCCCGCTTTTCTGCCTCAGTCCCGCTTACTCGCGGGCCAATATCTACCGAAAGTGCTTCAATATGTTTGTAAGCACGCTGCCCTTCAAACTGTACTGCCATCGAAAAGCCTCCTCGAAAGATTGATTATGCATCGGTTATTGATTAAGTACTGCAACTCGTACTTTATCAAACCTAAAACAGAAAGCATGAACAGGAAATCGCCCTGATGAAACATACTTCACGGGAAACTATTCGGGATGTATTATAAATCCTAATCAGCATTACACAGACAAAAGATGATCACACTAAGATCACTCAACCCACTTTGTCTTGCGACAGCGAAGCACCCACACAAGAGCTGAATAAATCTACATTATTCGGGGTAACAAGATGAGCAGATCTCTCCTTGTGTCATGGTGAGCGAAGCGAACCATCCGTCCAAGAGCCAATTTTCATAAGAAGCCATTTAATCACCGGCTCATGGGCGGATCCCTCTTACATCGGGATGACAATCAGGTAAAGTGTTTAGCTCTGTTTAGCCCTGTTTTGACAAAATGGGTAAGCTATGCTAAAATTCAGCCAGTGAAAATAGTGCCGGTTTTTACCGGTTTTGTCAGGACAAGTGTTGTGTTCGGGAATTACAACGGTTCAATAACGAACTTAAACTCCGGCCAGGTATGTCCACCGGGGTATTTTTTTAATTTCCATTCATATAAGGACTGTCCAATATATTGAAATAAGGAACAATAAGTTTAATGAAACAAAAACATCCATTAAGAATCATTCCGCTCGGGGGGCTTGGGGAAGTTGGAAAGAACATGATTATCTACGAGTACAACGATGAATCGATCATTGTTGACAGCGGTATCATGTTTCCCGAAAATGACATGCTGGGGGTGGATTACATCATCCCGGATATGCAGTATCTGAAAGACAAGAAAAAAACAGTATTGGGTATCATTTACACCCACGGGCATGAAGACCATATCGGTGCAGTAAAACATGTGCTGGATATTGTACAGGCTCCCATTTATACAACCCAGCTCACCCGCGGCTTGATCGAGGCAAAGCTGGCCCGCAACGGAAATGGGCAGCGCGCTGACATCAATACCATAAAGGCCGGCGATCAGGTTGCCCTGGGGCCGTTTATGATTGATTTTTTCCACGTCTGCCATTCTGTTCCAGACGGTATCGGGCTGGGAATTCATACACCGCAAGGGCTGTTGGTGCACACCGGCGATTTCAAATTCGACCAGACACCGGTGGATAACTGGCCAACGGATTTCGCCCGATTGGCCGAACTCTCTCAACAGGGAGTGCTGGCTCTGATGGCCGATTCAACCAATTCCGAGCGTGCCGGTTGGACTCCCTCAGAGAAGGTCATTGACCAGGCATTGGATAATATCTTTCGGGAAGCATCAGGCCGGATTATCGTGGCAAGCTTTGCATCGCTGATTTCGCGCATGCAGCAGGTGGCAAACACCGCCGAAGCCCACAACCGGAAAATCGCATTTGTCGGCACAAGCATGGTGGACAATGCAAAAATCTCCCGTAAATTGGGATACCTGAAAATCCCCGATTCCCAGTTTGTCAGCCTTGAACAGGCCTTGAAAATGCCCCCCAGCCAGATTGTATTGATGTGCACCGGATCGCAAGGTGAACCGTCATCCATTCTGGGCAGGCTGGCTGATGGAAGACACTCGCAAATCGATATACAAATGGGCGATACAGTAATCCTCTCATCCCACCCCATCCCTGGCAATGAAGAAGTAGTGTATAGAACGATCAACCGCCTGATACGGCGGGGAGCCAATGTTTTGTACGAATCCATTGCCCCGGTGCACGTGTCGGGGCATGCCAGCTCGGAAGAATTAAAACTGATGCTAAACCTGGTTCGGCCACAGTTCTTTGTCCCCATCCATGGAGAGCTGCGACATCTAACCCAAAATGCCCGGCTGGGTGTGCAGGTTGGCATCGACCCTGAGAATATCTGCGTAGTTGAAAATGGCCAGGTGATCGAGTTCCAAAACGGATATATGCGAAAAGCAGAGCGCGTACCCGGGTCCTATGTATTTATGGAAGGCAGCGTGGTGGGCGGCCTGGGACCGGATACCATGCAGGAAAGGGAAAAACTCTCCCAATCAGGTATTCTGATCGTCAACGTAATATTGGATACCCTGACCGGTGCACTGCGGGATGAACCCGAGATACACAGCTATGGTTTTTATCTGAGCCCGGAAACATTACTCAAACAAACCATCAGAGATGCCATCCCGCGCGCCAATGGCAACCTGAAGGAAGCGCTGTTAAAAGCGATCAGGGCACAAGTGTACGAGGAAACGCTACGCCGGCCATTGATCGACGTGAATATTCACCGTATTTGATCTTTTCCAGGTTGTTTTGCGCTCCCTGTTCAAAGTGCAGGTATTTACTGGCGGATGATTGTCATTCCGCCCCGGCTTTCGAAAGGTACATCTTAAGCTGGGCAGGAAGCAGCTCGATTTCGACTTGATCACATTCGATCGCGATCGTTTCGCCGTCCGCATGGATCGGTAAAGTTCCTTTCACGGCGCGTACAGTGACTTTTGATACGCGCCGCCCGATGATTTCAGGCTGGGTATACTGTGTTCCCTGTAAGAATTTGGTGATCAGACACAAGGTTTTGAACTTCCCGACGCCTTTGGTAAGACAGATATCCATAACCCCGTCGTGAGCGTCTCCGTTGGGGGCAATCATAAAACCACCGCCCAGTCTCCGACCGTTCATAACATTTATCATCAATGATGGCTGAGTGATGGTTTCATTTTCGATCTCCACCGATACCACAGGAGCTGGTGAATAAACGTACATGGTTTTAAGCGCCGCGACCAGATAGCCGGCAAATCCTGTGATGCGCTGGCGGGCGGCAATAAAACTAACCACGGCATCAAAACCGATGCCAATCCCGTTTCCAAAATATCGTCCTTCAGGATACAAGCCCCCTTTTATGCAGCCAATATCAATCCAACGGGTGGCTGCACGGCTTAAAATTCGGCAGCTCTCCTGCCAATTTTTCGGCCCTCCCACGCTATAATTGAAATCATTCCCGCGCCCAATCGGCAGGACACCCAGAGCCGGGGTATGGGAACCTGCCTTTCGGTCGAACATAAGGCCGTTGATCACCTCATTCGCTGTACCATCTCCACCGGCAGCGACCACTGCATCAAAACCATCCACTGCGGCCTGCTTGGCCAGTTCAAGGGCATGTCCAATATATTGGGTTGTGATCAGTTCATAATCCATTCCGTAACGATCCAGTTCCTGCCTGACCAATGGCAGTATCTTTCCGGCATTCCCTTTGTTCGAGGTGGGGTTGTATATGATACAAAAACGAGGCATGGATATCCTTTCAAATTCATCTCAAAATAGATTTATGGGGTCTTCAACCGGATGATATAACCCCATGATTTGTCAATGGCTCCGCAATATTTGTACCTGGCAGTATGGATGTCGTCCGGATTTAAGCTTTACTCATTATCACAACCTTGCTGATCACCTTTGAAGATTAGTGATTTTCATGCAAGGTACCCAACCATTTCAGCCAGCAACAAATCCGGGCTTTATTGTAAAGGCAAATCCTTCGCCTGGGGGGATATTTAGCATTCCTTTCCGGATGATCAGCAAGAAACCTTATTCATTGGTGATAGAATAGCTCTTTAGCCATTCGTATGAAAACCTCTCCAACAGACACACCCAATCCTGACATGGGAAAAAAGACGCTGATCGGGAGACTGACTCCCATCATGTTGTTTGTTTTAATCTTCCTGGCTATCTTCATACCGCTTAACACATACTTCCATTTTAATTATCTAAAACTTCCTGATCCGGACTACAAACCCATGCAGGCGGTAACCATCCAAACTCAGGTTTCCGCACAGGATCAAATGGAAATGGTTTTTGTTCCGGCAGGTAAATTTATGATGGGTTCCCAACCTGACGATGATGAAGCCTACGCCAGTGAGAAACCAGCCCATGAGGTTTATTTGGATGCCTTCTGGATCGACCGCAGCGAGGTGACCAACGCTCAATATGCACTGTGTGTATCATCAGGTGAGTGTAAACCGCCGACCGCATTTGGCGTGGAAAAGAAAAATTCAAATACATACAGTTGGTATTATGGAAATCCTGAATATGATCATTTTCCAGTCGTGTATGTGGACTGGGAGGCAGCAGAAAATTATTGCGAATGGGCAGGGCGACGACTGCCGACAGAAGCGGAATGGGAAAAGGCAGCCCGCGGTACAGACCAGCGCTGGTATCCATGGGGAAACAAGAATGTACGCGGCAGCCTGGTAAATCTGGCAGACCGTGGTACAGGGCATGCATACAGTTACAACCTGGTGGAAGACGGCTATAACGACACCTCACCGGCCGGAAGCTATCCGGAAGGGGCCAGCCCTTACGGCGCTTATGACATGGCCGGCAATGTCTGGGAATGGGTTTCGGATTGGTATGGCCGCACATATTACAGCGCGTCGCCCTCTGAAAATCCCAACGGACCCGAGACTGGAACCTTGAAGGTATTGCGCGGCGGCAGTTACAACAACGGGAATTGGGCCATCCGTACGACCACCCGCAGCTATCTGGGGCCGCTTTATGCCTATGGATATGTAGGCTTCCGCTGCGCACTTTCAGAGAGTGACCTACAATAACCTGGTTACGGTAATAGCGTCCTTCGTTCTCCATCCCGAAACCCATCAGCAATCACGCTGTAAAACAACGGGTCTGAATAAAATTTTTTAATAAAATGGTGGGTTCTGGGGCAACCAGTTTTATTTCTTGTCTGGATATCTGTTACCTCTTCACCCATCGACCAGTTGGACAAGGATCTCGTCATAAAAGGAATTTGACCACGAAACATTCGAAAAACACGAAAATATTGGTTTTTTCGTGTGATTCGTGATTTTCGTGGTTGATGGTTCTCCAATAAAGTGAGAAATCCACCCAAGAGCCTGTTTCAACAACTGCTTTTCTGTCACCCTAATATAAACGAGGGAACCACCTAAGGACGCATTTCCACCAATGGTCAATTATTCACCGGTTCTCGGGCAGATGTTTCGCTGCGCTCCCAGGAAACATGAAATTGGATTTGTAAATACAAGAACGGAGGATGTGTTTCGGATGAGGTTATCATCCTGTAATGCTCATTTCGAGATGCACATCAACACCTGTTGTCGCGTACCCGTATGCGTGATTATGGTAAAATGATCATTTCGCTCCGTTTTTCAAACAAAAGGAGTCTGCGATGATCAAACCAGGCAAAATCCAGGAGTGGATTGAAGAAATTGAGCAGCGACCCCTGGCTGCACCTTTTATTGTGCGGACCCTCTCCGCGCGGGTGATCGAACTGGACAAAGTCAACGAGGAATTGAGAGTCGAAAATCTGAATCTGCAATCCGGCAAGAAGATTCAGGAGTATGAGCGTAAAATTGCAGAGCTGGAGTATCAGATCGAGCTGCTGAAACGGCAGGTGGCGGGAGGGACGTCGCCGGTTCCCATGGAACAACCCAGCCTGCTGATTTATGACGCATTCGGAAAGATGCTGGTTGCAGAGTTTACCCCTCCCGCTCTGGTTTCCGGGCATACCCTGGGCACGATCGCCGGGTTTGAAGCCCCCCGCCTGGATGATATTCACCTCCTGACGGCAAACGCTTCAGATGAACTGCTGTTTTTGTTCGATTCCGGACGTATTCAAACCCAAAAGGCCGGTGATCTCACCCATACCCCTATGGATCAACTGGAATGGAGCGGGGCACTTCAAATCGATCTGCGCAGCGGAGAACGGCTGATTGCCGTCATTCCGATCACTGAAATTCCCATGATGGACGGCTGCCTTCAGATCAGTCGAAAGGGGTATGCGCGCTACATCTCTCAGGATTATTTTCAATCATTCTTGAGCGAACGAAATATCGGCAAGGGCATTCGCACCGCCGCCGACAGTTTATTTACGCTGACGCCCTGCAACCAGAACGATGTGTATGTGCTGGTCACCCGCCGCGGGTTTGTCAGTGCCAGGCTGGCCGGCAAACTTGCGATCACGCTGTATGAGATCCAGAAACTCGACATGCAGGATTACCTGGTCGGAGCATTCACCATTCAACCCCACCAGCAACTGGTCATCGCAGACCAGACCGGCGGGGTGTACGTTCAAAAGAACCCGTGGATGGATCCCGCCGGAGCAGACGGGAGCAAGCGCCGGCTGTTGCTGGCCGGCGCCAAAGCGGGCGGAGTGGATGTCCTCGGTGCTGCGGCGGCTGACCCAGGGAGCTGGCATTTCCGCCTGACCACGACCGGAAAAATTCTGATCGGCCGGGTCGAAGATACCAGCGAAAACAGAAAAGGCAAGGCTTCCTCATCGAAAACTGAAGCATTGAATATTCTGGCCTTCACCATCTGGCAGCCGGAGAAACAGGCAGATAACGGAAATATTGAATGAAAGGGCTTCATGTAGGGCTTGATTTCGGTACATCGAATTCAGGTGTAGCGGTATTTGATGGCAGGCAGTTGAATATTTTGCCGCTCGATAAGGACAGCCCGGCTCCCGGTGTGATCAAAACAGTCTTGTACATCACCAGAGAATACAAGCATTATATCGGCCAGGAAGCCATCAACATCTATTACCGCGACAACATCGACCGGCCGCGCCGGTTTGTCAAAAAATGGATCGGGGAATCCGACTTTGTGGGCGGCGAATTGTTTTATGTCCGCGACCTCTACATGGAAGTGGACGAATTAACCCCGGGTCGTTTGCTGCAATACATCAAGACCGGTTTGCGTTCAAAAGGATACAAGGGAACCCGTGTTTTTGACCGGTTTTACAGCCTGGAACAGATCATCGGCATCTATCTGGTAGAACTGAAAGCCCGATCGGAGGCGATCCTGGGAGAGAAAATAACCGGTGTCACGTTGGGCAGGCCGGTTCACTTCTTCGATGACCCGATTTTGGATCAGCAATCACAGGAAACCCTCAAACGGGCTGCCCTTCAAGCCGGTTTTGAGGAGGTATCCTTTGAATATGAGCCAATCGCAGCCGCCCTGTATTATGAGACCACCATCGAGAAACCCCAAAATGTGTTGATCTTTGATTTTGGCGGCGGAACGCTGGATATTACCATTATGCGCCTGGGCGATCCCGGCAACCGCCTGGTATACGCCACCGGCGGTATTGGCATTGCGGGCAGCGACTTCGATCACATTATCATCCAGAAGCAAATGCTGGAACACTTCGGTAAAGGTCATTTTCCGGACGACCCGCGCATTGAAAGTTTGATCGACGCTCTTTCAGAGTGGGAAGTCCTGCCAGAGTTAAGTACCCCCCCGGTACGTACCATGCTGCAGCGCACGATGAAAACCTGCGATGTGCCTGCCAGATTGAAGGCCCTGGAATCCATCATCTATAATGACCTGGCGTTTTCATTCTATAATAAGGTGGAGGCAGCCAAAATCCGGCTTTCCAGTGAAAGCGCAAGCCTGTTTCGAATGGAAGAGAACGATATCCACATTTGGGAACTGCTGACCCGCTGGCGATTTGACCAGGATATCGAGGAACCGGCCGACAAAATCCATGACTGTCTGATGCAAACCATCGAACGATCCGGCCTGGATGCAGTTGATATCGATGCGGCCATCAAGACCGGCGGTTCATCGAACATCCCTTATTTCTCACAGATGCTCGAGCGTATATTCGGCAAAGAACGGGTGATCAACACCAATACATTCAGCAGTGTCACTGCCGGGCTGGCAGTAAGGGCATACGAAGAACAGCGAAATTCTCAAAATCATTAATCTTAAAATTTCCTAATCTTTGGCAAGGAAAGATGCGCATGAAGCAGTTGGCAACCAGAAGAGCATCGATACCCAATAAGAAATTTGAGACAATATTGACGATAATTTCTGGCAACTTGCATTTTGTAATCCCCGTATTATTGTGTATTTTGATCATGCTTCCACGCCTGGCCTCCCCTCAATTTGGATTGCTGGATGATGGAGTTACGATTTCCACGATAAAGGGCATCTATTCAGGTAACTGGTCGCTTCTTTTGGAAAACTCTGTTGGACGGTTTCGTCCCATTTATTGGCTATATCATTTTCTAATATTTCTGGTTGCTGGCTCTCAACCATTTTGGTTCTTCCTGGGAAATCTGATTCTATTGATCCTTATTGTGCTTGGATTAATCCTGACAGTCCGATTGGTCGGGGGCAGCAAAATTCAGGCCGGATTAAGTGGTATCTTCTTTCTCGGTTCAACAATTTTGGTGGAAAATGCTTATACCCTCTCAAAGCCGGAATTACTGCAAACATTTTTCCTTATCACCCTGGTATACCTGGTACTGTTTCAATATAAGAAACTTCTTTCGCTACCTGATGCGAAGGAAAAACGCTGCAAAACAATCATTACAGATTTTTGTGTAGTTTTTCTTACCTTTTCCATTTGTGCAACAAAAGAAACAGGTTTGGCACTTCTGCCATTTGCCATTTTGATATATCTCATTAAAAAACCCGAATTTTATCTAAAAACCCTTGGATTAATCCTTTTTGGAGGTTTCTCTTTTTTCTTATTAAGATCCATCCTTGTCACAACAGGGATCGGCTCAGGAAGTTATGTTCAAAGCTATGCCATTAATCTACCCACAATAATATCTACAACAATGCGTTGGTCCACCTTTCTTCTGCATGATTATTTTTTTCTTCTTTTTATTGTAATTGTATGGATTATTCTGACAAAGGTTGGTAAACAGACGCCATTTCAATTTCCACTAACTTGTGCCCTTCTCTGGATGGGGCTATGGCTTGTGATCTATCTTCCGTGGATGTATACCTCTGTGTATTACTTGCTTCCTTTCTCCCTTGGAGCGGCGTTTTTCTCAGGAATAATGATCGGCTGGTTATTGCAAAACTTATCATATTATCGTTGGTTATTAATATTATTTGTGTTGATCTGGATCATTTCACCATTACATGCTCTGGCAAATGCAAAAACCCAGCTCATAGTTGATAAGGAAAATGCAAATATGGTGGCATTTATTGCCACAAACGCCGATAGAAACCAGAGGATATTGATTAATTATCCTGCTAATCATGAATATATAGGGGAGATCGAACAACACCTGGATTTATTTTGGGGAAGGCAAGATCTGGAAATAGAACCATTTACAAGTAAAGAAGATCTTGGAACAACAACTATCACCGATGAACCCTGGATCGTTTCAAATATCGTATCAAACCCTCCACCCATATCAGTTCGTTTGGGCATTTATGAAAACGAATCGACCAGGTTACTTGAAAAGATCACTCTTTCTAAATCCTTCGGAAATAAAACCGTCTGGGAATCAAAGAGCGAGTGTAATGCTGTAAATATTGATTTAGGAAGAATCATCAACATTTTTTCGACCAGCAGCCAACCTATTGTTGAATTTTATCGTTTTCAATTTGGATGGAATATCGCAGAAGTGTCAGGTTAATATACTGCTTTGCTTTTTGCCTATCAGGAAGACAAAGCCTGGTTTGTATTTACTTTGATCCCCCTGGCAATTGCATGGAAGATGCTGAAGCAGCCGGTACAGAAGCAGGATTCTGATCCTCAATCCCGTCGTACTGCCGCAGATGAGGCCAGCGAAGCGCAATGACAACCACCCCGATCATACAGGCTATCCCGCCTGAAATAATGGCGATTGGTGTGCCAAAGGCCTGTGCCACCACGCCGGCTTCGATTTCCCCAAGCTGGGGACCGCCCTGGAAGAAAATCTGGTTGATGCTCACCATACGCCCGCGTAAATAATCGGGGGTTTGCATCTGGCGCACTGTGTTGCGGATGATCGTGCTCATGGCATCGCCTGCTCCGATGAACACCAGGGCCAGCATGGCGAAGGGGAAGGTACGGGTGAACCCCAACATCATCGTTGCAAATCCGTACACCATTACGGCCGCCAGAAGCAGCTTGCCCTGTTTCCGGATGTTGCTGCGCTGTGACAGTACCAGTCCCATCAGCATGGCGCCGATCGACTGCCCGGCAGCCAGCCACCCATAGCCTATTTCATTCACATGCAGAATATCCTGTGCCAAAAAAGGCAGCAAAGTAAGGGCGGATGAGAAAAAGGTGGCAATGAAATCCAGCAGCATGCTGGAGAGAATAATGGGCTGATTGACGATAAACCGGATGCCTTCCTTGATGGAAGCAAGGCTGTATTGTAAACCGCGCTGGTTCTGTGTTCTCACCTCCTGCGGTATGGTGCCGATCAGGATCAAGGCCAGAATGACAGCACAGTATGAAACAGCATTGAAGAAATATGCATAATGGATGCCAAGATAAGCAATCACCAACCCGCCAATTGCCGGACCCAAAATGTTGCCGGTGTTGGAGGCAATCGACTGCAAGCTGAAAGCGGATGGATAGAGAGGTCTTGTCACCAGGTTGGGCACCATCGACTGGCGCGCCGGCAGATCAAAGGAAATCGCAATCGCCTGGACGACACTTAAGGCATAGATATGCCATATTTGCGTAATCCCCAGGGCTGTCAACAGACCCAATACGGCCGCCGTGACTGCCATGGTCGTTTGGGTGATAAACATAATCTTGCGTCGGCTGAAAGTATCGGCTACCACACCCCCAAAGGGTGCAAAGATCAGGATGGGCAGAAAACGGGCCAAACCAATTCCACTGACCACAATCGGCTGATCCGTCAGGAGGCGTAAATGCCACAGCATGGCCGTCATCGACATGGCGGAACCCATGACCGACACAAACAATCCGCTCCAATACAGCACAAATTTACGGCTTTGAAGCGCCGGTGGAGTTTTAAGATCTATTTTCATTGTGAAGTACCAGTATTCCATCAAACATGATTCGATGATTTCATTTTTAAGGAACGGAATACTTTAAGCTCTGTCAAAGTAAAAAAAGTACTGGTTGCAAATGTCAGATTGAATTTTGACAGAGCACTAGGTACCCCAATCGCGCAGATATAGAAAATCGTAACCGGTTGTACGGTTGCTCAGCTTGGCGACAGGCGGCATGACCCGTTTGAAATGGTTGCGCCGGATACGTTCGACGACAATTTTAATAAATTTTTCGTCAAACCCCGCCTGGATACACTCATCCATGGAGCAGCGCTCATCCACCAGCAGATACAGCAGTCTGTCCACCTCTGCATAAGTAAATCCCAGTTCCCCCTCATCCGTCTGGCCTATCCATAAATCGGCTGAAGGCGGTTTTTGGAGGATCTGCTGCGGCACCCCAACTGCTGCGGCCAACTGGCGCACCTGCGTTTTATACAAATCACCCAGTGGTACCAACGCCACACCTGAATCGCCGTACAGGGTTGTGTATCCCAATAAAATTTCAGTTTTGTTGCCGGTGCCAATGACCAACCCCTCGAAAGCGGCAGACTGGTCATACCAGACTATCATGCGCATACGGGCCATGATATTCCCCTTGCGGATCGAATCCATATCAGGGAACTGCCCGATCAGCGGATCGACCATGGGGCTGATGGGAATGGTAGTGGATTGCACGCCAGTCTTGTCGATGACTGCCTGTGCATCATCCATTGAATCTTGTGAAGATGATTTGTACGGCAGCCGGATCGCCAGAACATTCTGCGGGCCCAAAGCTTCAGCAGCCAGAAAACATGTCAGGGCCGAGTCAAGACCGCCGGATAATCCCATCACAGCACGCTGCAGACCGGCGCGTTGAATTTCGCTGCGGATGAAACCGGTAATGATCTTGCGCGTCAGATCGGGGTTAATTGTGAGATCAATTTTTTCTGTCATATATCAATACACCTGTGCTTTTGCGCTTTTACAGATTGGTTATATCCTGTTGATGCAGGATGCGTTGAAGCTCGTTGAGTACCAGATCAGGTCGTTCGTCGCGCAGCAACGGCAGCCGGAAACGCCTTCGTCTCAATTCAGAGGTATCCAAATTGGTGCAGGTTAACCCTTCTTCATCATGGGCTTTCGCAATGACATTGCCACCTGAGTCCACAACCATTGAACCGCCTGGAAAATGAAGCCCATCTTCATAACCGGTACGATTGGTATACACAAAGCAGGAAGTAAACAGGCCGGCGTATGCGCTGAGGATTGTTTGCACCTGGTTTTCGGAGGCAAGATGCGGGGACGCGCTTAAACCATGCCCCGGTGAGGCTGCATGGCAAAAAAATAGATCGGCACCATCCACCCACAGCAAATAGGGAGTGGAAATATGCCAAAAATCCTCACAAATCAACATGCCGGCCCGTCCGAAGCGGGTATCAAAAGCCTTGACCGTGCGGCCAGGGGTAAAAAATCGTTTTTCATCAAAGATGGTATAGGTTGGCAAATAGATTTTGCGGTGAATATGCAGGATTTCACCTTGAGACAGGTAGGCGGTCGAAATGTAAAACCGGCTGCGAGCGTCCACCTCCACGAAACCGGCCATCAGATCAATTTCCCGGCTAGCCTGTTTGAGACGATCAAAAGCCGGGTGGTGATTGGGATCCATGGCAACGGTCAAAACCAGATCCTGCAAGACATATCCGGTTAGTGACAATTCCGGAAAGATGATCAGATCAGCCCCCTCAGCTTTTGCCGAATCGACCATTTGGAAATGTTTGTCCAGGTTGGCGGGGACGTCACCGAGGATTGTATTCATTTGTGCCAGTGCTACCCGAATTTCCATACGAGTTTCTCTTTAAGAAAGAATTAAGTCCGTGATGGTTCAGAGCGGGAAAACAGCCGGTAGAAAATGGCAGCGCTGAAGAGAAAAAATGCCAGCGCCGCCCAAACATCCAGCCGGATGTCGAACAGTACGGGGGCCGGATCTGCCTGCATCGGTATGAAAATCAACAGATTAACCGCCAATCCAAGCTGCATCACGGCCGCTTTTTGTCCCGCTTTTGGGAATGGAGCCTTTCGTGTTTCCAGCCAGAATGCAAAGGCCAGCAGGCTGACGGCTGCGATCAGTTGCAATGGAAACCGTTCCAGCAATACACCGGCTTCATCGCGGGCCGGCACTCCCCAAAATGCACCTTGTGGAGCTGCCCAACCGTACGCGAAACCACCCAGCCAGCAGCCCAACCAGATGAAAATAACCAGCGGCGGGATCATGGGTGAAAGAGCGTCTGCAATTTTCAGAAAGTCTGTCTTCCAACGTTTTGCCATGAACCAGCATCCAAAATATGCCCCCGGAATGGCTCCCGCCCATGAAAGGCCGCCCTTCCACAATGCGAAGGACTCCAAAATATGTAATCTATAAAAAGGCCACTGGAAGAAAACATAAAACAGACGCGCCCCGATCAGGCTTGCCAGAAGGCAGAGCAAGGCGGCATCCGACCAGCGCGGAGACTGCCAGCGGGGTACATGTTGAACAACCCGTAAAACGGCTAATGAGGCTCCCAAACCGATCATGAATGAATATGTGGCCACGGGTCACTGCCAATCCTTGTTGTGTATGATACCACAGGAGGGTAAAAATACCCCATCACAAAAGAGGAACTGTAAAACATCAAAAATGTTAAAACATCTTTGATGTTAAAACATCAAACGCCGGGGTGAGGGGGGCACCCTGACGTTTGACTATTTAATAATACCATACTGTTATAAATTATCAATAGAACAATAGTTCTATTTCATGTTATTGAAGGTTTACGATCCTTTCATTCCCAGTAGAAGAGTGGGGCGTTTAAAACCGCGCATCGCCAGCATAATAAGAGCTGCAGAAACAATCCAAAACACAAGGCCGACCAATAAACCTGTTCCTACCGTCAAATAGACCACCCCACTGATCTGTCCCACCAGCAAAGCCAGCACTATTACCACCAGCGAAGCACTCGTCTGGTAAGCCCCCATAAAGGTCTGCACCCGTGACGAGATTAATACAGTAACGGCCACACCGAGCAGCGACAGCGCCGGCGTGATCCAGAAAATCAGCGGGTACCACGACGGCAGCGGAAACCACAGGCGGTGAAAAACAGGATAGCCGGCCGTATTCAGAACAATCGTATATAACACAAAACTGCCCCAGGATATGGCCAGTGATGGGATCACTCCGGTAATCACCTTGCCCCAAAACAATTCCTTTTCTGTCGCGGGTGTATAAAGTAATGCTTCGAGGGTTTTTCTTTCCCGCTCTCCGGCAAATGACTCGGCTGCCACCACGGTGGAGAAGGCCAACGGGAAGATCAGAAACATGGGTGCGAACATGTAACCGAGCATCATGATGACGACCGATTGCATGGGGGTCATTCCTTCTATTGCCTCCATCATAGCCGGAGGCAGTGCAGCATACATGGAGACCAGATCCGGATCATTGACAAATTCATTTTCCATGGCCGGAATGAATTGTGGAAGCACCAGCAGTACCAGCGGGAGCACAACGATAATAATTGCCGGAGCAATGATCATAGGCAGCCAGGCAGCCTTATTCTGGCGTACCTCCAGAAGATCCTTTTTCACAATTGCAAAAATATTACGCCACCTCATTTTGCTCTCCTTTGGCCTGGTCTTGCAGTTTGAAATAGATATCCTCAAGCGAAATATCCTGAGGTTGGAGTGCCACCAGCCGGTATCCATTCCTGACCAGATAATCCGCCAGATCGGCAGTGTCTTCATTGGATTGAACCTGTATCTTGCAGGAGATCACCCCCTCCGGCCGGGTTTCGACTTTTGCCTGCTTTACGCCGGGAAGTGCCATTATTTGATCCCGTAGACCGGCAGAAGACGTTCCCAGCAGCTTCACCATCACCCATTGACCGCTGTCAAAGCCTTTCCGCAAATCCCCGATGCTCCCGGAAGCCAGAACCAGGCCGCGCTGTAGTATCGCCACGCGGTCACACAAACGTTGGGCTTCCACCAGATTGTGCGTGCAAAGCACCACTGTACGGCCTTGTTCGGTACGGATGGATTCGATCAGGTCATGCACCTGGCCGGCTGCCTCCGGGTCGAGACCTGAAGTGGGTTCATCCAGAAACAAGACCGGCGGATCATGCAGCAGGGCGCGTGCCAATGCCAGCCGCTGCTTCATTCCCTTGCTGTAAGCAGCCACACGCTCGTTGGCTCGTTTTTCCAACTCAAAAAACACCAGCAATTCCTGTCCCCGCTTTCGCCAGGCCGGAGTCGGCATACCGGCCAGTGTTCCAAAGAATTCAATATTCTGCCAGGCCGTCAGACGTTCATACAGGGCAGGAGTCTCGGTGAGCACACCGGTCTGCTGCCGTACCTGGTCTCCCTGAGTGGTGGGATCCAACCCCAGGAGACGAATTTGCCCTCCGGTGGGTGTAAAGAGCCCATTCAACAGACGGATTGTGGTCGTTTTTCCTGCTCCGTTGGGTCCAAGCAGCGCAAAAATCTCGCCCTTTTGGACGGAAAAATCGATTCCCCGCAGAGCAGGGGTGTCTCCAAAATTATGAACGAGATGATTTACTTCGATAACAGGCGTCATATCTCTCCTTTATCCCCGCCCCCGGCAGGGGAACTACTTTACGATCCTTGAGTATAAATGTTTCACATGAAACATTTACCCATCCATTTTGTTGTGTGGATGATTTGTCCCCTGCTCACGGATTTGCTGCCGAACCGCCTGGAGAACCTCGTGAACCGGGTATCCAAGCCGGCAGGTTTCGGATACAAAACTGGCAGCCAGTTCAGACAACATTTCAGCCCGCAGCTTGTTTTGCGAACCGACACTATCCAGAACATAGGTTCCCCTTCCTCGTTGGGTGGTGATAAAACCGGCCCTGTCCAATAAACGATATGCCCGGGCGACAGTATTAAAGTTGATCGAAAGTTGCGCAGCCAACTGCCGGACAGTGGGTAATTGATCTCCGGGGCACAGTTTCTGGCGCAGGATCAAACCCTGTACCTGCTGGACGATCTGCATGTAGGCCGGTGTACCTGTGCATAAATCAATTTGGATCAAAGATAGAATTTCTTGATTATTCATATTGTATCATTGTATGATAGTATCATTGTACCATAATATCCTGTTGAATGGGTGAACTTTTATTTTGGGCCTAACAACAACCTGGTGCTCTGTCAAAGTTCAAGCTAACATTTACCACTAATACTTTTTTACTTTGACAGAGCTTAAAGTATTCCGTTACTTAAAAATGAAATCATTGAATCATGTTTGACGGAATACTGGACGCCTGAACACTGGATTTACAACCCGGCCAGGGTCCCATTCAAAATCACCAATAACAGCATCGCTCTGGTAATTACGGCTGGTGCATTCAGCCCGCAGAACCATACCGTCACTGGGAAAATTGACAGAAAACGATCCGATCAGGTAAAGTAGAGTAAAATAGTCAAAGTTATGGAAAGCACATTGGCCAGAAACAATATTACCAAACGGTTGGCGCAGCTTCATTCATCCGCTATAAAAATCATCCAATACAGTTCACAGGAACACCTTTTGGAGAAGATCGCCTCCCTAGCCTGCTGTCATACCGGAGCCAGTGCCTGTAGCGTTAATCTGGTACTCGATCCGACAAAACCTGGAAATGACATAACCGTCCGAATGCAAAACCCGGAAGCTCAGGCATTCGAATATGAGATCGTGGAAAATCCGGTCTATGCACAGAGCATCTTCCAGAATATGGCTCCCGGAGGTATTTCCGCCCGCTTTCCACCCGAATACCGGGCTAAACTGGTCGGATTGGCCAGTCAGCATCCCGATGTGATCTCCTTCCTCTATGTGCCCATCATGCAGGGCGTCACCATGGTGGGCCAGATTCTGGCAGTCAATAAACTAAATGAACGATCCTTCTCTGCTGATGACCAGATTATATTGGAGACTCTGGCATCTTATGCAGGGATCGGCATTACCAACACCTTGCTGCGAGCGAACCTGACCCAGCGCGACAATTCCCTGACCCGCCGTAATGAAAACCTGGCCATGCTCAATACACTGGCCGCCACACTCTCCTCTGATTCAGAAATCAGCCAGATGCTTCAGGATACACTTGACCAGGTGATCAATACTTTGCATCTGGCAGCCGGTGAAGTGTATCTTGCCCAGGAAGATAGCAACCTGCATACCCTCCAGCTTCATTACGGAGATAACGTCGATCGTTTTTGGAAACAAATCGAATACAAAACAGGCCAGGGAGTTGTTGGAAGAGTTGCCGAAAAAAGCCAGTCCGCCATACTGGATCTGTATGAAGACGAGATTGATGATCTGAATACAAATCTTTTCAATAACCACATCCAGCAGTTGGCGTGTTTCCCGCTGATCAGCCGCAGCGGTTCACTGGGCGTGCTGTGTGTTGCCACCTGTCAGCCTCAGCCGCTGGATGACCTGGCAGTACAGTTTCTCACCATCATCAGTTCCTGGGTCGGCACTGTCATCGAAAATGCCCGCCTGAACCTGCACCAGCGCCGTATGGTAGTATTGGAAGAACGAAAACGCATCGGCATGGATTTGCATGACGGTATCATCCAATCCATCTATGCCGTCGGTCTGATCCTTGAGCATGCCCGTCTCCTAATGAATGAAGATCAGGATAAAGCGGAAGAGCGAATTGAACAGGCTATTGAAGGACTTAACAGCACCATACGGGATCTTCGATCCTATATTCTCGACCTTCGGCCCCGTTATTTGCTTGATGAAAACTTGATCCAGGGCATACAGCGCCTGGTAAATGAGTTTCAAGTGAATACACTGGTTGAAGCCAGTTTGAATGCCTCGATCGATGAATTCACCGGATTGCCTGAAACCCAGGCCATGGCCCTTTTCCACATCTGTCAGGAAGCATTGGCCAATATTGCCAAACATGCCCGGGCAACCAGCGTAAGCGTGAACCTGTGGACGGCAGCCGGCCGCGCCTTGCTGGAAGTACATGATGACGGGCGTGGTTTTGATGTCAATGAAACCCGCCTTTCGCTGGGACATGGCCTTTCAAACATGCAGATGCGTGCCGGCAACGCGGGCGGTGATGTTGAAATCACATCCGAACCGAATGGCGGCTCGACCATACTGGCGTGGGTGCCTTTCATTAAACCGGAACCAGAACCAACGGAAAAACCGGCCGCTGAAGCCCGGATGGAACAATCCGCTCAACAGGAATAACAATTAACCCATGCCAGCCTTTTCACATGATACACCTGAAAAAGCTGCCGAGCTTGGCGTACCCTCTCTGGTATGGCGGGCCGGGCAGGAAAGACGCTGGCGGATGATCGAAAAGGCTGCCGGCGAAAGATTGAATGGCAGTGTATTCGAAGATGGTTCCGGCGTCGGTGTTTATTTGCAGCGGATGGCTGTTACGGCCAAACAGGCAGTTGGACTGGAAGTGGAGTTTGCCCGTGCGCACGATTCACACAAATTGATCGATCAGATGGTCTGCGGAACCGGGGAGGGTCTGCCATTTCGTTCAGATGCTTTTGACTTGATCCTGAGCCATGAAGTACTGGAACACGTTCAGGACGATCAAAAATATATTACCGAAATCATCCGTACGCTAAAACCGGGCGGAAGGCTGGTCTTATTCTGCCCCAACCGCGGCTACCCTTTTGAAACCCATGGCATTTATTGGCGCAACAAGTATTATTTTGGCAATAAACCGCTGATCAACTATCTGCCGCGCAGCCTGCGCGATAAACTGGCTCCGCATGTAAACGTGTATACCCGCCGGGATCTGAAAAAGCTGTTTGCCGGACTGCCGGTGCAGGTTGTGGAGCGCAAAACTATCTTTGGCGCATACGACAACATTATTGCCAGGCTGCCCCATTTTGGAAAATATCTCAGGGCGGCCCTGCAGGCGCTGGAAAAGACCCCCCTGCAAGTTCTCGGGTTATCTCACTTCTGGATTGTGGAAAAACTTACCCAATAAGGTTGTTTTTTGGCGGCTGCCACACATGGGATCATCTCGCGGCAACAATTTACTTGACCACACGCGAGCGGTTAAACGGGTAAGTGGCCAACCGGCCTATTAATCGCGGGAAGGTCAACCAGCGGATCTCCACACCGTTCTTTTTATTTTCAAGAATACGTTTCGCCATCCAGGGAGCCACCGTTTCGACGCGCTCACCAAACAGATTGAGCACCCGTTTGACATTTTCCCAGGTCTGGGGGGATGTTCTGCGGTGACTGGCCAGCATTTCTGTTAACACCATGCCAGGTGAGAGAGCACCCACAACAATGGATGTCCCTTTGGTTTCCTCTGCCAGTGCCCTTGTAAAATAACGCAGTGCCGATTTGCTGGTACCGTACAGCATCAAACCATCCTGCATTCTCCCGTTGCTGCCCAGTCCCAACATGATATACACTGCACCATATCCCTGGGTGAGCATGCCACGCAAGGCTGTTTTGGAGCCATACATGCTCCCCAAAATATTGGTATCGACAAGATCGCTCATCGTGCCTTCAGATTGATCCCAAAATTTGCCCAGCGGATTGGATATACCGGCATTATTGATCCAGATGTCCACTTTGCTGAACACCTGGCGGCTGGTATCCCAAAGATTCTGCACCTGCCTGTCATCGCGAACATCACATACACAACCCAGAACGCGGTCGCGGCCAAACTGTCGGGCCAATGATTCAGTGGATGACCTCACATACTCGGCTGTCCGCCCACTGATCGACACCGCACAACCCATCTGTAAAAAAGCCTGTGCCAATCCCAGTCCAAGCCCGCGCGTGCTTCCCGTAATGACAACGACTTTCATGATGAATCCTCCGGTAATGTGAGCGGATCGATCAGTGGGCCGGGATCCGGAAAATCATCCATTATGGGTGCCAGATAGAGTGTTTTCAACTGTTGACAAAGAGCAATCGATTCAAGGATATCCGTATTATCGACAAACTGATCGATGCTGCCGGCATACCTGGGTAATGCCAGTACTTCGTCAGACTGGATGGCAGCCCGCAATGCATCGACAAACCTGCCGGCATGCGGGACTCTGTAAGGACGGGAGTAAAAGAAGGAAATCTCGGGTTGGATAAATCGGGTGATCTCCAGCCGGTTATGCATTTCACCCACCCGCAGATACACCTCCGAAAGCAAGGCCTGGCGGGTTTTCCAATCCAGTGCAGCGGTCAACTGCATCAACAACGGTTGGAGATCCGCAGCACATTTCAAGCTGGAAAATGCAGTACCAAACCACTTGGAATACGGCGGCCAGTGTTTTTCCATCAGAAAGCAAAGCTCCATCAACCGGTGAACCAGGCGGGCAGACACATCCCGTGAACCCAGCTCATCGCCGGCATCCCCGCAGCGCCCCATAAATGGTTCTTCCTGATCAATTTGGCGCCATTGGGCAGCCAGCGTGTACAACCACAAATCATGCGAATACCAATTCAAACTTTCCTGCAAATCCAACAGGCGTCCCAGGCCGTCATAGAATACACGACCGGAATGGATGGTCGCCAGGCGTTGCCAGGGAATCGACAACCAGTTCGCAGCGGTCAGGGGACGAGTGATATCCACGCCTGCATAACCGAGGAAAAATCGCTCCGGGCTGGTAATGGAGATATAGGGCGTTACAGGGCCATGCTGAACCGCTTTCATGATCCCGCCGTCTGAATGCAGGTTTATGAAATGAGTGGGGTACCCATGTATTTCAACCGGCAAGTGATGAGACAGGCAGCGCAAAATCGAAACGCGTTTCGATTCCAGCTCTTCTTCAACGAGAAAAAGCATCAGCCGGGGTCCCCAATCGTGATCGCGTGACATGGGGGTATCGAACCCCAGCACATCCGATCCAAAATCCAGCCGTCCGGCCGAATAGTCAAGATGCGGGAAATACGAATCCAGTATCGGTTGGACTGCCTCTTTGAAATACAGGCTGCTCAACTCAAGGCCCTTGATGAAGGGAGGAGGTGCTGACATGGCTTAATTGTAGACGAAAATTGAATTGACAGGTCAATAAATTGACCGATTATGGAAACGACTTACTTTTTATCATGGTGAGCGCAGCGAACCATCCGCCCAAGGGCGTATCTCCTCAACCAGCCAAATACCCAATAGGTTAATGGATTACTTTCTTTGATTTTCAACAAGCAAAATTTATCAAGAATTCTGCGTCAATCGGAAATCATAAATACAGTCTTCCACCGGGTACTGCTTCCCGCAAGCCGGACATATAATCAGGGGCGGGGTATCCGCCAGCGGTTCACCACAAGCCGGGCAGGCAAAAAAGGCAACTTTCGCAGCAGGGGCACCGTCTTGTGTGGTATGGCTGCGGGTAAATACGCTGGGTGACATCTGCCACCAATCACCGGTTAGCTGGGCAGTTGAATCCATCCAAACCAGCAATTTAAGGGGCAGCACTTTTTTGAACAATCCAATTCGGAAATGAGAAACCGTAAGCTGTCGCTCCAGTACAAAGCCCGCTTCATCCAGCCACGACCGAACTGCCGCCGGATGAAAATCGTAATTCAATTTCACAAACTCAACCGGTTCGCGGGTGAAGGGGCTCCATTTCTGGAGGCGGAACAGATAGCGCAAAATCGATTTCAGATTGTGCTTGTTGGCATATTCGAGGATGAAAACAGCTTCCGGTTGAAGTACACGCCGAACCTGCAGAAGGGCGCTGACCGGTTCGCTGAGGTGATGCAGTGTACGGATCATGGTCGCGGCATCAAATACACCTGGAGCAAACGGCAGTCGGTAGATGTCGGCAGCCACAAAACGGTATTCATTCCCGGGGTCCTGGGTGCAGCGCAGGCGGTCACGAGCGCGTTCCAACTGGCTATGTGAGTAATCGAGCAATGTCACCTGTTGAAAACCGCGATAACGGGAAGAATTGCGTCCGGCGCCTGCGCCCAGTTCGAGCAGGCGGCTGCCGGATCGAGGCATCAGCCGGTTTATGGCAACCGCTTCCACAGCATCTTCATAGTCACGACCGCCGGCTTCCCAGAAAGTATCCTGGTAATCGGAGTCTTCGTAATTGCAAATAGGTGGAGTAGTCATCTTCATACAAATGCGCCGGGTAGGTTTGCCGGCGGCGCCCGGAAATACCTTCTTACCGCTGCTTCCTCTCGGATCTGACGGGGTTCGCAGGGTTCCGCCGCGCCGGTCCCACCCGGACGCAGGGCTAAGGATAACCGATGGAAGAAGTCTTGTCAAATAAGATGCGGAGAGGGTGTTGAAAAAGTTTCCAAAGTTTTGGATCCACTACACCCCACCCCTTTATACGGCTCAAAAAGCCCCGGAGAAAGGGATTTTCACCCCCTGCGGAAGGGGGACGGGAGGTTGGGTGACGGCGGTGAAATTGGCAACGACCTCGTTTTGTGCAAGTTATACAATACCACCATCTAAATAAGCGGCAGAAACGATTTGGAAAAGATGGGACATTCAGGTTATTCAACGATTTCAAGTTTGGCCAATTCAGCCAGCAATCGTTTGAAGCCGACACTTTCAAAGTGGACATCCAATACTTCTTCGTCCCCGTCCATACGGCTTTCCAACACCAGCCCAGGCCCCCAATCAGGGTGTTTGACATGCACGCCGGCGCGATATTTGGGCGTCAGAATGGCTGCCGCCGGGCGGCGCCCAGACTGCGGGTTCCAGCGGGTCTGCTGTTCATAAGTATCTCTGCGCCAGTGCTCACGGGTAGCGGGCGCCGATTTCACACTTTGTTCGCGAATGAGGTCATCCGGGATGTCGTCCAGAAAACGGGAAGGGATGGTGATGCTTGAAGCCCCATACGATGTGCGATATGTGGATCTCACCAGGTAAAGCTGGTTCTTTGTACGGGTAATGCCAACATAAAAGAGCCGGCGTTCTTCGGCCATCTCCTCGGGGTCGTCTGAGTTAATCGACCGGCTGTGCGGCAGAATGCCGTCATCCAGCCCGATGATGAAAACCTGGTCGAACTCCAGCCCCTTGGCGGCATGCAAGGTAAGCAGGGTTGGGGAATCCTGTTTTTCAGGCATTGTATCCTGATCCGACACCAGCGCCAGGTTCTCCAGGAATTCCGGTAATCCCAAATCACGCTCTTCAAATTCGTAGGCCAGCCGGAGGAACTCTTCCACGTTTGCCCAGCGATCCAATCCTTCTTCTCGTCCGTCCTCCAGATAATCACGATAGCCGATATCCAGGATGATGCGTTCCACTATCTCATGCAGCGGGAGGGAAAGGTGACTGCCCCGCCAGGTACAGTACAACTGCGCAAACCCCGCCAGGGGAGCAATTTCGCGCCCGCTGAACTCCTGCCAGAATGTTGACTTCTCCAACTCTGTGCCCAGGTTCACCAGCAAAGCGCCGGGGCTTATTTGCAGTTGGGAGGCAATCTGTAACAGGTGCAGGCGGGTTTTGTCGCCAATCTTGCGCGGCGGAACGTTGATCACCCGTTCCAGGCTGATCTCATCAGACGGGTTTTGCAGCAGCCGCAGGTAAGCAATCAGATCCTTGATCTCGCGCCGGCCATAAAAGCGCTGCGCGCCCACCAGACGGTAGGGCATGCCGGAGCGTGCAAAAGCATCTTCCAACAGGCGTGACTGGGCGTTGGTGCGATACATAATCGCAAAATCGCCGCCTTTCTTGCCGTGTTGCATCTGCTTTTGAATGGTATCCACCACATAAGCAGCCTCGCTGTAATCATCGGGGGCTTCATGCAGGATAATGGTATCGCCTTTACCGCGCTCGGTAAACAGGTTTTTCGGTGTACGGTTGGTGTTGCGGTCGATCACCGCCCGGGCTGCATCCAGCACCAACTGGCGGGAGCGATAGTTCTGTTCGAGCAGGATTTTCACGCAATCGGGATACTCCTGTTCAAAACGCTGCACATTCCGGTAATCGGCGCCGCGCCAGCGATAAATGGACTGGTCTTCATCACCCACCACAAACAGATTGTGATGGAAGGAGCTCATGTGCTTGAGAATTTCATACTGGGCCAGGTTGGTATCCTGGAATTCGTCCACCAGGATGTGTTCAAAACGGCGGGCGTACTGTTGCTGAACACCCGGGTTTTCAGCAAACAACCGCTCGGTCCATAACAGCAGGTCATCAAAATCGACGGCATTATTGGCCGTGAGAGCCTTCTGATAACTCTCATAAACCCGCTGGACAATCATATCGCGATAGGTTTGCTGGACCAGATCACCCGGCAGGATCAGGTGGTTTTTAGCATGGGAGATGGCGGCGTGGATTCGTTGGGGCGGGTTTTGTTTATCATCGATGTTGAGTTCCCGCAGTATGTTCTTGACCAGTGAAATCTGATCATCGGCGTCATAGATGACAAAACTGGAGCTAAACGGCAGGTGATCGGCCTCGCGGCGTAGAATACGCGCACAGGTGGAGTGGAAAGTGCCCACCCAAAGACCCTCGGCGTTTGACCCGAGCAGCCCTTCCACCCGCTTGGCCATTTCACGGGCAGCCTTGTTGGTAAAGGTGAGTGCATTGATGCGATAAGGAGGTACGCCCATGTTGTAGATCAAATAGGCAATCCGGAAGGTAAGCACGCGTGTCTTGCCTGAGCCCGGGCCGGCTAAAACCAGCACCTGTCCCGGCCCGGCAGCCACGGCGCGTTGCTGCTGTGGGTTGAGCTCTTTTAAAGGGTCCATACGGCCTTGATTGTACCGTCCGGAGGTGGGCATGTCAATTCATCAGAAGCGCAGCGAAAGACAGCTCAACCCCCCATCCATCTTCTCAAATTCTGACATGTCCAGAACCAGCCTGGGGATACCCAGCCTTTCCACCAGGTTTCCCACCTGTGGAAATCCACTGGCCATCAATACCGTATCATTCACCCGGACGCAGTTCGCTGCATAAGTTTCGCCGGCAGGAACAATCACCCGCTGATAATTCTCAAACGCAGGATGATCCGCCAATTCTTTGATCAGCAGCAGAGTGCCGTCTCCCAGACTGGCCATCCCGCTTTTCAGATGCAGGATGCCGGGTACCGGCCTGACATCCACAAAGCTGGCCGTATACCCCTCCTGGAGCAATAAATCAGCCAGTTGGCGGGCACCCTCTTCGTTCGTTCGCTCGGAAATGCCGATAAAGAAATGTCCATCCGCGTCACAGATGTCACCCCCGTCCAGGGTACCCGGCGCAGTGAGGGTATGGATGCGGTTGTAAAACTGTCCGATAGTGGGGCGGATTTCGCTGACTTCACCTTGCCGGCTGGGAGCGCCTGGATGTGTCAAAATGGCACATCGTTCGGTAAGAATGGCGGTATCTTCCACAAAAGTGGAATCCGGATAATTGGGATCCGGGGGAAGCTCCGTCAAATCCAGTCCGCATTTCCTGAGCGCCTGGCAGTATGCTTCATGCTGGAGCAGTGCCGTCGAAAAATCAGGTTGTCCAAGATTGGCTGTTGTCAATCCCGAAGAAAAATTTTCTGCCGGTGTTTTTACAATGGCTCTTGTGAACATTTCACTCCTGTACGATTCCTGAACAATAAAAAATGAATTCTTCTCAAATCGTCATAATTATAAGTTATTGATCTTTACTCCTGTCAGTTTACCGGTTTTCCAACACGAGATGGAAGGCAAAATCATAAGCAAGCTATACCCCGCCAGGCATGTACAAAATAACCGTAATCTTCGAGAACAATGCAAATATGGTATATTTACCGGAAACCGGGCAGCCATGGATGGCTCCGCTTTTCCAAATAACGGCTGCAATGTGAATTCCCTTTTTTGGAGGTTTCATGTATTTTGCGGTCGAAGGTGTGATTGGCGTCGGCAAGACCACCCTGGCACGGATGCTTCAGCCATCCTTTCAGGCCAGTTTACTGTTGGAGGTATTTGAGGAAAATCCTTTTCTGGGTGATTTTTACTCCGACCGTGCACGATATGCATTTCAAACACAAATCTTCTTCCTTCTCAGTCGATATCAGCAACAGCGGCATGGCGTCTCAAGACTGCTGCAAGAAAATAAAACCCTGATCAGCGATTATACGTTTGAAAAAGACGCCCTGTTTGCCAGAATCAACCTGAAAGGTGATGAACTGGAGATGTACTATCGTGTGCAGGAAGCGCTGGCCGAGAAAACGATTCTCCCCACCCTCATCGTATATCTGCGAGCTGATACCGATGTTCTCATGCAGCGCATTGCACAGCGCGATCGCTCTTATGAACGCAGCATGGAACGGGATTATATCCAATCGCTCAACGAAGCGTATGACACTTACTTTCTGCATGAAAAACATCCCTCCCCCACATTGGTGATTGACACCAACACGCGGGATTTTGTCCGCCATGAAGAAGACCTGATCTGGATTGAGACACGTATCCGCCAGGCATTGCAGTTGGCACCTTTTCAGCCGGAACTACCCAATACAAATGAACCTTCGTAGTAAAATGGTCAGGTATTTAGATGTTCAGTTTGTCCACATTTTTTCTTTGGAAGGGGAGAAATGCGCATAACTCGTGATTCATTGCTGCAAGCAGCTCGAACGGCTGCTGATCAACAACTGAGACAAAACCGGCGCATGGTATGCATTTACTTGACCGGGTCACTGCTGACCGATGAACCCTTGCTTGGACATACCACAGATATCGATCTTTTTTTCATCCATGACAACACACCGGAACATCCGCGAGAAATTATCAGGCTCTCGGATGAAATTCACCTGGATATTGCCCATTTTGCGCAAAGTGATTTTCGCCAGCCGCGGGAACAGCGTTCTGATCCATGGCTGTCCCCATTTATCTGTAATAATCCCATTATTTTGCACGATACCCAGCACTGGTTCGAATTCACCCAGTCCAGTATCTGCGCCCAATACGGCCGGCCGGAATATACACTGTACAGGGCACGTAATTTTTATACCTCATCCCGCCAGTTATGGTTTGATCTGAAAAACCGTACTGCCCAACACCACACTGAAAAAGTATATCAATTCCTGAAGGCTATGGAAAAAGCTGCCAATGCCGTCGCATCATTAACCAACAGGCCTATGACCGAACGCCGGTTCCTGCTGCAGTACCCCGGCAGGGCCGAAGCGATTGGCAATCCTGGGCTGGCCGATGCATTCATTGACCTGCTGATGCCCCCGGATGGTTTCTCCGGGGTACCCGCTGCCTGGCTGGAAAACTGGGAGGAAGCATTCATCGCTGCCTCAAAATCTGAAAAAGCTCCCATCAAATTGGACATCAATCGCCTGTCCTATTATAAAAATGCCACCCTGGCTCTAAATGAAGAACATCCCTTCGCTGCATTATGGCCGGTCATCAAAACCTGGACCCTGGCAGCATCTGTTTCAACGGATAACCTGATGATCCAGGATAAATGGTCTGCGGTGGTCGAAACGATGGGGATGAGCCCGGATCAGATGGATGACCGCATCCAGCGGCTGGATGAATATCTTGATAGTATCGATGAAACGCTTGATGCCTGGTCAAAAGATATGGGCATTGTCCAGGAGTAGATGGGCTTAAATCTGTGGATAAACCGCTTATATTTGTGGAAAACCCCATCGAACTGTGGAGAAATGGTATAAATTGAGTGTGATTCACCTGAAATTACGGTAATTTCACCTCCTCTATATAGGGGGTGAATTATGAGTGTGGACACATAGAAGATTCTCTCACAAAGTAATTAAAAGGCTGTTTTTTACCGATTTTTTTCCACAAGAATCCCCCTATTTCATCTGGAAAACCTGGAAGGATAAAATCGCTAGATATGGGGGATAATTGAGTTAAACAGTTATATATACCGGATTCATCGCCACAAACTGCTTTTATCCACATATCCACAGTCTCTACTACTGTTACTATAATCATTATTGGATTTATAATGTGGAAAGGTATTGCAATTGACTTTCAAATCCATTAAAATGATAAACACATTGTAAACAACCCCAAAATGTCAGAATTTATGTCGAGGGAGGCAAAGGTGGACATCATAAAAGTGAAAGCAAACTCCCGCACTGCAGCCGTAGCGGGGGCGATTGCTGGGGTCATTCGTGAACATAAACATGCTGAAGTTCAGGCTATCGGGGCTGGAGCCGTCAATCAAGCTGTAAAGGCAATGGTTCTCGCTACAGGATACTTAAAGGAGGAAGGGGTATATATTGTAGCAGTACCAGAATTTGTCGATGTAGAGATCGATGGGAAAGTTCGTACGGCAATCAAACTGGTGATTGATCCGAAATAACAAACATTTCACCAGTGGATTAAAAATAGGCTGGCCCAAAGGGGTTGGCCTATTTTCATAATATTGGCTTTCTCAAAAAATTCTTAATGTGTTTCTTTGGGATCAGTCACTTTTTCTAAAGGGCTTCGATTTCACCTGGCTCGAAAACGACTTCTTCCTTGCCGGATAATCTTTCCTGTATCTTGCGCAGAATGAGATTTAGGTGGCTGGGCTGGGAAACATAATCAAGATTATCGGCCGGAATGGTGAGCTTTGGGCAGAGCGTGAACCCGTCGATCCATTCATCATAGAGATGGTTGATTTGATCCAGGTAATCAGGGCTGATCGATTTTTCATAATCACGGCTGCGTTTGGTTATTCGCGTAATCAGTGTTGGCGTGGTTGCACGCAAATACACAACCAGGTCAGGTGCAATTAAGGATTTGCACAAGGTCTGATACAGGGAGGTATAAGTGGCGTAATCCCGTTCCTGAAAATATCCCTGAAGGTATAAATTCTTGGCAAAGACTTCGGCATCCTCGTAAATACTGCGATCTTGAATGGCCGAATTTGGGCACATTGCTAACTCGTGATGAATGCGTAGACGGTGGATGAGGAAGAATATCTGTGAGTGAAAGCTCCAGTCATTCATATTCTCATAAAAATCGACCAGATAAGGATTTTCGGCTACCGGTTCGTAAAAAGGTACCCAATCCAATGCCTCGCTCAGCAGTTCAACCAGGGTTGATTTGCCAACGCCAATATTTCCTGCCACCGTGATGAATTTTTTCATAAATGGCTCCTGTTCTTAAACCACAAAACCCCTTCAAATTGTAACATTTGAAGGGGAATCTGGACTGGAAATGAATTGTCTTACTCAGCCTTGGAAATTGCTTCGACCGGGCAAACTTCAACGCAAAGAGCGTGGTCTTTGCAAAGTTCGGGATTAATCCACATCGCACCATCTACTTCGGAAATAGCTTGCTCAGGGCATTCGGGTTCACAAGCTCCGCATAAGATGCATTCGTCGCGGTTGACTTTATATGTCATTATAAGTTCTCCTTATGAAAATTGATCCTGGAGGGTAAACAGATTTGCACTCCATATCAGCAAAAGAATAACACAATCAGAGTAACCTTGTCAACTTTACAGAATTATAAAATGTCACTTATTTCATCTCTGAATGTCACATTTGAGAATCGGCCGTGTGGGTGGCATTGATTTGGAAAACCTGTGGTGTCCAGGATACCTGTAAGTGTACAATCATCGAAAATCCACCGAGGTCAACAACATGACAGAATTCTGGTTGGTAAGACAGGGTGAAACGTTATGGAATCCACAAAAGAATCCACAAATTTTGGAAAAACTTGTGGAAAACAGGTTGATATATGTGCAAAACTGTGGATAACTTCGCAAAATGCTGTGGATTTTAATAAAACGGATTTGAACGAAGGAAAATATAAGGAATGATCATTATTCAGAACCTGGCAGCGGGTTTCTCAGATCATAGATCAGATAGTCATCCGTTTGTTCCAACAGCGTATACCTGGAGAGCATCTCGGCCAATTTTGGCTGCGATTCAAGTTCAGAAAGATAGGTGACCACAAAATAATCCCTGCCTTCGGTAATCTTATCGAAATACTTTTGCATATCCACACTTTGACCGCCCAGTTCACGCAGGCTGAAATCCCCGCTCGTCATCCAATCGGCGGCATCCACCCAACCCCAATAAGACAGACGTGCCCCGGAATCCTGCAGCAGACCCACCACCGATACATCCTGGCCAAGGCGTTCCCCCAACGTTTGCCAGAAAGCGATTTCATTGCTGTAATCCTTGCGCTTCAACGCCACCCTGACGTCCCAGGCTTTGAGCACTGTGAATGATAGAATAACCGCCCCAACCAGGGCCACCTGCAGAAAACGCCGTCCATCGAGGTGATTAAACAAATGCTGTGCACCAATACCCAACCCGATCGCTACAATGGGAACCAGTGGCAGTTGGTAATAATCGTGGGTGGATATATGATAGGCAAAGATCATTCCGTAAAGAAAATAGCCCGCCCAGAGACCCATCATCAAACCGCGGTGATGTTTGTTCTGGATCAGCAGAACGCAGACCAGAGCCACCAGGAACCATTCCAGGCTGACCACGCTGCTCAACTCGCTGATCCATTGCAGATAAAACACCGGGTCTTTCCACAATTGCGGGAAAAAGCGCAGACCCATTTCGCTTTGCAAAAAGCCTTCGATATACATTCCTTTGATAAAGTAGAGAGTAAACGGGAGCAGGCTGAGGATTGCAGCAACCCATACCTTGCGGTTTTTCAGGATGGAGGCCCAAGGGTAACCCGCAATCAGTACGCCAATCCATGCGCCGGCTACCCAAAAGGCAGCCACAGCCTTGATATAAATCGCCATGCCGCCCAACAAACCTGCCAGCAGGGTATTCCGCCAGGTTGGATTCTTTTGCCAGCGCAGCACAGCCCATATCGTAAACAGCAGCAAGCTGACCATCAGCGGATCCGGCTGGAAGGAACGGCTTGCGATGGCAGAATATGGCAGGAAAAGGTAGAACACCAGTGAAACCAGCGCTCCGTCTCTTCCGGCTAGCTCTTTGACGATCATAAATAATGCTGCACCGCCAGCCATCCAGAACAGAATTGAGTACAGGCGCGGTATCCACAGCCGTTCACCGCCCATCAACCGGTAGGTGAATGCAGTCAGTGTCTCCAGAAATTGGGGTTCGGGGTGTGGCTCACTTTTCCATTGGCTTATCGCAAACTCCCGCTGCCATTCCGGTACGTCTGTACGATATTGATAGTAGATTCCGCGTGCAATGATCGCAGAATGCATCTGGCGTGTGGGATGGAAATCCAGCGGCGCATCGAAAAGGTCATACAGGCGGATGCCAAGCCCCAAACAGAATATGAGGACGATCAGTATCGTGAAAACGCATCGATTGGGAGCGAGGAATGAATAGCGGGTTTTCACCGCTTGCACATTCACACCTGGTTGGGGTTTCGGAATGGCATAAACTTCATTATTTTGTGTAGACATACACCGGGTCCATGCTCCAGGATAAATTGTAAACGGCACCATTTTCCAATTGGAACTGCTCGCCCGTGGATTGGGTGGCTATGATGGCACAGGGCGAGAAGGGTTCCAGCGGGATATTTGCTGACATGTTATCAACGTTGACGTGTTCCAGCCGGAATGGTTTTCCGGTATCTGCATACAGGCTCCAGAATGGGTATTCCCATTCCTGGTTGGGGATGTACAAACCCGTCTGGTAGCAATCTTCCTCGATCAGGTAATTGACGCTTTCGATATATGGCACCACCAGGCTTTTCCTCATAATCATCACTTCACGGCGGGGAAGATTGAAGATGTTGTAATCTGCCACCAGCGGTTTATTGGGATTGAAATAAAAGACAGGCAAAACCATCAGCGCCATCAGCAGGCTGAGGGCCCATATAACCCATTTTTTTGAAATTTGCGCTAATAAACCCACCCAGGCCCCGCAAAGCACCAGCAAGGGCAGGTGAAGCCTGACATGCCAGGTCTGCCAGCGCAACAGAACGCAGAAAATCAGAAAACCCAGCAGCACCAATATTGAATAGGAAATAAATGTATTGCTGCCTATCTTTTTTCTCTGGATGATCAGAATGATCAATGATACCAATGCAATAACCAAATGCAGGCTGCTGCCCATGGTATCCTCATGAAACTGGGGGGTTGTGATCTTAAAAACATGGTCGCTCATGGTGAAGCGGGGATCGTTCACATCCAGATTCATCCCAGCAAAGATTCTCTCCACAGCATTGTTGAGAACGTTGTTAATCGGCTCAATCGACCCGGCATACAATCCCGCGTTGCGAATGACGTTGGCAGTGGTTCCTTTGAGGCTGTAGACCTCGTTTTGGTGGCGCGACATTTCCTCCGCCGGGCCGAACGGGCTGTGAAAAAGTGCATAATTCCGGCTAAAGAGGGGCATGTTGATAGCGAGCGCCAGCAGGCCGATGACCAGTACAACCGGCAGGAAACGCAGACGGTATCGCTTCAATCCGCGTATACCATAATACAATATGAACGGCAAAGCATACATATAGGCTGACATTTTCGTCAATACGGCCAAACCCAGGCATACACCCATGGCGACGGGTAAAATGCGCTCTGAATGATGATCTGTTTCCAAAATCAGGGCGACCAGGCAAACCAGCCAGAAGGCGGTCACGTAGTCATTCTGGGTGGTCGTAGCTTGCAAAATGCCCATGGGGATGGTAGCGGTGAAAAATGCGGAGAAAATCTGCGCCTGGGTGTTCCCCCCCAGCCGTTTTGTGATCAACGAGATGCCGATTACGCAGCCCAGCATGCTCAACCACTGCGGGATTTGAGCCAGATAATCTCCGCCACTGAGGATCTGCAGGTGGGCTATTTCATATTCAGCAAAGACAGGGTTATAAAGCTGCCTGAGAACAGATGTAGGGTAATGGTTCACGCTTCCATTTTGGATCCAATGCACAACCCTGCTGAAGTGATAGACCATCGAATCCCAGTTATTGGGTGCTGCGATGACGGCAATGACGCCGGTCAATGCAGCGATTCCGAGAATGCAAACAAGCTGAAACCATTGCAGTTTTTGCAGGTGAATGGGAATAAAACGGATTTTTTGCCATTTAATCAAAGCCCAAACACCCGTCACAACCGTGGCCAGACCCCAGGCAATGATCAGGGCAGGACAGTTAAAGAGGTGAAACGGGCTCAAAATCTCGGTCAATGCAACCAACAGTACTCCCCAACAGGCAGCCGCAAGCAGGATAACCAATCGCAAGTCAAAGGATTTGAATCTCTGCCGCAGGATAAACAGAATGGCAATAAAGGTGAGGAAGGGAAGTATTGCTGGCATGATCATTCCAATCGAAGTAATCGAAATTCCCGGAAACCCGGGCTGTTCTTGTATCAGTAAGGCTTCACAGCTAATTGTACTGTAATTCTAAGGATTGATCTTTTTACAGGAAACTTGCTGATTTCAAAGAGAAAAATTGACTGCAACTTACGATTAAATTCGACTGGCAGCAAGAAATATTATAAAAAAGACTGCCTCAAAGCAGGCAGTCTCTCTTCTAATCATGCAATTCGATCCAACTATCCCCGGCCGCGTTCGATTGGATCCAAAGCATCGCGCAGACCGTCCCCTACAAAGTTAAAGGAAATTACTGTGATGGAGATCAACAGGCCAGGAATGACCCACATCCACCAGGCAAAGTGCAGCCAGGTTTTTGCATCCTGCAGCATGGAACCCCAGGAGGCAGCGGGTGGCGGGACTCCCAATCCCAGGAAGCTGAGTGAAGATTCCAGCAAAATGGCGCTGGGAATACCCATGGTGGCATTGACAATAACCGGTGCGATTGCGTTGGGGATGAAATGTTTGGTTACCATACGAAGCCCGGGTACGCCGACCGCCCGTGCGGCGGTGATAAAATCCATTGACTTCAAACGTAAAAACTCGCTGCGTAGCAGGCGTGAAACTCCCATCCATCCGAATACACCGATCACAACCATCACGTTAAAGATGCTGGGTTTCAACAGCGAGTTGACGGCGATGATCAGGTAAAAGGTGGGCAGGGAGAGAAAGATATCTGCAATACGCATAATCAGATTATCCACCCAGCCGCCAAAGAACCCCGCCAATGACCCCAGGATGATCCCAATAATTGTGGAAATACCCACCGCAACAAAACCAACGGAAAGCGAAACTCTGGACCCGCTGATGGCTCTTGAAAGCAGATCACGGCCCAGGTCATCGGTACCAAACCAGTGTTCAGCAGAGGGCGGTTGAGGACGTCCCATTGCATAGAGCGGATCCAGCTTCACCGGATCATAAGGCATAATTTGTTTGGCAAAAATGGCGATCAGGAAGAAAATAACCAATACTACCAGGCTGATCAATGCCATCTTGTGCCGTTTGAACATAAACCACGTCATGCCCCATTGTGATTTGGGGTATTTTTTTGTTCCGGTTTGTTTTTCAAGGAGTGTAAATGTCGTATTACTCATATTTACCTGGCCTAATCGAACCTTGTTCTGGGATCTACTAAGGCATACATGATGTCGGAAAGCAGATTTCCGCAAATGACCATCAAGGCAGACAACATGGTCACCATCATCACAACCGGATAATCACGCCCCATGATGGACGTAATACCCAGGCGACCCATGCCAGGCCAGCCAAATATGCTTTCAGTGATGTAAGATCCGTTCACCAGCCAGGGTAGTGAAAGACCAATCAAGGTGACCACAGTCACCAGTGAATTCCGAAATGCATGCCGCCAGATGACGGTGCTTTCTTTTAGCCCTTTAGAGCGGGCGGTGCGTACAAAATCCTGTTGAAGGTTTTCCAGCAGTGCAGCCCGTTGATAACGCATCCAGCTCGCAATTTCAGAGAATGATAAAGCCAGTACTGGCAGTACCAGATGCTTCGCTACATCCAGAGTTTTTTCTATTCCTTGCAAATTACCGCTTACACTGGACATGCCCACACTGGGGAGCCAGCCGAGGGTGTTGGAGAATAAATAAACAAGCAGTAATGCAAACCAAAAGGTGGGGAGGGAAATACCAAGAAAGGCAGTAAAAGTGAGAACATAATCCAGAACGGTGTACCGCTTTACAGCGGAAAGCACTCCAAGGGGTATGGCCACCACAATTGCGAACACCAAAGAAAGCCCACTCAAGAGGACCGTTTGTGGAAGGCGTGATAGAACCTCATCGGCGACTTCATTCTTGGAGATCATCGAATAACCCCAGTCGCCTTTTACAACATCCCTGAGCCAATAGAAATAGCGGATATAGACCGGGCGATCCAGTCCATAACGATGACGAATTACTGCCAATTCTTCCTGAGTGGGTGGGCGTTTGCTCGGGTTGATATATTGATTGACCGGATCGCCTGGAGCCAGGGCGGAAATCATAAAAGAAATCAGGGAGATGAATACCAACAAGGGAATCATCTGAATGAGTCTGCGAATTAGGTATCGAGTCATTGTGTTCCTTCAAAAAAATCGAAGAGGGGTAGGCCCCCTCCCCGATTTTGAGAAAATGTAGTCTATTTGTCAACCCAGACTTTGCTGAAATCGACAAATTGAACCCACATGGTGGGATCGAGATTGTCCTCATCAAAGTGAACACGTTTGTTGATTGCGTACAAGTTCTCCTGGTAGTAAACGTTCAGGAAGGGGAGATCATCCCAGACCATGTTGGCAGCCTCATTCAGAAATTCATCGCGTTCTGCTGCATCATCCGTGACCTTGGCCTGGTCAAACAGATCGTTGACATCCTCGTTGATATAACCCATGATTGTGTCATCAGCGTTTGTATTGGCCATCAGCCAGTTATAGGCCGTACCGTTGGGGCCGGCAGAGCCGATGCTGGTCCAGAATACATCGAAATCACGCTCGGCAGCGGGAACGTTGTAGTTCAGATCTTTGAATACATTGTTGTCGCGCTGGCGGATCTGGGCGTCGATACCGACTGCCTGCCAGTAGCTTTGGGCAAGCAGCGAGGGCTGCATTTTGGACGAAGATGTCACTTCAATTTGAATGGTTAATTTGGCGCCGGCTTCAACACCTTCCACATTTTCGGCAACCAGGAATCCATCGGCTCCTGGTACCCATCCCACCTCGGCCAGCAGGGCTTTGGCTTTTTCGGGATCATAAGTGTATGTGGTATCCAGGGGTTTGTATGCAGTCACGTACGGTGAGAATGTGGAATCAGCCACAGTACCATAACCGAGAAGTAGTGTGTCCACGAAAGCCTGACGATCGAGGGCATACATCATGGCCTGACGGGTACGTTTGTCAGCCAGGTTGGGTTTTAAGGTGTTCAAACGGAAGTGATAGGCGTTGTCGCCTGGATACCGGTAGATGGTTACGTTCTCGGCATCGGCCAGTTGTTCCACTTCATTGGGATCGAGGGAAACGTAATCCACTTCACCTGTCTTCATTGCAGTCAGCAAGGCAGCACGATCCGGGATGATGCGGTAGATGATCTGATCCAGGTAGGGTTCGCCGCCCCAGTAGTCCGCATATTTGTCCATGATGACGGCTTCGCCGCGGCGGTATTCGGTGATGCGGAATGGGCCGGTGCCGAGCAGTTCGTTATCCGTGTTGAATTTGGATTTGTCCATATCGGCAAAGGCAACGTCATTATCCACAAAATAATGTTTTGGGATCACCGGCACGCAGATATCGGCCATCAGGTTCGGAACGGGCGCTGCAGTGGTAACGGTGACGGTATAGTCATCCACCTTTTCAAATTTGTGGGGAACATCATTAACCATGAAGCGGTTTTGAACCCAGTCGACATCGACAGTATCGGGGCTTTCAATAGCTTCCGCCCAGTAGAGTACGTCATCCGCGGTGAACGGGGTGCCGTCCTGCCAGGTTACGCCCTCCCGAAGATGGATCGTCCACACCAGGCCGTCTTCGCTGGTTTCCCATGATTCAGCCAGGATGGGACGCCACTCGGTACCAAAGTTCTCGCCGCCGTGGGTCAGGGGTTGGTTGGAGGTGGCATAGATCCAGATTTCGTACCAGTTGTCGTGCTGGATGGGATTAAATCCAGGGGGTTCGGTTTCAATACCGAATGTTAGCGTTCCGCCGAATTTGTCCGCTTCAGCAACTTCGGCTGCTTCAGCAGGGGCAGCTTCAGTGGGTGCGACTTCTTCTGCAGAGGCAGCTTCAGTGGGTGCCGTTTCTTCTGCAGGGGCTTCCGTGACCGGCGTTTCGGCAGCCGGTGAACAGGAAACGATGAGGGTAAAGGTCAATATCATGCAAAGCAATAACTTTAAGGCTTTCACTATTTTCTCCTTGGGGAATGGGTTTAAAAACAGATGAGAAAAAGCTTTCGAAGCTCCTTTTCTTTATAAGCACCTCCTTTCATGGATCAGCTTTGGTATGCGATGACAATGAAAATTCGCTATTACCAAAAATCAGCTATGAAATTATTTATTAAGAAGCAAGTTATAGAATCAAAACAGATAAGTGGTGTAATAAAAAACCGGTAAAATCCAACAAAAAAGCATTTTTCACCATATGAGCAAATGCGTAATAAAGTATAAAACTATTTCCAAAGCCTGACAATAGATTTATAGCAGCATATTATGGCATCATGACATTCAGCCAGGGAAATCAGGACGGTTCGATGGAAGGTCTTGCGTGACAGTATAATTGCTGCCAGAGAACCGTTCCCTGGAGGACTACTCTCCACTCCTTTGTCATTTTCACTACCTGAAAGGATCAGTTATGGCCCAAAAATGGAAGTTTCGCTATCAGATGTACAAACACCTGCAAGTCAACATGCAGTCGATCTTTGCTGAAGCACGTCAGCGCGGTGAGGAGATTGGCATCACGCCGGAAATGCATGGAAAACTGGGTTTGACAGGGGCGATCTCGGCTTGCCATGGCTCATTACGGCGGGAGGTGGCGCAGGCAATGGACGAGGCTGCCTTCACACCCGTTTCCAGTGCGACCCTCGATGAGGGTATCCGCGAGGTTGTAAAGGAAGTCTACGGCGACGGGTACGATGCCGCTCTGGTCAGTACTTGTGAAGCCGGCCTGATGATCAGCTTTGATGTGTTGTGCATGCCTCCCCAGATGGGACGCGGCGATCCATACCGCGGGCGATACATCGCATTTTATGAAAGGTTTATGCACCATCCGGGAGCTTATGGACGTCCTTTCCCACCCAAATACAAGGAGTACCTGGCAGAGCAAGGCGAGACATCGGGTGAATACGGCATCCAGGGCAAACGTGCTGCCAACCTGGATACGCTGGTTGTGCGCATGGCAGGCGCCGATTATACCGCCCACGGCATCAAATATCACCCGGCCCCCAACCTGCTGCATGTAGACGGCAAGGCAACCGTACAGCGGGTGGCAGAAACCGCCGCCCTGCATTCCGATTCGCTGGTCGGCCTTACCTCGTTGGCTTACGATACCCCCGGTTACGGCTATGGCGATAAAATGTCCGATGGTACGCCGGTGATTCAGCACGGGTTGGCACACTTGGCAGAAAAGTATGACATCCCCTATATTGTCGACAATGCCTGGGGTGCGCCGTTTATCGGGGCAGACATCCGCAAGCTGGGGGCTGATGTGATGATTTACAGTATGGACAAAGTGACCGGTTCTCCCACCTGTGGGCTGATGATCGGTAAGGAAGAAGCCATGGTGCAGATCCGGCGTGCAGTGGGCATCCATGGCGCACGCTACGGGTCACTTTCCTCGCATGGCAAGGCTGCTTATGTAGGAATGGATCCGGGTAAAGAAGCCTTGATCGGCGCACTGACGGCATTGCGCATTTTGAAAGACCGCCCGGTGATTGCACAGGAATCCTGCAATCAATTATATGAATTGGTTTTGGATGAGTTTGCACAGCTACCCGAAGCGCTGCGCGAGGGTTGGACTTTCTGTAAATCCCCCAATTCACTGGCGGTGGAGATGACCTATAACGATACGTGGCAGGATGGGCGTTTTGGAATCCCGATCTTCACAGTGGAAGACATGTACGCAGGTACCAATTTAATCCAGTTTGGATTATCTCAAATGGGGTTGATGCCGACCATCACATTTGACGGGAATATCTGGGTCTCCAACGGTTTGGGCAATGTGGATGAAGACGGCCGCTTGCTGGAAGTTCCCACCCGCCTGGCCTTGCGTGGATTGTTCAAAATGATCGAGATTGTCTCCCGTTATGCCGGTTTGCTGGATTAAATTATTAATGGTGATGTAAAAAATGAGTATGAAAATCCCTTTCTCTGGGTTTTTTTGAGCCGTTTTTCGGCTCAAAAAAACCCAGAAAGTAGTTTCCCCGCCCAACAGTGGCGGGGATAAAGGGGTGGGGTTTAGCAGATCCCAAACTTTGGGCACTTTTTCAACACACTCGTATCCTGTCAACAGGCAAATATTTGCCTATTGACAGGATTACTTATTCGTGTATAATGGCTGGAATTTCAAAATGATAACTACAATTTCTCTTTCCGTCCTTATTGTCAGCTTTTATATGATTCTTATCTGGAGAAAATCACCGGATTGGGCTGGTTTAAGGTACACGAGGAAGTAGAAGCAGACAAGTAATCACAGAGAATCAAAAAAAACCCGCTCAATCGAAAGAAAGAGCGGGTTTTTTTTCGAAAAAATAGCCGGATGAAAAATCTGAAAAAGGCGCCTAAAAATATCACAAGAGGGAGGTGGTCTTATTGAATAATAAGGGGTTTTGCCGGAATGAGCCCCGGGTTCTGAAGAACTAATCACCCGGTTCGTATCTATCATCAATATTCTGGAGGAGTTCAATGTCAAAAAGATTTTTTGTATTTCTATCCATGCTGGTTATCACAAGTTTTCTGTTTGCGGCCTGTTCGCCTGCGGCAACGGAAACACCGGCAACGGAAAACGTCACAGAAGCAACTGCCACCGAGGAAGTGGCAGCAGATACCGCTGTACCCGCAGCGGATACTGCCGTACCCGCTGCTGCTTCATCAACCGAAGCTGTACCAACCGAAGAACACCCTGCTGATGAGTGGGGGGAACTTGTTTTTGCACCGGGAGCCGAGGTTAAAATTGGTGTGTCTTCAGCATTGACGGCCGGGTATGCCGCCTATGGTCAGGATATGCTCAATGCAGTTGAGCTTGCCGTGGAACAATTCGGTGATTTGCAGGGCTGGAAGGTGGTTGTGGAAGGCGGGGATGACGGCTGCGAAGGCGCACCGGGGGTAACGGTGGCTGAAAAGTTTGCCACAGATACCACCCTGCTGGGGGTCATTGGCCCGATGTGTTCGGGTACTGTGGTGGCAGCAGAAAAAGTTTACGGCGAAAACCACATCATCATGATCACACCTTCATCCACTGCGGTACTTGTGACTGACATGGGTTTTGATTCTGTATTCCGTACTGTGGCCAATGATGACTTGCAGGCCAAGGTGACGGTGGATTTTCTCACCCAGGATCTGGGCCTCACCACACTGGCAATCGTCCATGACCAGAGTGTCTACGGCGAAGGGATTGCCCAGGCCGTCAAGGATAAATTTGAGGCATCTGGCGGTACGGTCACAGCATTTGAAGGGCTGACCCGCGGCGACGTGGACTTTAGCGGGGTCATTGGTGTGGTGACTGCGGGTAATCCCCAGGCGATCTACTTCGGCGGTATGGATGCAGAAGGCGCGTTGTTGATTACCCAGCTTCGTTCAGCACAATATGAAGGGGTGTTCATGGGCCCTGATGGTATCAAATCAGTTCCCTCATATATTGAAGCCTCTGGCGGAGCAGCCGAGGGCAGTTATGCCACCTTTGGCGCCGTGGGTGGTTCCACGGGGTATGAAGAATTTGAGGCAGCGTTCACCGAAAAGTATGGCGCCCCGGTTGCGTATGGCCCGGGTTCATTTGATTCGGCCCGTATCCTGCTCCAGGCCGCTGCGGCGGTTGGGTACGTGGATGCAGATGGCAACCTTGTCATCGGCCGCAAGGCGCTTGCTGATAAAATCCGCGAGACGCCATTTGAAGGGGTCACCGGACATCTCGAGTTCACAGAGACCGGGGATCTGGGTGCAGTATCCATCACTGTTTTCCAGGCACAAAGTGGTGATTTCGTACCCGTCAAGACGGTCGATTTTGGTCAATAATGCCGTATAAGGTTCCTGACAAAGATTGATTTTTTCAAGGCCTTGAGGGCTGTCTGGTTGTTCTTTCCAGACAGCCCTTACCGCCAACACCTGGCATGAAAAACAACGTGGTTGATAACATCGGGCCGTTTTTTTCTGTTCTTTCCAGGTCAGTATATGACTGGAAGAAAACAGGCCTGTCGTACGCATGGGTAATGAAGGGTGTGGAAAACTGGATTTAGTGAGAGTGGATATGGATTGGAATAATTTATTTGAACAATTAATAAATGGGTTAACGGTGGGCAGCTTCTATGCCCTGATCGCACTCGGTTATACGATGGTGTATGGCGTGCTGAAAATGATCAACTTTGCCCATGGAGAGATCTTGATGATGGGAGCGTATTCCGGTCTTTTCACCCTCAACCGTCTGACGGATGCCGGGTTATATGCAAAATCCCCACTGATAGCGGTTATTCTGACGGTGCTGGCCGGTATGGCGGGGTCCGCAATCACCGGTATTACGGTGGAACGCTTCGCTTATCGGCCGTTGCGCCGTGCGGGACGTCTGGCTCCACTCATCAGTGCAATCGGAGCTTCCATTTTTTTGCAGGAGTTTGTCAGGTTGCTGCCGAATATTGCAAAAGGGATCGCCGGTATTGCGATCAATGGGAAAGCGATCATTCCGTTGGAGGTGCAGGCAAATCTTGCAGGCATTTTTGACCAGTTGGGAGGAGCAAAGGTAAAAGCCTACCCCAATGTGTTGGGGACTGCGAGCCTTCAATTGGGAGATATTTCCATTTCTCATAGCCGGCTGATTGTAATGGCAGTCTCCCTGGTGAGCATGTTAGTGTTGTATCTTTTGGTGCAACGCACTCGACTTGGAAAAGCCATGCGTGCAGTATCGGAAAATAAGGACACGGCTGCCCTGATGGGGATTGATGTAAATCAGGTGATTTCACGTACGTTTTTGATCGGGTCAGCACTGGCAGGAATTGCAGGTGTCATGATGGGTTTGTTCTATTTGCAGATCAAACCTACCATGGGTTTTACACCCGGTATTAAAGCATTTACGGCAGCGGTGATGGGCGGTATTGGAAATGTGCCCGGGGCCATGCTGGGTGGATATGTTTTGGGGCTCGCCGAGGCGTTGGGAATGCAAATCCTGCCGACGGTTTATAAAGATGTTGTTGCCTTCAGTTTGCTGATTTTGACTTTAATCTTCAAACCCACGGGCATCTTCGGCCGGGCTGTTTCAGAAGAAAGGATGTAAGCGATGCGGCGGATATCGGAAAAGACACGTTTGTTATGGACAAAAATCCTCCATTCTCCGGTTCGCTGGGTTATCTATATCCTGGCGGGAGTGTTGGTGATCGGTTTCCCGCTCTTGAAATTTCCACAGAGTGCATTTTGGGTGCGGGTTGCCGCTTATACAGGCCTGTATATCATCCTGGGTCTGGGACTTAATGTACAGGTTGGTTTTGCCGGCCAACTGGATTTGGGTTATGTTGCTTTTTACGCAATCGGTGCCTATACCTATGGTCTGCTGGCCTCGAACCAGTTTGGCATCCATCTCTCCTTCTGGGTCATGCTTCCGATAGCTGCGCTGGTGGCAGGCATTGCCGGGGTGCTCTTATGTATCCCTGTGCTGAGGATGCGCGGTGATTACCTGGCGATTGTTACGCTTGGCTTTGGTGAGATTGTTCGTATTCTGGCCACAAACCTTAAAGGCATCACCAACGGCTCACAGGGTCTCATCAACATTGATCCGCCGGTGCTCTTCGGTCTTGAACTGAAAACCGGCGTTCATTTTTATTATCTGATCCTCATTATTCTGACAGGGATCATTATTTTGGTCAGCAGGCTCAACAACTCCCGGACAGGGCGGGCATGGACCGCATTGCGGGAGGACGAAGATGTGGCCCAGATGATGGGGATCAACACTACATCGTCAAAGCTTTTGTCTTTTGGTTTGGGGGCGATGATCGCCGGCCTGGGGGGAGCGATTTTTGCATCATGGCAAAGCTCCATCTTTCCGGATAATTTCAATCTGATGGTTTCCATTAATGTACTCTGCCTGGTGATTATCGGCGGGATCGGCAGTGTGCCGGGGGTTATTTTGGGTTCCATCGCCTTGATTACCTTGCCAGACGTCCTGCGGCAGTTCTCCGACTACCGGATGTTGTTGTTTGGTTTTCTCCTGATTGTGATGATGATCGCCCGCCCAAATGGTTTCATTCCGGCACGTCGACCGAACCTTGAAGGAGCGGATGGGATCGATCATCACAATGCCGGCAGCCCGCTGGGTAAGGAGTGATAAAAAATGGACATTCTCAAATCCACAAAGGTTACCAAAAGATTTGGCGGGTTGGTGGCGGTAAAGAACCTGGATATTGATGTCAGGTCACAGACAATTTCCAGCATTATCGGCCCCAATGGGGCAGGGAAAACCACCTTTTTCAACTGTATTACAGGCTACTATCCCTTTGAAGAAGGTGACATCCAACTGGCCGGCCTCTCGATCAAGGGGCTTTCCCCTGACAAGATCGCGCGGCAGGGTATATCCAGAACCTATCAGAATATACGATTATTTGCCAGCATGACGGCCCTGGAGAATATTTTGGTCGGTGAACATCAACATTTACGGGCCAATGTTTTTGATGCCGCCTTACGGACGCCTCGTTTCTGGCAGGAGGAAAAAGCGGCCGTGCAGGAGGCACGCAGACTGCTGTACTTTGTGGGTCTCAAAGACGCCGGCGATTTACCGGCTCACAACCTGCCTTACGGTGCACAGCGCCGGCTGGAGATTGCCCGCGCATTGGCCAGCAAGCCACGGCTGTTGATGCTGGACGAACCGACTGCCGGGATGAACCCTCAGGAAACAATGGAGATGACTTGTTTCATCCGCCAACTGCGGGACGACCTGGGTATTACGATTTTATTAATCGAGCATGATATGCGCCTGGTGATGGAAATCAGTGAGTGGATCACCGTGCTGGATTATGGCGAGAAAATAGCCGAAGGCAAATCCCAGGAAATTCAGAAAAATCGCAGGGTCATCGAAGCTTATCTGGGTCGTGGAGCTGCGGGAGAACAAAAGGAGCAAACTTATGCCGCTTCTTGAAGTGGAGAATCTGCATACTTATTATGGAAATATTCATGCGCTGAAGGGCATTTCGCTGAACGTGGAACAGGGCGAGATCGTTTCGTTGATCGGGTCAAACGGTGCCGGCAAGACAACTGCATTACGCAGCATCTGCGGTTTGAACAAAATCCAAAAGGGGCGGGTGAGTTTCAACGGCAAAGATATTCAGAACATACCACCCCATAAGGTGACCCAATTGGGCGTCACCATGGTGCCGGAAGGACGGGGGGTATTCGCCCGCCTGACAGTACAGGAAAACCTGGAAATGGGCGCCTATACCCGGCACGGAAAAGCAGAAATCCTGGCAGACATGGAGCAACAATTTGTGTTGTTTCCACGCCTGAAGGACCGCCGGAGGCAACTGGCCGGAACATTATCCGGTGGTGAGCAGCAAATGCTGGCCATGGCCAGGGCATTGATGGCGCGCCCCAGGCTGCTGCTGATGGATGAACCATCGATGGGGCTGGCGCCGATTTTGGTGGATGAAGTTTTTGAACTCATCCTGACCATCAACAAGGAAAACATGACCATCCTGCTGGTTGAACAAAACGCTCTCAAGGCGCTCTCGGTGGCCAGCCGCGGGTATGTGATCCAGAGCGGTGAAATCGTCTTGCAGGATACCTCGCAGAACCTGCTGCAAAACGAGATGATGCAGAAGGTGTATCTGGGGGCGAAATAACAGACTGAGAAAGGGGATGTCAGGGTTTGTGCCTGTTTTCCCATCCTTTAAGGCGGGGAAAAAGGATGGTGATTCTTAATTCATGATGAATTACTGGCTCATCCAGCCGGGAACAGGTTTATGAAATACCCCTGGCAAATTTTCAGGGGGAATAAACAGGAGAAGAGCCTGCCATTCGGTGGGCTCTTCTCTATAATTGCGCATGGGGGCGGCGTTCCCGCCACACACCGTTTGTACTGTGACTCACCAGGGACTCGAACCCTGAACCGATTGATTAAGAGTCAATTGCTCTGCCAGTTGAGCTAGTGAGCCGTTCCGGACTCTTATTATACTCAAAAAAATGAGCGGGTCAATCCTGATTCATCCTCCTTCTGGTATCCATCGCCTGGTACAGAGGGTGTCGGCTGAGCCATGTATTTTGGAAGGCAACATTTTTTCCTGTTCAACCCATTCATAAATTGTCTCTCCAAATTCACGCAAATATGGAGAGTTAAATCTCTATATTTGCGTGAATTTGGAGAGTGAATTAATGGCAGGCTTCAAGATTGGCGCTACTTCTCCTCGTTACCTTGGCCTGCGGGGAATTGAATGGGAAAAATTTGCCAATCGAGGAATAAGTTTCAACGATCAGTTTTTAATGAACGGGCCTTCATCATCTAAATGAACCGATACAACATTTCGATTCATGCAATAAATTGCAAGTAATTATCTTTGGAAATTTCAAAAAATTGGCTGTTGGCATAGGTTGTTAAAAAGGTGGCAGGCGCTTTTTTCCCCTTGCTTTGATACTTAAATTCAAATCCCGACAATATCCCATCCTGTTCTTCCACGTAATCAATTTCTGCTCCTGTATAGGTCCTCCAAAAGTAGGCGCTATAAAGTTTGTCGGTGTAATCCATGTGTTTTTTTCGCTCAACCATCAGGAAATTTTCCCATAATTTTCCTAAATCATCACGATTTTGAATTGATTTCAAATTGTCTATCAGCACATTGCGAATTCCTAAATCATAAAAATAAATTTTGTCCATTTTTGTTACTTCTTTTCGCAAGTTTCGACTAAAACCTTTTCGGCGGAAAACAATAAATGATTTTTCAAGCAAGTTAATATAACGATCAACGGTTTCCTTACTAATCTGAAGTGAAGTTGCCAATTCATTCAACGAAACTTCGCTACCAATTTGAAAAGCCAATAATTTCAACAAGTCTTCGAGTTTGGCCGTATGCTTAATATCAGCCAGGTTTAAGATATCTTTATATAAATATGCTGACCGAATTGTTTGCAGGTATTTCTGTTTATCACGGTTAGATTCGTAAGCCCATAACTCTGGATACGAACCATAAATTAATCTGTCTTCCAATTGGTCGTTTATCTCAAAATCATTTTTTATTTGTCTCAGCTCGGAGATGGATATCGGATATAGATTATAAAACCAGGCACGTCCCGTAAGCGGTTCAGAAACCTGATTGGCTAAATCTAACGAGGATGAACCTGTAACGATAACCTTTAAACCTGGCATTTGATCAATTATCAACTTTATCGCAATGTCGATATCAGGAATACGCTGAGCTTCATCAAGAAAAATCGTATCATATCCTGATACCAAGGATTTAATGATACTTAGGTCTTTACTGGAAAAAACGTCGATATATTTTTTTTCATCAGCCGTAACGATCAAAGGATTATTTGATATTTCTTTCAGAAGATTCATGACCAGGGTGGTTTTGCCCACCTGTCGTGGGCCATAGATGATAACGGCTTTTGAAGTTGTTTGTAATCGGTGAATAATTTGCGGCCTGATCAAACGTGGGATTGTATACATACATTGAGTATAGCATAATCTTGCGAAAAACGTTCTCCAAATTCACGCAAATACGGAGAGTTAATTCTCTGAAGTCACGTGAATTGTGAGAGTTTTGATAATATCAGGCGGAGGGTGATGGGTTTAAAGTGTTCTCACTCCTCCATCCAGTTGCAGATCACAGGACCGCCATGCGGGTCGATCGCGGGGTCTGAACCTTCTTCCAGAGGAAGTCCGTCCATTCCGGCCAGATACCCATAACTGCCATGGATCTGCAGATAAGCCGCATAGGAGAGCTCGGCATCACCTACTGCAACCGCATGGATGTGAGGAGAGCAGATTTGCACAACTGGAACAGGCGAAGGGGACGCCGTGCTGGCGGCTGTATTGGTCGTCGGCCTGGCATTGGAAGAAGACACAGGCGGGGTGGAGATAACTGGGGGAGTTGGCGTTTGGAGTTTGCTTTGGGTGGGTGAACAACCGCAAAAGAAGATCAGGATAAACCCCAGGAGAAAGAGCTTCATATTGTTGTGGATAACCTGTTGATGTTTCACAGGGGATGGGATGACGCAAATTTCAGCGGCGTTGAATCCACAAATAGACCGCAATCCCCACCCCGATCAGCAGCATGATGCCACCCAGGATAGCCAGCAAAGGTGAACGGCGGGTGCTCAAATCGGTGGGGGATGTTTGTTCGGCAATCAGCGCTCCGGCAGAGCTGGTCTGGGCGCCAAAGTCCAGGATGCTCTGGTCACCGGCAGTGAGTTCAAGGGGGAAATTCATAATGGTGGTCGCGTTGTATCCTTCGGGAGGCCCCATGCTGATGTTGTATTCGCCTTCCGGCAAATCCTCGAAGCATAACGGTTCATACTCATCAGAGGTTCCGGGGTCGGCGTCGATTACCGATACACCGGTCAGGGAGATGATCCCTTCACGATCGGTAATGCTGATCGCGCCACCCGGCATGGGGAATTCCTCGCTGTCTTTGAGACCGTTTCCATTAATGTCGTTGAAGAGCATCACACAGATGGCTCCGGTTCCAGGGGTGGGTGTGGCGGAAGGAATGAAGGAGGTGGCGGTGGGTGAGGGTCCCCGGGTGGAGGTGGGGATTTCCTGAATGCCCAACAGAATATTCTGGCCTTCAGTGATGACGCAATCCGCTGTGAGACCGTTGAGTTCGATAATCTGATTGATATCCCCATTCAGGTAACGCAAGGCGATGCTCAGACAGGTATCACCTTTCTGAACAAGGTAAGTGATCCGCCCGTCAGCGTCCGGTGTGGGCGAGGAAATCTGCTGCGAAAGGGGTGCTGCCAAGGCTGGCGCAGCCAGTCCAAACAGAGCAATGGAAAGCACAAAGATCACAGGGAAAAGCAAACGTTTTTTCGACATACGATTTTTGAGATTATAACATGAACATACCACACAACCTGTTGCACCTACAAAGGGGGATGAGTAGTGGGATTTGGAGCAAAAGCCCAAGCTTATTCCGATTTGGTTAACTCGGCAATTCGTTGATGCGCATATTTCAAGGTTTCACTGGCAGCCTGGCGGTTGGCAGGGCTTACCTGCCCAAACATCTTGGTCATTTCCTCAATTCTGGCATCCGAATCCAGCCGGTTTGTGCGGGTGTACGTGCGTCCCTCATCGTACTCTTTATAAACACAGAAATGTTGTGCACCAAACGCGGCCAATTGGGGCAGATGTGTCACACATAATACCTGATGCTGCTGAGAAAGCATCCATAATTTTTCACCCACCACAGAGCCCACCCGGCCTCCAATCCCCTGGTCGATCTCATCGAAAATCAGGGTTGGAATGAAATCTGCCTGCGCCAGAACATTTTTTAAAGCCAGCATGATACGTGAGGTTTCACCGCCCGAGGCTATTTTTACCAACGGCTTGTATCCTTCGCCGGGATTGGGAGCGATCAGAAAGGCAACCCGGTCGGCACCTGTTTGATCAAAACGAACTTTTTTGCCGTCCAGCGTCAAACCAGTTTCATCCGGAACAAATTGCATGTTTACGGTGAAACGGGCATCCACCAGGTTGAGGTCTTTCAATTCTTTTTCCACCGCCTCTGCCATCATCCTGGCGGCTTTGCGGCGTCTTTTTGAGAGCGCCAGGGCTTTGGCGGTCAGATCATCCAGTAAAACAGTTTCTTCCTTTTCGATTTCAGCAATCCGTTCGTCAGCGTGATTAAGCCGCTCCAATCTCTCCTGTGCGTTTTTTGAAAAGGACGAGATGTCTTCAATGCTTACGCCATATTTACGTTTAAGGTTGTTCAGCACACTAAGGCGTTCTTCCACCTGAGCCAGGCGGCGCGGGTTGTATTCCACTTTTTCCAGATAGTCCTGCAGTTGGACGGCAGCGTCATTGAGATTTTCCAGCGAAGACGAAATCTGCTCCTGAAGCTCATTTTGACTGGGGTCAAGGCGGGTGAGCTGTGTGACCAGCCGGACGACATCACCCAGCATGTCCAGAACAGCAGGCGCATCGGGCCCGCCGCCCTCCAGGATGACCGCAATTTGTTGGGTCAGCGAGGCCAGGTTTTCGGCGTTCGCCAGGCGGTCACGTTCATGTCGCAGTGTTTCGTCTTCACCGGGAATGAGTCGGGCGTTGGTGATCTCGCCAATCTGGTAGGTCAGAAAATCTTTCTGGCGGGCAGCTTCCTGTTCATTTTTACGCAAATCGTTCAGCTCATGCCGGATGCCGGTCAGGCGGTGGTAAATAATCTGGTATTCATCGACCAGCGATTGGACGCCGGCGTATCGATCCAGAAGGGCGAGATGACTGCGTTCATTGAGCAGGGAAAGATGTTCCGACTGGCCATGGATATCGACCAAAAAACTGCCGATTTCCTGCAGCAGCCGCACGTTAACGCTGTGCCCATTGATGCGGGCAATGCTGCGTCCTCCCTGGCGAAGTTCCCGCCCGAGTGTGATTTCATCCGGCAGTTCGGATTCCAGGATTTCTTCACGTGAAAGTACCTGTTGTATTTCAAGCCGGTTTTGGGGTGGGATTTGAAAGACAGCTTCCAGAACAGCCCGGTCAGTTTCTGCACGAATGAATTCATTGTCTGCCCGCCCTCCCAGAAGGGTGACGATGGCATCCAGGATGATCGACTTGCCGGCTCCGGTCTCGCCGGTAAAAGTGGTAAGACCCTTTTCCAGCGTGATCTCCAGTTGGTCAATGATTGCAAAATCTTCGATACGCAGTTCTTTTAGCATAGTTCGAAAATCAAGGGCGTTTGATCTGGATACCGCTCAGACGGTAATACAAGGTACTGGCCATCAGGAAGGTATACGCTCCCTGCCAGATGATCGAAAACAATGAAAGATTGAAGATCATCACAAGCAGCATGGGTAAACTGCCCACCACAGCAGCGACGGTTATCCAAATGAACAACTGTTTGGAACGGCGGCGGTGAACAGCCCGGCGTACTGCCTCGGCGATCAATGTGCCGAATGCAGGTGCCAGGAGCAGCGTAAAGAAGCCAATGCGGGTGACAATATAGCTGCCGATTGCTGCCAGAACGCCGGCGATGATAATCCCAACCAGATAATCAGACCATACGGCGGTGTCATACACCTTCTGGTGTGAACGAACACAATCCTTGCAGCGATAACCGGTGGGGGTTTTGATGGCACAGGATGTGCAGATAGGCTTGTTGCAGCGGTTGCAGCGCAGCAAGGTGGGTCGATCAGGGTGATAGAAACAGAACATCTCTGGTGGATTGTCCTGGTTCATGAGAGTGCTTTTCCTATTGAAGGGTTTCGTTCCATATAGATCATCAAATTGTGATAGAAATATCCCGGGTCCTTAAAACGGATGAAGGATACCATATTTTTCCCCGGGTAAGCCTGTATATGGTCTTGAGGAGCAATTTCAATGGGATGTTGTCCGTCGACGCTGAAAACAGCCTGCTGGCGGGTTGAGGCCGTTACCTTTACACTGGCTCCTTGGGAGAGAATAATGGCTCTATCAACGGAAAGATGCGGTGCCACCGGAATGATAAGGATGTGTGGCAGATCGGGCGGCATGATGGGCCCGCCGGCAGCCAGGGCATAAGCCGTTGAACCGGTTGCGGTGGATACGATGAGCCCGTCAGCGATGAAATTGCCTACAATGAAACCATCGACCGTGGCTTCCAGTTGGATCGGGCGCACATCCCAACCGCGTGTCACAACCACTTCGTTGAGCGCAGACCAACTGCCGAGCAATTGATCATTACGCCAGTGTTCCACTTGCAGCATCATGCGCTTTTCTATCCTGTAAGCACCTGCAAACAGATTCTCAAAGGCCTCGTGCCATTCTCCGTCCTTCACCTCGGTGAGAAACCCAAATCCGCCGGTGTTGATGCCCAGGATGGGCAGACCGACCGGCGCACTCAAATGACCTGCCCGCAACATGGTGCCGTCACCACCCACTGCCACCAGTACATCGAAATCTCCCTCTTCGACCTTGCGAATGAGTTCGGCATCATACAGCGGGGCGTTAAAAATATTCTTCACGCCGGCATGATACAGGAATTGGATAATCTCATCGACCAGGTCTTTGGTCGTCTGCTGTGCATCCGGGTGATAGCAAAATGCAAAACGGGTGGGAACAGCGAATCTTTCCATTATTTTTTGCATGGACCTATTATATTCGTTATTACCGCGCTATTTTGTCGTATTTCAGACGTACCATCATGGAACAAGAATACTCTGATGGAATTTGACAGCTTGCAGCTTTACGGTCAGCCCCCAATGGCTTACCGATCCGGGGGTGGCAGATAATCCACGTTTGTTTGCTCGAGCCGGTTGATCAGTTTTTGCATGGCTGATTTGACCTGTTCTTCCCGCAGGCTTAATGTAAGATCGGCACGCGTACGCTCGAGAATACCTCGAACAAGGTCGGTTTGACGGCGCAGCCCCTGTGTGATGGCATCCGGAAAATCCATGGTGACCAGCACGGTATAGATTTCATCCATGCAGGACAGCAATCGTTCGGCTTCGGCTGAATACCCCTGGCGAAGTATATCCAGGCAGCAGCGGCGAAGTTCACCGGGCACCTCTGCCAGGCCGTTCAGATAGGTGGCGTACTCCACTTCCAGGTCTTCCGGCCCGGGCAGGGCCTCATTCCGAATGAGCGCCGAAGTAATGGTTGCTTCAACGTATTCCTTGATTCCATCCTGGGTATACCCGGTATGATACAGATCGGGAAAATTGGCCAGTGATTCTTTGACCTGGCTTACCAGATTGCCGGCCTGACAAAGAAAATCCTTGGCCTGGTCGTGTTCTCTTCGATGGGTTGCGCGGATGGATTGGGCTGACAGGCGGGTAATCTGACGGGAGAGCAGCAAGGCCTGGTCCCGCCTCTGGGTACGAGTCTCGAAACCAAGCCTGATCGTTTCAGCGATTTGGGGGAGTTGTTCCATTATTCTTCTTTGTCAGGGGGGATAATATTGCGAAAGAGATTGTTGGCCAGCGAAGAATCTCCGGGTAATTTGATCTCTCCGAAAATTGTTTCGTAACGTGTAAGATTTTCACCGAGGGCGCGTAAAAACAGTTTGGCGCCCAGTGGTGACATGAGCATTCGTGAGGTGATTGTTGTTTTATCATCTCCCGGCAGAATGCAGGCAAAATCCATGATAATCTCAGCCGGCGAATGACTGATGCGAGCCATATTCACATAAGTTGGTTCCAGATCGGGCGGCACTTCGATCTTCAACTGACGTTGTGAATGCGGAGGGATGTTGGTCATGATAATCTAGAACGGAATTTCATCATCATCAGCGATCGGTTCCGCGAAATCTTCACCGGGCGTACCACTGGCTTCCGCTTTGCTTTCAAGAAATCGTACCGTTGCCGCATTGACTTCAAAGGATGCACCAGAGGTGCCATCCTGCCTGGTGAATACACGCGGCCCGCCACTTGCTGCATCAGGAACCAATCGACCTTCTACTAATACTTTGCTGCCCTTGTGAAGGAAGTTGTTACAGGTTTCGGCCAGTTTGTTCCAGGCTGATACACGGAACCAAATGGTTTCTTTTACCCGCTCGCCTTTTGAATTGGTGTATTGCCGGCTGGAAGCCACGTTGAAAGAAGTGACTGGAGCGCCGTTGGGTGTGTAACGCATTTCGGGGTCCTTCCCCAAGTTTCCTACTATGATAATCGTGTGGTACATGTAGATGACTCCTTATAAAGTGTGTCAAATGTTTTAGGTGCTTATTAATTGTACACGAAATGAAAAAAAGTATTGGTGAGAGAGGAAGTTAAAAAATTCCATTGCCCGTATTAAAAATATTTACCCGCAACCTTGAGGGGTGGGGTGTTGATCTGATTCTGGAAATTCTTTTTCGGAATTTCTTCAAAAATATTTACTTTTGAGATGGCTTCTTTATGCAAGCTAAAACGACGTTAGACGGTGGCCTTGACCTGCCGGATGACCATGATCACCTTGCCCAGCACGCGCACCTGACGAGGATCTTCTATATAGATGGGTGACATGGCGGGATTGGCCGGCTGCAAGCGGATGCGGTTTTTTTCCTGGTAAAAGTACTTGAGGGTGGTTTCATCGTTGTTGTCCAGCCAGACGGCAACCATTTCACCGTTACGGGTTTCCTTGCCCTGGACGGTTTTCATGATGACGATGTCACCATCATTGACCATGGCATCGATCATCGAATCCCCCTGTACTTCCAGCGCGAACAGGTCTTCCAGCCGTTCATTTTTTGGAAGCATGCTGCGGGCAATTTCCACCGTACTTTCCGGGTCAAAATAGGGTAAAGAAGGGTCCGAATTGGGTACGGGAATTGGCTCGCTGGCAACAATGCGCCCCAATACGGGGATGGAAAAGAAATCAATCGCTTCACTTATCTGGCGCAGAGTATCCTTTGCTTTGATACCCAGTTGATCCAGCGGTTGAAGGATGCGGATGCTGCGTGAGATGTGGTCATTCCGTTCGATGTATCCTTTATCAACCAGTTGCCGCAGATAATAATCGACCAGCGATGTGGAATTCACACCAATGTTCTCACCAATTTCCCGGATGGAAGGCGAATAGCCATTGTCATCCTGAAAACTGGATAAAAACTCCATGATTTTCTGGTGACGTTCCCCCAGCCCTGCGCTCTTTCTAGGCATCGTCCAACTCCTTTCATAACCATTCATCGACCATTTGTCCTATTTATTGTAACATGAACATACGTTCAACGCAATAATGTTGAAACTACTTTTTGGGGCTTTTTGAGCCGTTTTGCGGCTCAAAAAGCCCCAAAAAGTAGTTTTCTCCCCCTTCCATCGGGAAGGGGGCCGGGGGGTTGGGTGCAGAAGCTGGGGAAAGAGCATACCTGGAGTGGCTGTCTGCACTTTTGAGACAGCTCCATGGGGGGTTAGGTGACGGCGGTGAAATTGGCAACGACCTCGTTTTGTGCAAGTTATACAATACCACCATCTTTTGTCGACGATATCGTATCCCCATCCGCATCGAGAGGATCCGCGCTTGCTGCTTGAATATTTCCCTTCTTCAGGAGACCTTTGTCCTGAAAGGAAAATACCAACCCCAGCAACACTTCGGCAACAACCCAGACAATGCGATTCATGGCCGCGTAGACCGCAATTTGTTCGGGCGGTGCAACAACCGAGAAAATTGCTGCCAATACTGTTTCCCGAACCCCAATTCCACCCGGTGCAAAAACAGCAACGTAACCAACCGCCCAGCTCAACGCATAGCCGCCCACAGATGTTCCAATCAAATTGAAAGAGAGATCATTAAAAAGCATAATGAAGCTTAAACCGATCAATATCCACGCCAGCACACAGATCAGGATTAATTTACCTGTCAGCAATCCATAATTCAGATTTTGTGTGCAGAAGAAACGATTAAACAGCGTCAGGCCTAATATCCAAACGGCTGCGATAAGCGCTGCCGACAGATAAGAAGAATATTCGCGATAAGGGAGATTCAACAATTTACTGACCGATTCGAATTGAAAAAGACAATAAAACGCACTGCCAACTGCAACTGCTGACGAGATCAACCACACATTCTCGACAATCATGGCTTTTGTAGATTGTTTATTGGTCAGGTTGTTCAGCCGATATGTACTGAATCTTCCAACAAAATGCCATATTCCACCCGGCAGGTATTTTGCAAGGGATGTAATGGAATAAATCCCCAACATTTTCAGATATGGAGGCCGCCATCCTTCAGTCTCCACCGAAAGCCGGGTGATCTCACCGATGAGCATTTTTGCAATAAGGAGAAAAAATATTGAAAGCAAGAATTGCGAGATGGTTATATTGTTGATCAAAGCGGCAACCATTTCGCGATGTTTCACGAAATAATAACCGGCCCCCAAAAGGACAATCAGCAGCCAAAGCCATTTGGCAATATTCAGGATCTTGTTTTTTTTCAAGCGAATTTGCTTTCCAGGTAGTCAAATTGTCTTTGTGAAGCCGATTTGACTTTTTCTAAAGAGAGCTTCAATTCTTCTCTGACATCCATATTATGCTCAAGGAGTTCGCCCAGATACCTGGAGAGGTCAGCGCTCTCATCCTCGAAGTCCACCGCAAAACGTCCCATTCCGAAATCGGATAAAGTCTCCAGATATTTGTGAGACCATCCGACAACCATGGTTGGAGTGCATAATGATAAACCGGCAACCATTGCATGGAACCTCGAAGTAACCAATACATCACATGCAGCGATAATCTTTCTGACAGAGCGAGTATTGATGTCATAATCAACCCAATCGATCAAATTTTGAACATCTTCGGGCAAATCAGCCATTGCTCTCTGACGAAATTCACGGATTGCGATGATGTCGTTATTTTTTGTGCTATCCGAATCTGCCCGGGTTCCATTGGGGAAAAATACAAAAAGGGTGTTTTTCGAGCCATAGTTCCTGATCAGATCGAATATTTTACCTATGTAATCCACATTTTTCTTTTTGGATTTATTCAGCACCAGGGAGCTGGGCGATATGGCAATAATTCTTGTTCCGTTTTTTCTCAAATCAGATAATTTCACCTGCAGCTCATTAACTTTTTCTTCATTTTCCATGGATAAGCTGTACTCAGGCTGGTATAAAAATGCAACATCGGCTGCCTGCTGCCACTTTTCTGATCGAAGCGGTAATTTCTCCAGGTGTTCAGAAGTAAACATCCCTCTTGAAAAAATATATTGGCACTTATTCAGGAATACTTTCGCTGAGACTTTATTGATCCCAGAGTTAAAGGGACCCATTGCCTGAGACAGTTTTATGACCGGTACGCCTAAAATCATTGCCGGCCAGATCGAAAACACATTGTAAAGCAGGAATAAAGCTCTCCCGTCCGCGAAGGTGATCCCTCCAATATCCAGGAGCATATCCGAACCTTTCAAAGCCCGCACTGTGCGGGGGAGAGGAATATTTACTCTTATCAGGCTGAAGATCCTTGATAAGAGCGCTAAAGGGAATTGGATTAGCGCCAAATTCAACGGTTTCCCGCTTAGAAAATGGATTTTTTCATCGTTCAGTAATTGCCTGTCCCGATCCGGGTATATGGTAAAGATATTGAATTCTGCTGCCGGGTTCCTTTTTCGAATTTCTCCGATGGTGGTCATTAGCATTGCTTCAGCACCGCGATTCCCCCACACAGACCCACCTGTTATTGAAATCTGGATGGTCGATTTCATTTTATAGGATCTCCAGTCCCTTTAATAGATACAAATAGAATTTGATAATCGGGCGAGGTGTATGAGAAATGATTTTACGGCCATTTTTTGTTTGCGAGAATTTATGGTTGAAAAGGATCAAGAATGCAATTGCAGAATCATACCAGTGCACCTTTTCGCCAACAGAATCCTTGATATTTTCCTTGAAGATTCTCCCGACCCTGGAACGCGCAGAGATATTGTAGTGAATTTTCAAAGACCGCGATTGCCCTTCACAGATTTCCTCGATCGGCTTTTCCTCCAGGAACAATTCTTGTGCTTCAGAAGCTTTCTCAACTATTCTCTGGCCTGCATCCGTTCTGGCGATCAGTGCATTATGTTTGATCGGGTCATTCTTCATCCGTTGCAGCCAAATGTCTCCGGCAGAAAGGTCACAAAAATAGCCGGTATGGTCAAAACAATGAAAGCACTTTCGCTCACTGTAAAAATATAAATTTTGA
>JAJFTV010000113.1 GCA_021372725.1 Chloroflexota bacterium | reverse complement strand
CTGGTTTTTACTTTCTTGCGCTATATCGCCAATACCTCATTGATCCGCATGGTCAATGACTATGAAGAGACGGATGAGCGGCGCACCATCAAACAGGGTTTTCGCATGGGCTGGTCAAAAGCATCCTGGCGCATTTTCCTGATCGACCTGGTTATCAACATTCCGGTTGCACTGGTCTCACTGGTGCTGCTGGTGATCACTTTGTCTCCTCTTTTGTTATGGCTTACCGAAAACCGGGTGGCAGGCATTCTGGGGAGTATTGCAGCAGTGGGTATGTTCTTCCTCTACATCCTTGCCATGATCGGCGTTTCCGCCGCGCTCCGCATCCTCAGTCAATTTTTCTACCGCGAAGCTGCCTTGCAGAACCTGGGCGTCTTTGATTCCATTCGTGCCGGTTATGCGTTGTTTCGTAAAAACCTCAAAGATTCTATTCTTATGTGGTTAATATTGCTGGGTATCCAGATTGTGTACGGGATTGCAGCAGTGATCCTGGGTATTTTGCTGTTGCTGATTGCCTTATCGTTGGGAGGTATCCCCGGGCTTATCGCGGCCGGTTTGGGGGCTTTGTCGGGCGGAGATACACTGCCATGGATATTGGGATTAGCCGTGGCACTGCCCATCATCATCCTTGTCATTTCAGTTCCATTCCTGGTTCTGAATGGCTGGAAAGAAGTATATCTTTCCAGCGCCTGGACTCTAACTTTTCGGGAATTCAAAGCACTTAACAGTTCATCTCCTCTGGCATCACCGCCGGCTGGCAATGAAGGTATAGAAGAGATTTCAATAGATGAAGCGGAAAAGCATGCCAATCCGGAAGACGAAGATATGCCTGCAGGATCGGTTTGACGGGCCTTTGGATGGATCATCCTAAAAATCCTCTGAACACATGAAATTGCGTGTCGGGCAGAAAAATAAAACGGGCTGTTTTCTTTTATAGCGGCCCGTTTTCTGTCATTCGGTATTAAAATAAAATCTTGGCCAATCATTAAACATTGTCATCAGGAGCTTGATATGGAAATTTTTGATCCATTCCGGGGCCTCGGCACACTGGCGATCCATGCCGCCGAAGAGGAAAACCCTTTTAATACCAATGTTTCCCCCATTTATCAGTCATCCATTTACCGTATCCCGGATGTTGCCACCGGCGCGGCAATTTTTCAACGTGAAAATCCGGGTTATGTTTACACCCGCCTGAGCAACCCAACCCTGGATCAGGTAGCAGAAAAACTGGCGATTCTCGAGGGTGTCGATTTGCTGCGCAAGGAACCGCAGCGTCCCATAGAAGATGTTGTGCGCGGCCGTGTGTTTTCATCCGGCATGGCAGCCATCACAACCTGTATTTTGGCAAAAGTCCCTCAAGGGGGAGTGGTGATTGCCCAGCAAGCGCTTTATTCAGGCACCCTTAAGTTCCTGAACGAATCTGAACGGTATGGTTTCCGGGTGGTCTGGCTGACGGATCCCACCCTCGAAGACTGGGAAAAGGCTTTTGCGTCTGAACCGGCGGCCGTACTGGCGTATGTGGAAAGCCCGGTGAACCCGGGCATGGCTGTGATGGACATTGCAGCCGTTGCAGAGATCGCTCATCGTCACAACGCCTGGGTGCTGGTGGACAATACCTTTGCCACCCCTTACTGTCAACGCCCGCTTACGCTGGGCGCCGACCTGGTAGTGCACTCCACCACCAAGTACCTCAATGGGCACGGATTGATCATCGGCGGGGCGCTGATCAGCCGGCATGTGCAGTTTATGGATAATGAGGTGTATGAAATTCACCAAACCCTGGGCGCCACATCCAGCCCGTTCGATACCTGGCTGCTCAATAATGGCTTGAAGACGTTTGAAATCCGCATGGAGCGGCACTGCAATAACGCCATGAAGATTGCCCGTTTTCTTGAGGAACACCCTGCCGTGGAAAGGGTTAATTACCCAGGTTTGGAGTCATTTCCTTATCACGAAATCGCCAGCAAACAGATGAGTGCATACGGGGGGATGATGTCATTTGAGCTAAAGGGCGGTTATAAGGCAGGCGAATGGATGATGAACCATGTCCGGTTATGCCGCCTGGCGGTCAGCCTGGGGCATCTGGATTCTTTGATCGAACACCCGGCCAGTATGACCCATTCCAAGGTGGATCCGGTAGTGCGCGAGAAGAGCGGCATCACACCAGGGTTGGTGCGCTTTTCTGTGGGCATTGAGAATGTGGAGGATATCATCGCCGATCTGGATCAGGCGATGGCCATGCCTTGATACCCTGCGGGAGTGGTTTATTTCACCTCGATATCAACGGTAAACCAGCAGAAAGCCCCGTCTTTATTTTCGAGTATCCAGACGGTCGAGTAAGCTCCCTTTTCAAGCGGTGCTTTCATGGGAACGACCACTTCGTAAATATCGCCTGTCTCAACTGCAGTTGTTATCGACATTTCGCCATCATTGGTGTGCATGGCTATGCCGTTGCGATAATTGGCACTGACATTGTTGTTGTACCAGGTATTGAAGCCACTGTTCAATAACTGCCAATGTGCTTCGAAACTCTGCCCTTTTTTCAACTCCGCTTTGTAGATGGGAGACGTTTTGATGATGTTGCACGACCACATGGGGACGGCAGTGGTCACAGAAGGGAGGACGATAACGCTTGCCTGTGGGGTGAGTGTGGTATCTGTGGGATTGGCAGTGCCAATGAAAGGTGTGTCTGTGATGGTTGGAGTAAGCGTCCTTGTGGCTGGGGCGGTGCGGGTGGCGGTGGGGGCGGAGGCAGTCAGGGCGGCATTCATGGCCGATTGCGTCAAGGCGGCCGATAAAGTCTCTGCTGCCTGGGTTCGCTGGACATTTTCCATTTGTGTGGCTTCCATATCAATCACCAGCGTGGGAAGTTCGGCCTTCCCAGTACTGCAAGCTGCCAAAAACAGGCAGATAAAAATTCCACAAAGGAACAATACTGTTCTAAGTTTTGACACCATATTATCTCCTGCCCTGTGGGACATGCAGAAACACGGCTGGCCTCTGCGTCTATCGGCTGGCAATAAATAGTATAACCTGTTTCGTGTTGCAGGATCAAATTATTATTAGCTGTTTTCCTGCTGAATAGAAAATTATCTTACCCATCCGTGATTTTACCAAGGATAATTTTACCAAGATCATTGCTAATTCTATGGGCTACAACCCCCAAGGGGCGAGGAAATTTTATGTTTTCTCCCTTTCTGACTCGGGAAGGACGGGGGGGATGGACTTGTTGCACATGGTATACTTCGCACAAACCTGAACTAGAATTTTACTATGGCATTGATCAATGCGGGAGCATTATCCAAATCATTTGGGCCTGATGATATTTTCAGCGGATTATCATTCAGTCTGCCGCGGCATGCACGGGTCGGGCTGGTTGGACCCAACGGGGTGGGTAAAACCACTCTTCTGCGAATTCTCGCCGGTCTGGAGGAATCCAGTGGTGGGCATGTCACGTATGCCCGAAATCTAAAAATAGGTTACCTTCCCCAAAACGCCATTCTGAATTCCACTAAATCGCTTTGGGAGGAATGTCTGACCGTATTTTCTGATCTGTTGGCGATGCAGGCTGAACTGCGCCGGATGGAAAAGCTGATGTCCGAATTCGGACACGCTGAGTCCAACCCCGCCGAACCCGGACAGGCTGTTTCTCTACTGGAGGAATACGGCCGGCTGCAATCCAGATTTGATCACCTGGGCGGATATACCATTGAGAATCGAATGCGCTTTGCATTGGCCGGTCTTGGTTTTTCACCCGAAGACCTGCAACGCCCGTTATCACAACTCTCGGGGGGCGAACAAACTCGTGCTCGCTTTGTAAAACTCCTGTTGAGTGAACCGGATGTTCTGCTGCTGGATGAACCCACCAATCATCTGGATATTGCAGCAATTGAATGGCTTGAGGCTTATTTCAGGGACTGGTCTGGTGCAGCCCTGATCGTTTCTCATGACCGCTATTTTCTTAACCAGGTTGTCGATACCATTTGGGAGATGACCCCTGCCCTGGAGGTCTACCACGGCAATTACAACGCTTTCGCCCAGCAGCGGGCTGAGCGCTACAAACGAAGATTGATCGATTACCAACGTCAGCAGGAATTTATTGACAAAGAAGAGGAATATATCCGCCGAAATATCGCCGGACAAAACACCCGTCAGGCGCAGGGACGCCGCAAGCGGCTGGAAAGAATGCTGGATGATGCGCTGGTCGTCAGACCGTTGGATATGAATGCCCGTCGGCTGAACCTTAACCTGGGTCACACCCCACGTTCCGGTGATCTTGTGCTGCGGACACGCGACCTGGTCATCGGTTATCACGATGATCAACAGCCTCTCTTTACCGTACCTGATCTGTTGCTCAAACGGGGTGATTGCGCAGCCTTGATCGGGCCCAACGGGGCCGGGAAAACGACATTTCTTAAAACCATTCTGGATCAAATCCCGCCATTATCCGGGGAGACTATCCTGGGTGCCAGCCTTAAAATCGGGTATTTTGCCCAGGCTCATGAAGATTTGCATCTGGATTGGACCCTCATGCAGGAGATCGATTACGCCTCGCCGCAGATGCTGCCGGCGGAAATACGGAATTACCTGGCGCGTTTCCTTTTCACTGAAGATGATGTCTTTAAAGAAGTGCGCGTCCTTTCCGGTGGTGAACGCGGCCGACTGGCATTGGCTATTCTGGCGCTGAAGGGGGCAAATTTGCTTCTGCTTGATGAGCCAACCAACAACCTCGATATCACCTCGCAGGAGGTATTGCAATCGGTACTGTCTGATTTCGGTGGAACCATTCTGCTGGTTTCCCATGACCGTTATCTCATCGATGCCCTGGCTACACACGTTTGGGAAATTGAGACCGGTGCAAAGTCTCTGCGCGTTTTTAGTGGAACATACAGCGAATATCGCGCCGAGCGCCAAGCCGAAATGGAGAAGACCACTTCAACCCATCAGGTGGTTGGCATACGACAGAATGATCGGCCAACACAAACAGCCCGCCCCGCTCAATCCAAAAAGACTGCTGAACAAAAAAACCCTCAATCTATGAGCAAGTGGGAGATCAAGCAACATCGTGAACGCCTGTCGATGGTGGAGATGAAAATCGTCGAACTGGAAGGCCGCCAGGCTGCCGTTGAACGCCGGCTGGAACGCCCGCCACAGGACCCCGGCGAGGTGCAGCGTTTGGGTGAGTCGTACCAGTTAATCCAGGCAGAACTTGAAAAATTAATGGAAGAGTGGGGTCAAATTTCTGAGGTTCTGGCAGACACCCGCTACACCTGATTTTTTCTGTAATTATAAAGTCCGACAGCCATTCCCAGTCCAACAATGGATACAATAATCAGCAGGAGATAAATCCACTGTCCGATGGTGCCTGCCCAGGCAGGAAAGATCAGCCCGCATAAACTGACGGAAAAATGGAACAGGGTGGCTACCAACAGGCTTCCCCTGCTCTTGTTATACAACCAGGTGAACAGCACGGACAAAGCCATCGCCTGCAGGATGATTTGCATTACCGGCAGGACTGACTGCAGGGTACCGCCGATAAAATGCAGCGGAAGCTGCCAGACACCCCATATCAGGCCCAATATCAGGCTTACCTTGAAAGGATTCAAGATGGTTTGCAATTGCTGTTGGACAAAACCGCGCCAACCGGTTTCTTCACCCGCGGCTGAAATGAGCAGCACAACGACGACGAGCGTCAACGGTAAATCGATGATCGAGAGCAGGCTGTATTCCCAAGGGTTTTCCAGCCCGGTGAGTACCAGTACCCAGGTGGTGAGACCTCCAATCAATGGCATGATTACAACCGCCGGGAGCAGAAGCATGGGATTAAAGTTGAATTTCCAGCCGCGTCCGCAAAACTCGATAGCCGCTGTTTTTCCTTTCGTGCGCCAAACCTGGGTCAGCGCGGCCAGACCAGGGCCCAAAGCTCCTATCGCACCCAAAACAACATCCCACAGCGGAGATAAATTGATCACCCCATAGGTGGCCAGAATGCGGGGTGTCCACCATAACCATGACCATAAAAATGCCATGACTGAAAATCGGGCAACCTCATTGATACGGTCATCGAATGTGCTTTGCATATTAGTCTCCTGGACTGCCATTATAACGGTTTTCGTCACTAAAGATTGAGGGTGTTGAAAATGGGCCTCATGTTTTGGGTTTATCCCTCCGACTCTTCAGGGCTGTCTCCCAGGATAAATCAGACGTCTCCTTGCAACATGACAAGGGAAGAGCTTGAAAGCCTGGTAATCAAATTTGTCACCGGGCGAAACACTGCCGTCATTGTCATGCTGAACGTAGTGAAGCATCCGCCCGAGAGCCGGTTGCATGAGTTTCTGCCTATACTGACTTTCATGTCAGCCTCACATTGCCCTATATAAGAGATGGAGGATTTGTAACAGCCGTGAAATATTGTAGAATACAAATACAAGCAGTACAAAAAAGCAAAAGAGGTGACAAATGGATCGTTACCGTGTAAAACCATCCCATCCTGTTAAACTGGTCGATTGGGATCCGGATGAAACCGGTGCCTTCGACGGCGGGAAGAATGATGGAAAAGACATCCTTGATCAACTGACCGAGGAACTGGAGGAATTGCAGGAAAGGTTGTATGCCGGGCATCGTCACAAGGTACTGGTCGTGTTGCAGGGCATGGACACCAGCGGAAAAGACGGGGTCATCCGGCATGTATTTGAAGGTGTAAATCCGCAGGGAGTCCGTGTAGCAGGTTTTAAGGTTCCCACCCAGATAGAGCTGGATCACGATTATCTCTGGCGTGTACACAACCAGGTGCCCGCCAAAGGCGAAATCGTGATCTTCAACCGTTCACATTATGAAGATGTGCTGGCGGTGCGGGTGAATCAACTGGTGCCGGACAAGGTTTGGGGGGCACGTTTTGATCAGATCAACGCCTTTGAAAAAATGCTGGCCGATGAGGGGGTGACCATTCTCAAGTTTTACCTGCACATCAGCAAAAAGGAGCAGAAGAGGCGGCTTGAAGAACGCCTGCAGGACCCTGCCAAACACTGGAAATTTGCCCAGGGAGATCTGAAAACCCGTGAGCGATGGGATGATTACATGGTTGCCTATCAAGATGTGCTCAACCGCACCAGTACAGATTGGGCGCCCTGGTATATCGTACCATCTGATAAAAAATGGTACCGCAACCTGGTCATCGGTTCTGTGCTGGTGGACACCCTGAAGAAATTAAAAATCGAATACCCCCAATCAGGCGAAGATCTTTCAAACGTGGTTATCGTTTGAACCCTGTACATATACAGTTCAATTTGCCGCATCGGTTATCGAAGCCGCTGATGGGCTTGTTTTCCAGTTCACACGAAATCTGGCCATTTTGGGTATGCTCTTTCCTGCGCTTCTACACCAATCCCCCAACCCACTTCCCACCGGAAAGAGGAGAAAACGAACGGAATTCCTTATGAGCAAAAAATATTCGTGCCCTATGCCAGCCGTTACGGTTCGGCCACCGGTGTGGCTGAAGTAATTGGCCAGTCACTGGCTGAAAATGGTTTTCGGGTGGGCATTCGCCGGATGGATGGTGTGAACGACCTTTCAGCCCGTGATGCGATTGTTGCAGGCAGCGCGGTACAGAGGCAGAAATGACTGCCGGAAGCCATGCAGTTTTTGTATACCCGCAAACAGGTATTATCCTCAAGACCCCTTTGGAGCTGTTCTGGTCTGCATCACGCCGGGAATGAAAAACGCAGATTCATGCAGCCGGTCTGGGCCCATTAACATCTAATACAGGTTGCTGCGGCGTTCCATCCACAATGTATCACGCCAGGTATCGTTCAGCCTGGCAATTTTCTCACGCCGGCCAACCACCCTGAACCCGCATTTTTGATGCAAGGCAACGCTGGCAGTATTTTCCGGAAACATGCTGGATTGCAGGGTCCAGAAACCGGCATCTTCAGATCTCCGGATCAATTCCTCCAGCAATTTACGGCCAATCCCCTGTCTTTGATAAGAAGGGTGTACATAAATGCTGACTTCGGCGACACCTGCATAGACGATCCTTTTGGATGCAGCGCTGAGTGCCGCCCAGCCAACGATCAGGGCCGGCAAACGGGCAACCAACCGGCACATCTTGAGATGATTTGCATCCCACTGCGCCCAATCCGGAACCACGGTCTCGAATGTAGCCTGTCCGCTGGCAATGCCAAGAGCATAGATCTCCAGAACCGCGCGGGCCTCTTCCAGTTTCATTTCATCGATCACGACAATATCTGCGGTCATAGCAACTACCCCGGAAACATCCCGGCAAAAATCTCAGGGACAAATTTTTCAACTGTCGCCGAGCTGATGGCATTTTCTTTACAAATGGCTGCATATAAATCAACACTTGGACGGCGGGTGCGCACCTGGGTTTCGGGGTCCAACCCCCACAGCCCAAAGCGTTGAGTCCAGCCACGCTCCCATTCAAAGTTATCCACCAGGGACCAGTGAAAATAGCCTTTAATCGGCACATTTTCATTCATCTGGTGCCACGTTTTGTGTAAATGCTCCAGCAGGTAGCGCGGCCGCAGGATGTCATTCGCATCTTCGACGCCATTTTCGAGTATCAGAATTGGTTTTCCAAACCTGTTGGCCCATTTGATCGTGCGGGTCATCCCGTCCGGAACATTGGCGATAAGGCCATTCTCGCTTATCTGTGCGTCGTGTGGGAATTCCCGTTTGTTGAAGAATTCTTTTACAGCCAGCGGAGCGAAGCGGATCATTTCCTCGGTGTAATAATTGAAACCAAAGAAATCCTGCGTATCCACGGCCTCATTGATAATAGCCTGTTTGCCCATAAACCGAAACCGCCCGGTTTTCATGGCATTTGGGAAAGAATCATTGAAATTGGCAGAAATGGAACGCGTAATCCATGTATCAAATGGCAGTCCGGTACGTTGAGGGACAAAGCTGCGGTAGTGACAGGCTGCCCCTACGCGGGCTTCTCTTTGCACATCATGGATCTCGCGGTAGGCCCCGGCATGACCCTTGACCAGGTTTTGCCCAACAGAAAAGGCGGCTTTCGTATCCTTTTTGCCGGGCGGGAAGACACCATCGATATAACCCAACCAGGTATAAATACCTGGTTCATTGATGGTCACCCATAAATTGACGTAATCCTTCAGCGCCTCCACCACCTTGCGGGCATAGCGGGCAAATTTACCGGGAGTCTCAGGGTTTTCCCACCCGCCCTGTTCCATCAGCCAGAGTGGATCGGTAAAATGGTGCAGTGTGACCAGCGGCGTCAACTTGCGATCGTACATGCCGCGTACGATTTCACGATAATAATCCAGCGCTGCTTCGTCCCATTGATCTGGCGTTGGCTGGATACGCGACCATTCGATGGACATACGGTGGGCATTCTGACCTGCCTCGGCGGCACGGTCAAGATCCTGTCTCCAGCGGCCCCCCCACCAATCGCAGGCCAGTCCCGAGTGATGACCCTGCAGGATGCGACCTGGTTCCTGTTCCCAGGCATACCAATTATTGTTGCTATTGCCGCCTTCCACTTGATGCGATGAGGTAGCTGTACCCCATAGAAATCCGGGAGGAAAATGAAAGGTGGCTTGCGGCATTGTAATTACTCCTTTTTTACGGGGGCTTTTATGGAAACGGGCTCAGGATCTATCCCGGTTTCCACCTGTACGGATACGCTTTCGCCCTCCAGGTTGGGATTATACTGCATGCTGTACACCTTCCAGGAGCCTGCTCCAACCGGAAGGGTGAATTGCCCGGCCTCATTGGATAACACATAAACATAAGCACCATCACTGCGCTCTGCAAAGACGCGCATGCTTACTGGAACACCGTCCGCATTGGTCACCTCGCCTGTGATATATGCATCGGCAATCTGAAACATGAACAGGAAAGGTGAAATGGGCGGAGGCTCAAAAATGAAGCGGTAATTGTACAGAAAATGATCGACAATGTTACACGTCTCGTCATAGATCCAACTGGTGCAGTCTGCGCTGATTACCTGCACCTCCCACATCCCGGCCGATTCCTTGGGGATATAGGCGTACCAGTAGCCATCCTGGTCGGTGATGGCATCCGTCCGCAGCGTGGAACTGGCCAGTCTCTGCATGACAGCAATCGTGACCATGTTGACCGGCTTGCCTTCGGAGTCGATCACCCGCCCGGTTACCATGATGCTATCGGTTACCTCTTCCAATGGCAGATAGGCTACAGTCTCCCCCAGACTCAACAATTCAGCCGACATCCAGCCCGTCTTGTCATCGGCCAACTTCACCCTTACCCATTCATTCCCCGGCACTCTTGCGACAACGAACAATTCAGTATTGACAGGATAGGAGTTCAGAATGGCGTAGGTGGTGCCTGGCCCGGCGCGCAGGTTCAGGTTATCCACCGGCACTACGACGCCCTGTGTGCCGACTGGATGTGGGGTGGGTGTATTGGTAGGTAATGGTTGTGGTGTATAGGTCATCGTCGGCTCAGGCAGTGTAGCAGTTGATGAAGGTGCAGCCGGTATGCTGGTTTCAGTTGCTGATGGCATCAAGGTGGGTTGTTCTACAGTTGAGCTGCAACCGGCCAGGAAAATTGCGACCAGAAAAATACAC
>JAJFTV010000105.1 GCA_021372725.1 Chloroflexota bacterium | reverse complement strand
TCCTTCCTGGCCGGGAGGTCGGGGGGGGGATGGGTGTCAAAAGTTAAATAAAAGCTGTTCATGATAGACCCCTCTTCATGAACAGCCTTTGCACAGTCCCCTGTCGCTGTGCTGCAAAAATCATATTTGTTAGTATTAGTATAGTCATTATCCGTTGCCAAAGCGTGGACAAAACAGGTTTTTATTATACCGATTTTGGAATTTATTGATCTCGTTTGATCTTTTTCGGAAATTTTATTCTTGAAGTACTAGGGATGACATAAATTATCAAACAAATTGGAGATCATGACACAAATACCTTCTCTCCGGGCGCGTTCCAATAAATAATTTTGAAGTTCCATCATTCTCTGGGAAGCGCCGTTTTCATCAATTCCACGCCGCCTTTGAATTTCAAGCATAAGACAGGAAGCCTCGATTTCCAGCCAGATATCACCCCCTTCCCTGGCGAAGGAAATTACCGGTTCCAATTCATTTTCGTCAACCTGATCCCCTTTTTTGTACTTCAGAAACACTGAAAACAATTGTGATAGCATATTCCAGCGCGGAACATTGACTTCTTGTGCGGTATCGTTGTACGCATCGATGGCCTCTTCTGCTGGCCGTGTATCTCCGCTCTTCAAAAATCCGCTTGCCAGGAAGGAATGAGCCGTCGTTTGGATCAATCTGAAGCCCCCTGTTTCGGCTTCCTGCAAAGCCTTGTCAATGATATCCTTGCCTTCCTTTATCTTGTTCAATTGGGTCAAAATATATCCCTGCCGGATTTGATTATCCAGGCGAAAATAGGGCCGGGCTGTGCTTTCCAAACCTGTCACGTAAGCCCGTTCCGCCAGGTGTAATTCGCCCAGGACGCGATAAAAATCACCCAACTGGCTGTATGTTTTGGGGGCCAGGTCCTTAAAATTGTACTGGGTCGCAATTTCGAGGGTATCTTCCAAATCATCCAGACACTCCCCCATCCAACCCATTTCCATTGCGGCTTGCGCCCTGGCCTGCTTGGCAAACCCAATCAGGCGGTTATGATTCCACTCGGTTGCCAGTTTTAGCACCTGGTTCGCCAGCATGTAAGCCTTCTTCGGATAACCAAACATACAGTGAACCTGGGCCATTTTCAGGCGAATCATTTCGATATCCGGATTGTTAAAGGTGGATTCAATCGAACGAAGACCCAAATCACAAATTTCCAACGTTTTGTGCAGCCGTCCCTTGTAGCTGCTGATATCCGCCATCTGAACAAAGGTACTGCTCAAGCCGATCTGAATACGCCAGCTTTGAGTTTGCGAAGCAAGCTCAATCGCTTTTTTGATTGCAAGATCCGATTTTTCGAAATCCTCCAGATAGATATAGGTAATTGCACGCCGGGTAAATACCGTAAAGTACTCCGGCATCAAGCCTGATATCTTCAGGTGTTCTTCAGCCTGCAAATTATATTGAAGGGATCTGTCGTATTCACCGATATTGCGGAAAATGCGGCTCAAGCCATTAAAGGCAGTGCCCATTAAAATATGGCTTTGTCGTTGATTGCCTAATGCCTGAAGATTGTAGAACAGGTCCAGACCCGATTTATAATCATCGAACTCATCCAGAAGGTCTCCCCAGTCTGTGTAGAGTTTATAGATCTCTTCTTCTGTGACGAAATTGCCCAAATATTGAATTAATGAAGCTGCCCTTGAGAAGGCATATTCCGCATCGGTTCTGGAGAATAACTCTCTGGCGCGGTTGCCTGCCAATATCCAGTAATCGAAAGCCTCTACCAGTTCACCACCCAACTCAAAATGACTGGCAATCTGAGAAGGGTTGCTGCTCTCCAACGGAAGTGACTTCATGGCTTTCGCAATGGACAAATGAAGCAGCCGTTTTCGCGCTTCGCTTATATCGGCCAATACAATGTTTAGGATATGGCTGTACAGGAAGCGGTAGTTTGCCCCGGTTGGGCTGGTTTCTCCCGATTGAACCAGGCGATAACGCTCCAGTTCTTCCAACGCATCAACAACCTCCTCAGGTTTTAGGTCCAATGCAAGTTCAAGCATTGCAGGACGGAAATTTCCGTTGGTCACCGAAGCAATCTGTAATACCCGCCGGGCATTTACCGACAGCATCCCAATTCGCCGCTGAACCAAATCAAGGATACTTCTGGGTAATGGTAAATGATCGATGATCTCTTCAAGATCGACCCACGCCGAATATTCCAGAACGGAACGCAGCATTTCCACCAAAAACAGCGGTTTGCCGTCGGATAACTCCAAAACCTGTTGCACGGTGTGAGCAGAATAGCTGCGCCCCAACATCAATGCCATCAACGCCGACGCATCCTCCAGCGTAAAATCGGGAATGTGGATTTCCTCAAATCGGTATGATGGATTGCGTACCTGGTCAATGAATTTCTCCAGTGAAGGATTTTTTTCCTCCGGGCGAGCCGAAACCACGAGCAGTCCGTGATGTTCAAAGAAACCACGGCTGAACAGGTACTCCAGCACATCCAGTGATGAACGGTCACTGTGATGGGCATCATCCAGAAATACCAACAGACGTGACTGTCTGGCAAGGCTTTTAAAAACCTGGTGCAGTGACTCAAAGATCATCCCCTGCACATCACCCAGATGAGTATCTGCAATCCGACTGGCTTGAGGTACATAACGGCCCAGCTCGGGTATCAGCGATGTGAGGGGTGTAAGCCATGCCGGAAGCATGGCCCTCCACTCTTTATCGGAGACCGACTGTCGCAGCATTTCCAAAATGGGCTGATAGGGCAGGTCGTGTGTGGATGAAAAACCACCGGCCATGAGCAGCCTGGTTCTGGACACAACTCGTTTTGAAAATTCATAAATCAGCCTGGTTTTCCCGGAACCCGGTTCTCCCCACAAAATTATCACCCCGCCGCGCTGGTAAGCTGTTGTGAGCTGCTGAATCTCTTGTGCCCTGCCCACAAAAGGCGTTTGCAGTTGTGTCGGTGGAGGCCAGAGCGGGTTTTTCTCCAATTCTGCTGCAGCAGGGTGATGATCTGTAACAAAGAATGCAGTCTTGATCCGGTCGGGCAGAGGCTCATCGCGATCTTTATAGTGATGAAACAGAAAATCGTTGTAGGCAGTGGCCTCGCTGCGCCTGTTTAATTGGTTCAACCAGGTGAGATAACGTACCTGCCAATCCTCATTATCCGGATCATCGTCGATAATTCGACCCAACCACGACAGAGCAGATTCGATATCCCCCAGGGCAGCATAATGATCAGACTGGCGGTCGATCAACAGAATGCGGCGCCGTTCCAGCATGCGACCGGTCTCAGATACCCAGCGATCCAGGGTCTCACTTTCAGGCATTTGCACACCGGCCATAAAATAGGGCGTCCTCCACAGATCGGTTGCTGTCCGGATCTGTTGATGCGTCCGCTCGGGCAAAGGTGTATGCCTGGGAATTGTGTTCACAATGGGGCTGCATTCCTTAAAGATCTCGTCGAACCGGAGCGAATCCACATACAAACGGCTGCGATCCAGACCAATTTGATCCTGTTCGGTGATCAGCAGGCTCGCATCCGGAAGTTCAGCGCGCAATTTACTTAACAATTCACGCAGACGCCGCCGGCCCGTGGATTCGTTTTCCTCCGGCCAGAGGGCAAGAATCAACTGCGCCCGGTCGATCATGTTCTCCTGCTGGGCAAGATAGTACAGCACCACACGCAATGTCCGCCTTTGAATGGTCAAGGGCATGTCATCATAATAAACTGCCGGGGGGCCCAGAAGTAAAACTTTAAGGATCGACAATCCCTGTCCTCCGCAATCGATTCGATTGTGTAACCCGTCTGGATAATTATAACAAGTTATAATTGAAGGGCTCGAGTGCAGGATGATTTATTACTATCACATGGAGGGATCATGCCGCTTGATATCATAATTGGAACTCAGTGGGGTGATGAAGGCAAAGGTCGTTTTGTCGATTTGCTTTCAAGAAACGCCCAGATCGTAGCCCGTTTCAATGGAGGAGATAACGCCGGGCACACCGTTACGGTTGAACGGCAAATTTTCAAGTTGCATCTGATCCCTTCCGGAATCATCCATTCGGGCACGATTAACCTGATGGGCAATGGCATGGTCATCCATCCTGGTTCACTGCTGGATGAGATGAAAATGTTGTCAGATGGCGGAGTGGATGTAACGCCCAAACGACTGTTCATATCCTATGCGGCGCATATCATCACCCCGGCCCACCGGGCCATTGACAAAGCGATGGAATCTGTGCGCGGGTCTGGTTTGTTGGGAACCACCGGCCGCGGCATTGGCCCGGCCTATACCGACAAGACAGCCCGGCAGGGATTGCGAATGATCGATCTTCTGGATCCGGAAAACCTGATGGATAACCTGGATGATCATATCCGGAAAGCCAACAAGACTCTGGAAAGCTGCCAGGTGGCCCCTTTGGATATTCGAGAGATTCAGGAGCAGTACCGGGTTTACTCTCAAAAACTGGCTCCATTCATTGCCGATACCAGCAGGATCGCCTCGGATGCGCTGTACCACGGTGATACGGTTCTGGCCGAAGGTGCACAAGGGAGTTTGCTTGATGTGGATATGGGCACATACCCGTATGTAACCAGTTCATCTTGTACTTCGGCAGGCGTCCTGTCAGGATTAGGCATCGGTGCCTATCCCGCAAGAAGAGTGATTGGCATCACAAAAGCCTTTCAAACGCGGGTTGGATCCGGCCCGTTTCCCACCGAACAGTCTGGTCAAATTGCCCTCCAGCTACGCGGCACCGGTGCAAATCCATGGGATGAGTACGGAACAACCACCGGCCGTGCCCGCCGGGTGGGTTGGTTGGATAGTGTTTTGTTGCGCTATGCAGCACGCATCAATGGATTGACCAAACTTGCGATAACCAAGCTGGATGTCTTGCAAGGCCTGGATGAATTATATATATGTACTGCGTACCAGAAGGGCAACCAGATCTACACCGAATTACCATTTGGGTTGTCCAACCTGGAAAGCTATAGCCCGGTTTATACCCGCCTGCCAGGTTGGAAATCAGTGGATATCACAGGTGCCCGTACATGGGGTGATCTTCCAGCGGAAGCGCAGCGCTATATTGAGGCCATCGTTGAATTCGGTGGTGTTCCTGTACACTGGATCTCTGTCGGCGCTGAGCGCGATCAAGTCATCCGGATGGAATCCTGACGGCCGACGGAGAAAATCCCAACCAAAATTGTCATTTTGAGCGCAGCGAAAAATCCGCCCAAGGTCAAATTTCCATATCAAGCCAATTAATCACCGGCTCACGGGTGGATGCTTCGCTAACGCTCAACATGACAAAATGAATCACCAAATACTAGGCTACGACAACTTCAGCGCCTGCTTCGGCCAGTTTCTTCTTGGCCTCTTCAGCGGCTTCTTTTCCTACACCGGTAAGGACCTTGGAGTCAGCGGTTTCTGCCATGGTCTTGGCTTCCACCAGGCCCAAATTGGTGAGCTGGCGAATAACCTTGATGGTTTCAATTTTCTTGGGGCCGGCGCTTTTGATGATGACATCAAACTCGGTTTTTTCTTCCACTTCTTCAACCTGGGCAGCGGGTCCTGCAACGGCAGCAACGGCCACAGGGGCAGCGGCAGAAACACCCCATTTTTCTTCCAATGCTTTCACCAATTCGGCAGCTTCCAGAACAGTCAGTGCGCTCAACTGCTCGATCAATTTTTCCATATCAGCCATTTCAAAATCTCCTTCAAAAATCTTTCTTTTGTATTTTTCTAAAATTCATTCACGTATTCCGACTTACGCCGGTACAGCATCTTTTTCTGACCGAGCCTTGATGACTGCCGCGATCTGGCGGCCGGGTTCGGCGAGTGTGCGAACCAGTTTGCTGGCAGGAGCCATGATGGTTCCCAGCAGAGTGGCGCGCATGACGGGCAGGGGCGGCAGATCAGCTAACGCCTTCACCTGGTTGGCATTGATTGCCTGGCCATCCAGATAACCCATCTTGACTTTGAACAACTCTTCCTTGCTTTCCTTCAATGCATCCTGCAGCACTTTTGCCATGGAGGGTGCATCATCAAAAGCAAAGGCGCAAAGCGTGGTTCCTGTGGGTTGAATAATGCCCTCGTAACCGGCCGTTTGCAAGGCCTTTCCCAGCAGTGTGTTTTTGGCGATGTGTAGTTCTCCGCCAACCTCGCGAGCCTTGGCGCGCAATCCATCGATGGTTTTCATGTCCATTTTCTTGTATTCCAGGAGCACCACCGCACGGCTGTCTTTCAACCACGCATCATACTGGTCCAGAATCTTTTGTTTTTGTTTTTTTGTAAAAGCCAAAGGACTTTCACCTCCTTTCTATAGAGTTCCGTAAAATTTCTTTCATAAAAACCATACAAGAAATTTTTTTAATAAAAAAGTCTTTGCCTTCATTATTCAGGCAAAGACTTCCGCCATCCCCAAAACGGGTTATTCCGTTTGGATGGATGAATACCTTTCGGCGGTAAGTCCTCACCTCGGCTGGAAATGATTATGCCTGTTCGGCTCCGGCTTTCACTGGTGAAGGCAGTGACCTGTTTATCTTTACAAAATAACTTACTCCCTTGTCTCCAGACCCTGTGCCAATATTGGGTCGATCCTGATGCCAGGGCCCATGGTTGAGGTAACGGTAACCTTGCGGACGTATGATCCCTTTGCACCGGATGGCTTGGCCTTACGAATTGCAGCCATCAGGGCGGTGAAGTTTTCGAAAAGTTTATCCGCTTCGAAAGATACCTTGCCAATCGGTACATGCAGGTTGGCGGTCTTATCAAGACGAAATTCCACGCGACCAGCCTTGGATTCGGTGATGACACGTGCCAGGTCACTGGCAGGTACAACGGTGCCTGCCTTGGGGTTTGGCATCAAGCCGCGTGGGCCAAGAACGCGCCCCAACCGGCCTGCCTTACCCATCATATCCGGGGTGGAAATGGCTACATCAAAATCGGTGAAACCATTCTGGATCTTCTGGATCCATTCATCGGTATCTGCAACGTAGTCGGCACCCGCCTGCTGTGCCAGTGCGGCACCTTCACCCTGGGCAAAAACCAGTACACGGACTGTTTTACCCAATCCATGTGGCAGAACTACCACATCACGCACTTGTTGATCAGCCTGGCGAGGATCAAGACCCATGCGCAGGTGAACTTCAACCGTACCGTCAAATTTGGTTATTGAAGTCTCTTTGACAAGCTCGATGGCAGCCCGGGGTTCATATTTCTTATCGCGCTCTACTTTTGCGAGAGCTTCCAGATATTTCTTTCCATGACTCGACATACTATCTCCTTTGTGGTGTTGTCGGGTGATTACCGCTCGGCGAAGTGTTCAAACCGGCAAAGCCGCTCACCCTCCCACGAATTTCAATCAATCCTCAACAATTGTGATACCCATATTTCGGGCAGTGCCTTCAAGCTGGCGCATGGCACCTTCGATATTGATGGCGTTCATATCTTTCAATTTTATCTCGGCAATCTCGCGCAATTGACTGCGGGTGACCTTGCCAACCTTTGTACGGTTGGGTTCGGCTGACCCGTGCTCAACACCGGCAGCTTTGCGAAGCATGACTGCCGCAGGCGGAGACTTGAGAATAAAGGTGAACGAGCCATCAGTATAGATGGTAATTTCTGCCGGAATAATATCCCCGACACGGTTGGCAGTGCGGGCATTATATTCTTTGCAGAATGCCATGATGTTGATCCCGTGACCAGCCAATGCAGGGCCAATGGGAGGCGCAGGATTGGCTTTCCCGGCCGGGATTTGTAAACGGACAGTTGCTTTATACTTTTTTGCCACTTTTTACTCCTTTGTGGTTCTAGCGGGTGTAGAACTTCTGCTCCTGAATTGTAGATTCAAAACGAACGCCGTTCACCCTCCCACCAAAATCAACCTCTACCTGTTACACTAAGATTTTTCCACCTGCAAAAAGTCAAGCTCTACAGGTGTTTCACGACCGAAGAAGTTTACCATAACACGCACTTTTGTGCGTTCCATATCGATTTCAGCAACGGTGCCGCGGAAATCGTGAAATGGGCCATCAACAATTCGCACCCGTTCGCCAACCCGAAAAGTGACTTTGATATGCGGGGCTTCAGCTTCCATGCGTCGGAGAATATGGGATACCTCTTCAGGACGCAGCGCGGTGGGGTCATTGCCCATCCCGACAAAGCCGGTGACGCCAGGGGTATTGCGAACCACATACCACGATTCCTCGGTGAGGACCATGTTGACCAGCACATAACCGGGGAATACGTGTCGTTCTACCACACGCCGTTTGCCGTCTTTTACCTCGATCTCTTCCTGGGTGGGGATGACGACATCAAAAATTTTATCCTTGACACCCATTGTCTCTATACGCTGCTCAAGGTTGTAGCGTACTTTGTTTTCATATCCTGAATAGCAATGGATGACATACCATGCCCGGCGGTCATCCTCGCTGTCTTTTTGTTCTGATTTTTGCAAGGAAGCATCCGGTTCAGCAGAGGTTTCAACACCCGAATCCTTGTTTACATCCTGCGCTTCAGCTTGCGAGCGATCATCCGGAAGTCTGTCTCTGCTGTCAGATCGACTGTTTTCCGGTGTGGATTCTTCTTTTTGTTCGATATCCTCTTGCTTTATCATAACGAATCCTTATTGCCCAATACCTGACGAAATTCCATCTGGTCAGGCGTAGATGATCCCGATCAGCTTGGCGAAAACAAAATCAAAAAAGCCGAGGAGAAAGCTCATGATGACCATCACAATAATAACGATCCGTGTCAAACGCAAGGCTTCGTGTGTGGTCGGCCAGCTTACCTTGCGAAGTTCGCCAATTGTCTCACGCCATAACCTTGCAGGTGAAAACGATCGCCGTTTCTTGGAGGCGGTGGGTTTCTTCTTTTCCTGATTTTTCTCTTTTATTTTTTCTGCCATAGTTCGTTCCTCTTTTATGGCTAAAACGCCGCCTTTCAAAGCGGCGTCGCCGATCGTCAGGCAGGCGAGGCAGGAGTTGAACCCGCAACCTACGGTTTTGGAGACCGTTGCTCTGCCAATTGAGCTACTCGCCTTCGAAATGTTACGGGGTGGAAGGGCTTTGCGCACCCCGTAACCGGCTGTTTACCTATTTTGTCTCACGATGCAGTGTATGTTTACGGCAGTGAGAGCAATATTTCTGCAATTCCATGCGGCCAGGATCGTTTCGGCGATTTTTTTCGGTCGTGTAATTACGTTCCTTGCACTCGCTGCATGCGAGTGTGATCACTGGTCGAACATCTTTCTTTTTTGAGGCCATTATTTCCCTAACCTGTCAATAGATTTACTTAGATTTACTTCAAGATTTCAGTTATCACGCCGGCCCCTACGGTCAGACCACCTTCGCGTATGGCGAACTGTGACCCCTGCTCAAGCGCCACCGGGATGATCAGCTCTACTTCCATCACCACGTTGTCTCCCGGCATTACCATTTCCACTCCTTCCGGCAGACTGATGTTGCCGGTCACATCCATCGTGCGGATGTAGAATTGCGGTCGGTAACCGGTGAAGAACGGTTTGTGCCGCC
>JAJFTV010000062.1 GCA_021372725.1 Chloroflexota bacterium | reverse complement strand
CATCACCACCAGCGCGGCAAACACAAACCCCAGCAGAATACTTCCCACATCCCCCATGAAAACTTTGGCCCGCGGCATATTAAAGGGAAGATAGCCGAGGCAGGCCAGAGAAATGCAGATCGCCAGCAGGGACAAGGACTCCCGGTAACCGTACACAGGGGCATAATAAAGCGTATAGGCGCCCAGCAGACCGAAGCCGATCGCGCCGCTCAAACCCCCGATGCCGTTGATCCCGTCCATGAAATTGTAAAAATTCGCCGTACCGATCAAAAACAAAACAATCAGGAACAGGATCAAAAAAAATAGCAAGGGAAAGATATTAAAAGTAGAAAAGGCAAAGTGAGAACTCAACGCAGGGAAAAGCGGAAACAGGAATACCAGGGCGGCTAGCATCTGGGCCAGAAAGCGGAATCGCACCGAAAGCCGGAAATAATCGCCATAGAAACTGACGGCGGAAACGAAAACAGCGGCAAACAGGAAGGTCGTCGGAATGCGGAGCGTCAGACCCGCCACGATGAAGGCCGCGAGAATTCCCACGCCGCCGCCCCGCGGCGTCGGCTCTGTGTGAGAACTGCGCTCGTTCGGTGCGTCGAGCAGGTGTTCACGGAACGGCACCCCGGCGATCAGCCAAGCCCCGGCCACTCCCAAACCCGCACAGGTCATCAGCAACAGAACCATGCGGTGCTGTGTAACCCAGATAACGAGCTGATTAAAAGTGGCTGTCGAATCCGAAATCATAAATCTCCGGAGCGCCTCATTTCATCCACAGTTTCCCGCCAGCCTTCCGCCAGATTGTATTGCGGAACAAAACCTGCAATAGTGCGAAACTTGCGTCCATCCACGGCTACGTCTTCAGTGTATTTGTCAATAGTCGCCCGGACTATCGGCGCGGAGAATCCGCAAATGCGCCCCAAGTCCTCGATAACGCCAGCCACAGCGCGAATGGGCGCTGTCGGAAGAGTCAAAAAAGGCGCGGGGCGTCCAAGGGCGGCGCAGAGCGTATCAATGATCGTGTTCATGGTATGGTACTGGCCGTCGGTAACATTGAACACTTCTCCCGCTGCAGCCGGATGGCTAAGCGCCAGCACTGCCGCCCGGGCCACATCTTTATCATAAACAAGCGTGCGCCGATTGGCGCCGCTGCCGATTGGCAAAAATCTTCCTTTGGCCAAACCCAAAAGCAAACGCCGGTAATTACCCTTGATCCGCGCGCCATACACCGCCCCCAGGCGCAACACCGTTCCCAGAGGTTCACCATCCGCGCGTTTTGCCGCCAGAACAACTTGCTCAGCATCCAACTTGGTTTGCGCATAGAAAGAATCGGGGCGAAGGGGTGAAGCCTCCGTCAGGACACTCCCGGCGGAGGCGCCATAAACAGCAATCGTGCTGAAGAAGACGACTCGTCCGACACCAGCCTGGCGGGCGGCCTCAACGACGTTAGCCGTTCCGCCGACATTAATTCGCTCATACCGGGGGCGGATTGACGGGGGCGGATTGACGATGTGCAGGAGTGCAGCCATGTGGATCACCCCGTCGACGCCCTGCATGGCCGCTTGAACGGCGGCGGGATCGGTAATATCGCCAAGGCATGCATCCACGGCCTCTAGCCATGCACCCGCTGGCGGCGCGTCCAGGGACAGGGTGCGCACCCGGTGCCCGGATTCAAGCAGCGCCGCGACAACGCGCGGCCCCACGGCACCTGTCGCGCCAGTGACAAGAACGAGAAGTGGATTTTTTCCGCTTTCCGAATCCTTCAAGGCTTTCCTGCTTTGCCGCTCCTCCTAGACTGTAATTCCACCAACAACTGATGATACCGGTCGCTGACTTTGGCGCGTGAATACTCTTGCAGCACCAGATTTCTAGCTTTCAAGCCTTTTTCCAGCCAGGCCGTCCCTTGCTGAAACGCTTTCCGTATCGCGTCGGCAAGCGCCTCGGCATTCCCAGACGGAACAACAGCGCCACCGTCCGATTTGATGACCAGACGCGCCAGGTCGGAATCCATTTCCGTGCAGGCGATGACCGGACGGCCGCACGCCATAATCCGGTAAACCTTTGAGGGAATTCCGTCATCGCTTGTTCCCGGAGCCTGGGGCACGAAAGATGCGTCCACCGATGCATAGGCCTCCGGCATCACCGAATAGGGTTGATAAGGAAGGAACGTGACATTCGTCAGTTTTAAGCGCCCCGCTTGTTCAATCAGCGATTTCGTTTCGCTTCCGTCACCCATCATCAGAAAATGGACTCCGGGTAATTCACGGAGCAAACCGGCCGCTTCAATCAATGTTTCCAGCCCTTGGGGCTTTCCCATATTTCCCGCGTAACTGACCACAAATTTGCCGTCAAGGCCATGCTTCCTGCTGAAGTCATTTTTCTTGTCCAGCGGATGAAAATCAGACGTGTCCACAAAATTGGGAATCACGCGGATCTTCTCCTGATGGGACACCCGGGAACGGATGCGGTTGGCCATGCCCTCGGAGATCACCGTCAGCGCGGCCGCCCGGGCATAAGCGAAACGCTCAATACGCTGAAGGAGTTTAATCAACAGCGGACTGCGCAGAATCCCGAGATCCACCGCAACATCGGGGTAAACCTCTTGGATGTTGTAAACAAACGAAGCCCGAAACCAGCGGCTGAGAAACCAGGCGCTGAGCGTAATCGTCAATGGAGGAGACGGGGCCAGAATAACATCGGGATGGAAGCGCGAAAAAATTCCTATTATTATGCTGGCTACGTGAAATCCCGCCCAGGCAAAAACGCGAATCACATTCCCGCTGTCCTTATCGGGCATCCATACATGCAGAACCCTGATTCCAAAGTAATCGCTTTGCTGAACCAGCATCCCGCAAAAGGGCCGCAACGGCTGCCAGGCCAGCGCTTTATCATCCTCGTTATAGTGCGGCACGGTTGAAATCACGTAAATTTTGTGACCGCGTGCCTTCAAATCCAACGCAAGATCTCCCATAATTTGGGCGGTCGAAACGTTGTCCGGACGAAAAATAAGACTCAGAATTAAGACGCGCGCCATGAGGGAATCCGCTTCATTTTAAACGTGGGCAAAGGCTTCTTTTCCATACTGGTACGAAAACTATCAGGCTCAGGCATCTTTATGCCACACCGTACGGTTCACATAACCTGTGTAACTCATGATGATCCTGACGACCTTTTCAGAGACGTTCGTTGCGGCATAATCCTCTACGACATTCAGGGTTCGTTCGGATCCTCTTTTCTGCGACAGGAGAATTTTAAGAGCCTGGAGGATATGCGGCCAATCGAGCCCCGTCATCATGACCGATCCCTCTTCCATCCCTTCCGGTCTTTCATGGGCGTTGCGGATATTCAACGCCGGAAAATTCAGAATGGAAGATTCTTCCGTGATGGTTCCACTGTCCGACAAGGTGGCCAGGGCGTTTTTCTGCAGATGAACATAATCACAAAAGCCCAGTGGCTTGAGCAATTCCACTCCGTCCTGGAACAGGCTGTTCTTTTCCTCAATCATTTTACGGGTTCTGGGATGCGTGGAAACGATGACTCGCTTGCCGAAATGCACTGCCAGGCCGTTGAGCAGGCCAACCAGTCTTTCAAACTGATCGGGAAAGTCGATGTTTTCCTCCCGGTGAGAACTGACAAGAAAATAATCCTGCTTTCTCAGGGAAAGGCTTTCCATGACGCAGGAACTCTCAATTTTATTCCTATAATAATGCAAGACCTCAAACATCGGGCTGCCGGTCTTGATCACCCTGTCCAGCGGCAGGCCTTCCCGCAGAAGATACTCCCGGGAAATGGAGCTGTAGGGCATGTTGATGTCGCTGATATGATCGACAATCTTTCGATTGATCTCTTCCGGGACTCGCTCATCAAAGCAGCGGTTTCCGGCCTCCATGTGAAAAACAGGAATTTTTCGCCGTTTGGCGGTATACGCAGCCAGGCAGCTGTTCGTATCTCCCAGAATCAAAACCGCGTCCGGTTTAATTTCAGCCAGTGCATCATCAGAGCGGCTGATCACCCGTCCGGCCGTTTCGGCGGCGTTTTTTCCGGCAGCCTCCAGAAAATAATCCGGCCTGCGGATTCCCAGATCGTCAAAGAATATCTGATTGAGCTCGTAGTCGTAATTCTGACCGGTGTGGACCACCACGTGCTCCAGATGCCGGTCCAAGGCCGCCATCACGCGCGAGAGGCGGATAATTTCCGGCCGGGTGCCAATAATCGTCGCCACTTTCATGATATGTTTTCCCCTGTTTTTTAAACCACCATGCTGAAGGAGTCCGGCGTGTCTGGATTAAAATATTCATCGGACCAGAATAGTACAATCATATCGCTCTCCCCCACATTCTCAATGGAATGCGTGTGTCCCGGCGGAATATCGACCACACGGAACTCACGCCCTGAAACACGGTATTCGATCACCTCGTCGTCAAGGATACTGCGAAAGCGGATCACCGCATCCCCTTCGAGAACCACAAACTTTTCCACTTTGGTATCATGATAATGGTTGCCCCTGGTGATCCCCGGCCTTGTGCGCGACACGAAAATCTGGCCCATCTGAGACGACTTCAGGAGCTCCGCCAGTTCTCCCCGGGCGTCGGTGTGCTGGGTCAGGGCATAGGCAAAAGAGTCGGCCGGAAGATATGAAATATACGTAGCGTAGAGAACCCGCGTAAAATAATCACCGATATCCGGCATGATCAGGCTGACCCGGCTGTTGCGAAACTTTTGGATGGTTTCAGCCAGAGCGCCGAGGGAAATCCGATGCGTCGGCTCCACGCTGCAGTAACGGCCTTCGAACACAGGCCGGCCGCCGTCCAGAACGTCCGCAAATCGGTGGACAACATCATCGATATAAACCAGTTCAATTTCTTTTTTCGGATCGGAGATGGTAATGGGCAGATCGCGGGCAATGCTGTGGCAAAAAGTGGCCACCACGGAATTGTAATGGGGACGGCACCATTTGCCGAAAACACCATGCAGCCGAAAAACAAAAACCGCCGCGCCGGTATCTCTGCCGAAATCGAACACCGTTTCTTCCGCCGCGCGTTTGGAAAGACCGTAAGGATTCTGCAGTGCGGCCTGCGTCGATGAAGACAGCACCAAAAGCGGCAATTCTTTCCGCCGCCGCAGCACGTCGCAGAGATGCCGCGTCAAATCATAATTGACTTCCTGAAACGCCTCCTCACACTCGGGCCGATTCACTCCCGCCAGGTGATAAATTACATCCGCCTCTGCCAGTGCCTCCTCCAGAAGACCTTTCGGGGAATCCAGATCGAACTCGATCAGATCAACATCCGGCCTCCTTTTGAGGACAACGGCCAGATTCTTCCCGATGAATCCTTGCGAGCCGGTTATCAGGACTTTCTTCATGCACCCCTCCGCGAATGTAGTTCCTGACGGATATCATCGAGCTTCAGCAAAATCTTTTTGATCTGTGGAATTGTCAATCTTTTCGTATTGTGGGAATTATAATCTTCCATCAGCGACACCTTTTCGGCGCCTTCCGTAAAATATTTATTGTAGTTCAGGTCCCTGTCATCCGGGGCAATCCTGTAATATCCGCCGAGATCCTCCGCCCTGGAGAGCTCCTCCCTCGTCAGCAAAGTCTCATACAACTTTTCCCCATGTCTGGTTCCGATCACCTTGATTTCATTGCCGGCTTTGAAGATGTCTTTCAGAGCGGAAGCCAGATCCTGAATCGTGCAGGCCGGCGCCTTCTGAACAAAGATATCCCCCCGGCGCGCACGCTGAAAAGCGTAGACTACCAGATCAATGGCATCGTCCAGCGACATCAAAAACCTCGTCATCTGAGGATCCGTCACCGTCAGCGGCTTGCCTTCCCTGATTTGCTTGATAAACAACGGGATCACCGACCCTCGCGACGCCATGACATTGCCGTAGCGCGTTCCGCAAAACACGGTCTTTTGATTGTCCCTGATCGTCCTGGCTTTGGCCACCATCAGCTTTTCCATCATGGCTTTGGAAATCCCCATCGCGTTGATCGGATACACCGCTTTGTCAGTGCTGAGAACGATCACCTTTTTGACATGGTTCGCCAGCGCGGCATTCAAAACATTTTCCGCGCCCAAGATGTTGGTCCTGACCGCCTCCATTGGGTAGAACTCACAGGACGGAACCTGTTTCAGAGCCGCTGCATGAAAAATATAATCCACGCCATTCAGAGCAAAATTCAGACTATCGTAATGGCGGACATCTCCAATGTAGAATTTCACTTTGGGGTTATTGAGTTCGATTCTCATGTCTTCTTGTTTCTTTTCATCACGGCTGAAGACACGGATTTCCTTGATATCTGTATCCAAAAAGCGGTGCAACACGGCATTGCCAAAGGAGCCGGTTCCGCCGGTGATGAGAAGCGTTTTTTTGGCAAACATAAGGCTCTCCAAATTTAGATATTTTATTGAAAGTAATTGAATCTTGGTTGAATCAATCCATAATAACAAAATCAGGCCTTGGTATATTCCCCATCAGCCAAGCATAAAGAGCTTTTGTTTTTTTAGCTTGAACGGACCATAGATATTGACTGCGAACTAGATCTTTCCCACGATCTCCCATAGCCCGAAGTTGCATCGGATTTAGATCTATCACACAATTAATTGCATTAACCAACCCTTCAACTGTAGCAGCGGTCCACCATCCACATTGTAAAGTTGCCAATTGCTCCCAAGGCGTTGCTTGTGTCGTAATGACAGGAACTCCGGCTGCTAAAGCATCTAAAACAACCATAGGTGCTCCTTCACTATAGGAAGGCAATATAAACACTTCAGACGCAGCAAAAGCGTTGCGCTTCTCTAACCCGAAGAGTGGACCTGCAAATATTACAAAGTCATCCAAGTTTAACTTGCGAACTAAAGCAGTTACCTCCTTCAAGTGCCCGAATTCATCAGACCCGGCAATAATTAACAACCAGTCACTCATACGACTTCGAATTCTTGCCATTGCTTCAAGTAGTATCAGCAACCCCTTTTTGGGAGTAATCCGGGATAAAAACAAAATAATTCTCTTGTCTTTACGTATGGAATAAAGATTGCGAAAGTACTCGCCGTTCCCCTCACTTTCAAGCCAAGCTGGGGGGACTCCATTTGGAATTAGAGATATGGGATTTGAAAGCCCATAATCTCTAAAGTCAGTAATTTCTTGATCAGATGTGGCATGTAAACAAGAAGCCTGATGTAAATTCTTCCCTTCATATGCCCAAAAGGCCATATACTTTTTCCAAGAGGAACGCTTTAAAGCCCACTGCTGCAGTGCACCATGCGGTGCTATTACTGTAGGGGTTCCATATATCTCCCGCATTTTTTGGGTCATATATGAACACGCCGTCCAAATACCGTGTTGATGTACAACATCAAAGCATCCTGCTTCTTTCTTCACAAATGACAGCATCTTGTGACTATATCCCAACTTTGGGAAAGCCTTAGGAGGAAAGTTTTTGACTTTATTTTCATTCAATCCAAGATGAGCAACAGCCCACTTAACCTGATCGGTTGGATCAAGACACCCTAGCCAGGCATCAAGACTAAGTTCATTCTGCGATTGAGCCAAATTGACAGCTACATTACCGAGGCCGAATGATTCTTTCCCGATACTAGGAGTAATGTGAAGTGCTTTTAAAGACATCTCTTCCAAGGAATGATTGTGCGCAATTCGAGAATACCAAGCGATACTGGGGAAATATTGTGCAACTCCAAATCGTTGGCAATCAATTTAAGGTTTTCTTTGAAATGCCCGGCGATTTACATACCTTTTAAGGTCCGGAATCGCTAAGAGCAACGGATATCTCAATATGTGGTACAGGATTAATTTTTTTTCCCTGAAGGCAAGTTGCAGTCTCAGTACCCTATATTGATAAAAGCTCAAGTTTGCCTCTTTTATCAACCTCTTACACTCAACAAAATACCGTTTCCTTTTCTTACGTTCCTCCACAATTCCACTGAGAGCGGCTGAAAAGAAACCTGATAGAGACATGCGATTGGCTTGATTAGCACCCGAATCGTATAATTTATTATTAAATATACTCGGACGAAATAGCGCCTGGTCTGTTATGTTGACACTTCCGACTAACAATAATCTTAAAATAACAACACAGTCCGCTGCATATTCACCCTTGATGTAATAATCCAACTTACAAGCTTCCATCAAACTTTTTCTTCGATGTAATGAGTAAAACAGATTTGCCTTTCCAAGCAGCTCTTCTTTCATAGCCAAAAACGCTTTCAATCTCTGAAACAAATACGGGGAGGACAAATTAGGAGAATAAGTCAATTTTTTTCCATCACTCCAATCCAGTGCGGATATATTACAAAAAGACATTACAGACGATTCATGCTTCTGTAAAAGATCTACCGCACGTTCAATAAAGGTATTCGACCATTCATCATCGTCTGCCGCCCACATGAAATATTCACCTTGTGCCATTTCAAGTACATAGTTAAAATTAAAAAAAACACCTCTATTCTCCGTTTGTCGGTAAAATTCTATTCGATCATCACTTCGCGCAAATTCATTGACAACCTTTTCAATTTCATCACCCGGCGTATTATTGTCTGAAATTATAATCTGAAGGTTTTTATAGGTTTGCGCTGTTATACATTCAAGTGTTCTCCGAAGGCCATTCGGTCTACAGTACGTTGGGATACCAACGCTAACCAAGGGCAAGGTTTTGTTTTCTCGCTGTTTGGTCATAATATTAGTCACCTTGACATAGCCATCTTACAGGCTTTCTATGTTTTGATATTTGCACCACAAACCCAACCCGATAAAAGGAACGAACAACATCGTTATCACTATAGAAAAACGAAAGGAATGTTCATGTCAACCATACTGCTCTCTCAACCACGACCAGGTTCGAACCAACCCTTCGTTAAAATCAACTTGCGGCCTCCAACCGGTATGGTTTCGTAATGTAGTGGCATCGAGAATATTAACCTTCACGTCGAAAGGTCTTTCAGGCAGGTATTCAACATTAATCGAGCTGTTCGATGCGTCTATAACGCCGGCGGCTGCTTCGAGTACATCCATATTAGAACGTCCAACGCCTGATCCTATATTGTAGATCAGGCCGTGGTGTCCCTTTTCCAGAACACTGACAATCCCCTGGGCGAGGTCACTCACGTAGATGTAGTCCCGAACCGTTCCCCGGCCACCGAAGATCCTGATCCGGTCACCGCACAGGACTGAGGCGAGGGCGGTCGCAATGAAACCCTGCCCCGCAAAAGGTTTCTGACCCGGGCCAAATGCATTGGCGGGACGGACGCAGGCGTATTGGAGCCCTTTTGTCACGCCGAAAAGATGGGCGTAATTCTCCAGAGTCAGTTTCGTAACCCCGTAGGGCGAGATGGGATTCGTGGGATGATCTTCCCGAATCGGGAGACGGAGCGCCTCGCCGTATACCGTGCCTCCGGATGATACAAACAAGACCTTCCTCTTCAATGCGGCAGCCTCGGCAAATAATTGCAGCGTGGGAGGCAGATTTTCCAGCAGATCGGCCAAAGGATTTTCAAACGACACATTCGGAACGGTAGCATAAGCCAAGTGGATTACCTCCCCATGAGACCGGAGCAGTTCCCTGATGAGATCCGGCTCTCCGAAATCTCCCGTGACTCGCGACACTTCTTGCGGCAGCGACGAGAGTGAAGCTTCGTCCTTGTCCAGTATGGTTACTGATCGGCCAGTCCCGAGAAGCGCGTGAAGCAAATGCGCGCCGATAAATCCGGCGCCACCAATGACCAGCGTGTTGGATCTGTTTTTACTCAATGTTTAAATCACCATGAATCAGCTTATGAACAAGGCATAAGCAGTTAACTTTCGTTATAAAAATCCGTCCGGGCCAGCCGGACGCTGCTGAGGAGGTGGTTTCCCCGCCCAAGCAACGGAAACCGGTTACAGCTTTATCCAGCTCTCCGATAATACATCTTTAGCATCAAATTTTTTGGTATTAAACCACTTTTTGGGTACAATCACGGTTTTATATGGATTCGGGTTCAGCCATGCCCCCCCCACCAGCTAAAAGTGCTGTTGGCAATGATATTATGCCGACACAGGCTCATCAGGCGAAGATCTTCATAATTTTTATCAGGTCCGTTTTTTGTGACAAAGGTCGCAGGATATTTCAGTTTCAGATTGTCCAGCGCCCATGCGGGATCATCGGAAAAAATAAAGAAATGAGGAGATTTGACTTTTTCCGCCACTTTGTCCACAGCATGATGATAGTAATCCAGAGATCATGCCCCATGAATCGTATTCGTATGGCTGTCAGCCACATAGTCCGCCCTTCTAATATGGAGACTGACCGCATCTGAGTTTGCAATTTTGTTTATCAATAGTTCATTTTCACGATCATGCGGGGTTTTGATCGATAGTTCTTTACGAATAACAGGCTCTATGTCCAAAAAATATTTTTCAGATTGCCAATAACCATCCAGGTACGCATCTCTATTAATTTTCAATAAGTTGGGATCAAAATGAAAATGATGCTCCATAA
>JAJFTV010000196.1 GCA_021372725.1 Chloroflexota bacterium | reverse complement strand
TGCCGATAATGCGGATGAGATCCACCAACCATTCCGGCGGATCACTCAGGGGAATATCCGGCCCATGGTTATCAAGCCAGATGTAACCGTTGCCGGTGCAAATATAGCCGCGGCTTCTCAGGTCTATCCCCGGCCCCAGGGCATCCACTTTGTTTGGAATGACCAGCTCAGGCGGGTGCCAGCGGAAAATCAGATGATACCCGCCGCTCGGTGTACGTTGAGCGGGTCCAACCGGGACCCCGCGCCCATTGCCGTAGGTCTCAACCAATCGGGACCACTCAGCGGAACCGTTCTTACTGTGTTTATTGTCAATGTCAATCGCAAATATGCCGGATTGCTCGCAGTTTATTCCGATTAAAATTGTTGGGTTTTTTGTCCACTGCTTCACGGCATTGGGTTTATTGGTTGACTCGGTTTTCCAATTGCATAACGGGGTTTTGTCTGGTTTGCATGGGAAAACAAACCAACCGCGCCGGGCCAGTGTTTGGGTCAATTCAATGATATTCATTGATCGCCTACTATCACATGTGAAGTAATAAACGCTTCCAGGTCTGACGTCTGGACACGAATTGTCCGCCCAAATTGAATTGCTGGGAGTTCATGCCCCATGATGCGGTATGCCTGAGTCTTGCTGATCCCTAATATTCGGGCAACATCGCGTGCCTTCAATAATGGATTGAAATGGGGGTGTGATGGTGATTGTAAACTGGGGGTGCATGTAGGGGAGATAACCCTCTTAATAGAATCTGCCTGGGTGCCATCTTTAAAATTTTCGACTTTATTTTTATTGTTCAAATCCCGCCTCGATATGTGACATCATCCCAGCCAGGCTTACACTTGATAAGCCACGTTTAACAATTCCTTCCCGTATGAGAAGGCGCTGTGCTTCGGAAAGGTTTAAATCTTCACGCTTCGAAATAATTTTTAGCGCCTCAAATTCCTTTCCAGTCAGCCGAACAGATACCCGATATATTTTGTTCATTTGTTGTCATCCCTTTGACTGTCAGAGTGTAGGTAATAAAAAGACCCGGAATAATCCGGGTCTTTTGCTTCCATAATATATCGGGTTTCCTAAAGGGAAATCTTACTGTTTTCTAAATATTGCTGGTAAATTCCTCTTCATTTTTTCAATCAAATCATGCTTTTGTTTATAGAGTCTGTTGGCTGGTATTCGTAATAGTTGAGCTAATTCTTTGATTTCTCCTCTCTCCATGGCCATTAGTAGCTGTAATTCTTCGGGTGTATAATTTTTCTGAAGCCACTTAACAAACTCCAATTTATCTTGCTTCTCGATTATGTCTGATTCAATAAATCTCCATCCCTGTGTTGATGGATCGGGTTCATCATCAGGGGTGAGCCACTTACCCGAAATTGGTTCTTGATTCCTTGGGTTATTTCGCCAATGATCCAATTTCAATGGTTCGTTTGTTTTCCGACGAGCATTTGACCCGGTAATATCAATATCCAGATCAAGCGCGATCTCCTTTTGTAATGCCCAATAAATAAGTCCTTTCCGAGGTTGTTTCTTTTTTGGATTAATCAACTCACTGTTGTAAGAAGCGGCTGGGCAATTTATCAATAAATAATTGATGTCGCAGACAAGTAGAACGTTCGTTGCTAATAGGTCATCCCAAGACTTATATCGATCCTTCCCGGAACTCCAAAATGCGTTATTGAAATTCATCCTTTCCCTTGATTTTGGATGGAAAATCCAATTTTTGGGAAAAAGTTTATTCAATTTTAGTTTGTACCATTTTCTTTTTTCCTCAGGCAAATCATAGTCAATAGCTTTGAAAGCGATAACCCTAATCCAAGCTAATCTCTGCTTAATCTGATCTATTCTAATGATCGCTTTTTCGTCCCCTGAAGCTGCCAGTTCTGTAAGTGTGTGACCATGGGGTTTATCTTTTTTCTCCTCTGATACAGACAATGGCAATTTGTCATATATCTCATCTGGTTCATTCAAATGATGATACACAATATTATTTAGCCGATTGACTAAATCCAATGCCACACTATCGCCCTCATTGGCGCGTTGTTCTAATTCCTTTGTTGGCATATTGGAATAGTCAATTGGCTTATTCATTGTGTTTTAGCTTCTTTCTGATGCAATCTGATGTAATTCTTATTATAAGCATGTAAAATATTTTTCGTATGTTATAATTTTAGTTCTAAAAGCGGCTGATTTGTGGCATAATTGGCTCGCTTTTAACGTATGGAAGGCACGGGAAACGCATGACACTGACTTAGGATCATGTGCTGTGAGGCGTGAGGGTTCGAGTCCCTTCTTCCCCACTACCATATATAGGGCATAAACAACAAGATACCCCCACATATTGGGGTGTTTTGTTATCTCGGGTAAAAAAATAATAGAATTTATCATTTTTCTGTTGCAATCTGATGCAATCTTTGGGGGTTTTCAAGATCGATACTGGTCGGGGTGGTAATGGCATCCATTAAATTTGAAGCCCGCTCCTGGTCATCCGGGATGTAATGGGCATAAGTCGATAATAATACCTGTACACTTTGCCCTAATATTGCCGCAACCCTTACCGGCGGTTCCCCGTGCAACAGCATCATACTTGCCGCCGTGTGTCGTATATCGTGAAAACGAATTACAGGTAAACCCGATGAAATGACCAGATCATGAAACGTTTTCGATACATCATAACCATTCCGGGGATTGCCTTTACTATTCGGAAAGATTAGATCATTCTCCTGCCAGTCATCCCCTGCAATTGCAATCAATAACGGTATTGTTTTTGTATAGTGATACCGTAAAGCTTCCAGCAATCCCTTGCCCAATCGAATACCACGCTTTCCCCGCTCCGTTTTGGGCGCCTGGAATAACCAACCACCCCCCTCTGGTTCATATACCTGCCGGCGTATGTGAAGCATTCCGGTTGTCCAGTCAACATCTTTCCATTGAAGGCCAATTATTTCACCTCTGCGCATTCCTGTTGCAAATGCCAGTCGATAAAATGAGTCACTTTGAACCATCATAAGGAATTGTGATACCTGGGATTCATCCCAAATTGACATTTCCCGATGCTCCGGTCTTGGTACCTCTACCAATGCAGCCCAATTTTGGGCAATCAACCCCAATTTTTGCGCATGGCTAAGGAATCCATGAAATATGGTATGTGTCAGTTCAATGGTTCGTTTTCCGGTTCCATGCTTGACAAGGAAGTTATAAAATTCCTGTACCTTTGCGGCATTCAAATCTTGCAGTTTCATGGACCCCAAAGCTGGAGAGATATATAACCGGGCAATTCGTTGATAACTCTCGCTCGTTGCCGGTCGTGATTTTGTTTTCTTTATTTCCAGCCAGGCGGTAAGCAGTTCATCAATCGTAATCTTTGCTGAAGAATACGTCAATCCTTGCTTCACTTGTCCGGTAATCGTTGTAATCCATTCCTGAGCATCTTTACGAACCTTGAAGGTTTTTGATACCCTCTTGCCCTCTATGGATACCTGGGCAAGATAAGTACCGTTTGATCGTTTATTTAATGATCCTTCGCCGTGTGATCTTTTACTCATTGAATTACCTCTTTTTCTGATACAATCGGCATAGCGGGGTGTGTCGTCCTGCTGCTGCAAACGTTCGGCCTTAATCCGGACGTTTGCTCTTAAGCATCCTTCACTTCCACGCCGGGGAATGCCTCGGCATAAGTGACTTCATGTTCTGATAACCCGTTTTCGAACAGGTCTATCGCTTCATCCTGGTTGACAGGTGTCAGGGTGTTTTGTTCATCCTGCCAGCAAGTCAGATTCACAGTGAAGTAATTTCCGTTCGGGGTGCGGTATAAAAACTCATTACGCCCGCTCCTTTCAAAATTGTGACCATCCCAATAAGCATCATGGGCTAACAGAGTCGCAGTTTGAACACTGTAACGGGTACGATTGACAATTCGTGAAAATTCTTTAGGTGGTTTCATTTCATGCTTCCTTTCTCGGTCTTTGCCGATCTGGTAAGTCCGGCGTATTGCCGGTTGATAAATGGAGTCAATGCCCCGCTATGCCTGCAAATATAAAATGCTGCCGTCTTGCGTTTTGTCATTCTTGCTTAGGGAAGTGACAGTTACCGCAAAACAGCAGCACTCTATTGACAAAATAACTGTCATAACTTCCCTAAGCAATTTAAGTATAGCGGTTTCCAGGAAAAAGTCAATAGTTATCCCCCACGCGCGGGAGTGTTTCTGATTTGATCCATGTCACTCATTTTTATTTCTCCTTATGAAATTTCAAATTCACCGTCCGGTGTTTGTTGTACACGCTCAAGAGCTTTGATAAAAGGCGTGCTTCGCAATGTACCATTTGGATTTACATAACCCAACGAATCGGCTGCCTCGAATAAACGATTTTTCAATGTGTTTATCGTTTTTACGGCTTCCGCTGTTTTGGTGCGTGTTTGTTCAAGTTCGGGGGAATTTCGTAATTCGATTAGATCTTGTTCGGCTTGCTTCCCAATGCGATTGATTGCCAGAAAATCGGGATCCATAACGTCACCCCGGAATTTCGACAGCGCCGCCTTCATGGTTTCCGCAACTGCCCTTTGCTTGTACGTGTCACCGCTTGCCTTGGCTTCCTGGTATATACTTTCCAGCTGCTTCCGGGCTTGTGCATTATCCCCCCGGCTCGCGTCTGCTACCTGTTCAATCCGCATCTGAAAAACCTGCATTTCATCACGCAAGCGGGGGGATTGCCAGCGATTGATTTCATTCACTTTCGCTTTTTCCACGTCAGCCAGGGCGTTCTTTAGATCATTTACCCCAATATTCCATTCAGCAATTGAACCAGCGATAATGTAATCTTCATGCTGTTGCTTTTGCTCCGCATAATAGCGGCTTGCAAGTTGTGTCTCGTAGGGAGTCATTATCTGACAATTGGCCTCGTATTCATTACGAATGGCTTGCAAGTGTTTGGCACGGTCGCGCCAGTTCTGAGTATTGGTTAAGTTGTATTTTACGAACATTGTTTATATCCTTTTTGAAATTGCTCTCTTGAATCGTTCCAGAAAATCATATTCTGCTTGTTGCCGGGCAATAGCCCATGATGGTGCAGGGGCTACGTTCGCCCTGGATTGTGCGTTTATTGATCGTGCTTCGTCTATTAATTTGTCATTCTCTCTTTTCTCCTTTAGCTCTTCATAACAAGCCTGACAACCTTTAGCCCGGTATCTGCAATTTTTCCAGGTCACGCCTTCGGGGTGTGGTTTCAGGTTCCAATCCGTCACCCAACCCAATTCGGGGTGATATATTGAACCTTCCGGCGGTGGCCAATTCGCAAACGGATCGGCAACAATCGTCATGGTTGTATTGTGTAATTTCTGATATTCAAGTGCGCCATAATGGGCCATGGATAATGAGACTGCAGCATCAATTTTCTGACTTGTCTTTTCCTTGGCAAGCCGAAAGCCCCGGATACTTTCAATTGCCACTGCATTTTTGATGTGCTGATTCAATACCGGATCACCGTAATGCAGGATGGCGCGCCCGATAATTGCATCATACAGGGCTTGATCGGCTTCAGTTCTGGCATTGGTTTGCGGTAATTCAATAACCTTGATACCGGCCTTCTCCCATTCGATTAACAGGCCATGCAGTTGATAGGGGTCTGCAACGATACAATCAATTTGGCCTGCTTTATGAAGCCGTTTTACTTCTGCTCCAATTGTCTCTTCCAGATCTACCGTTGGTTTTCCCCGGCGCAAGATTCCTACTTGTGGTTTCCACACTCTGACAAAGCGGGTTTCTGTTACCTTCCGGTCATAGTTGTATGCCACGCCCACCAATGCAGTAAGATCACGGCTTGTACTGGCATCCGCACCCAATACCAATCGAACATGATCTCCCGGCTGCACCGGCTTCACATCATCTGATTGACAGTTTTCCCAGGCGCCTTCAGGTACAAAGCGGCTTTCACTCGATACCCATTCATTCAGCCATATACGCCGGAAGGTATTAGGTCTTTCTGTTTGTTTTATCTCTGCTAAGTATTCTTTTGTCATCCACGGCATACGCCATGATTCTTCTCCCACATCAACGAATGCAAGAAGTGAGGATGATTGATTGTGGTATATCGGCAACTTGGGATCAACTTTCTTACCCTGTAATGATCTATCCCACCACTCCCGCAAGAGAACACTTTCCCCCTCGAATCCTGCATAACTGGCAATCCATCGGCAACCATGGGGCTGGGTAGGGGGAATCACCATCTCATCAAACATGCGGCGGTTTGATTCATATACCCATGAATGCAGCTCATCGAATATGATGCAGGAATAATTACCACCGGCGGCACCCTGCCAATCGTTTGGCATAGCTTGTATCAAGCTGCCATTATCCAGCTCAATCGTATCCCGGTAAATCTTCGCATGATCGGATAATGGCCCCTTATCAATGGCATACTTTACGGACCTGAGTACCCTATCCTTGGCCTGATCCCGGTCACTTGCAACAATTACCACCTCTGCATATTCCTGCCTGGCTGCCATATATAAGCCAACAGCACCGGCAAGGGTTGACTTGCCCTCTTTCTTCGTTCGATAGTCTGCAATGTTTCTAGCGGCCGGATTCCCGTCTGGTTGTGGGAATGCAAGGGTTATGAAACGCTCTAAAAATGGGGGTATTAGCGGTCTTGGGCCGTATGAACCTTCAACAGGATATAAGTCTCGCAGAAACGCCCTGAAATCGTTTAGGAATCGAATTTGAGTCATTCTTCACCACCTTTCAGAATGTCAATGATGTTTTTCTGTCTGCGTCCTTTTTCGTTCTTACTGACATCGGCCCATGCTCGCAGTGTTACACCTGATAACCAACCGAACCGGGCTACATAACGATCCAGGGCGGCAATATCACCATCTTGGGCGGCCTTTTCTACTGCATTCCAATATAAATTTAGAGCTGATTGCAACCGAATTGCATCACGCTTGACAATCTCCAGGGGACCTGTTTCCGCAAGCTCTGCGGTAACTATCTTTTCTTCTTCAGCCGCCAATCCAATCAACGGCTTCCCCTCTGAAATTCGCCTAACTGCACCCTCTCCACCATGTTTAAAGGCCCGTTGGTTGCCATTCAATGAGTTATTGTCATCTTCATGTTTCATTAACATTTCTCCTTTCCGGCGGTAACATGATTCACAATCATGTACAATGCCGAATAATGAGTGTTTCGTAAGGATTCAGCCGTTGAATTTGAGACAACAGACAGATAGGAATCCGCAAGATACTCAAGGCTACATGTACTATATGATGAGTATCTTGAGTATCTTGAGAAGGTTCTCAAGATAATCAACATACGCAAGATAATCAACATTATCAAGATACTCATATATCTATATATCTCCTGTTGGTAATCCCCATAACCATCGCGTACCCTCTCGCTTTGATACGATATGTAATTTGTTTTTTGCGCGATACATGGTGGCATTAGAGATTCCAGCGCCTTTGAATTCCTGTTCAATTTCTGATTGTGGTAAAGGCCCACGTGATAGAAGAGCGATAAGCAGATCGGCTGCTCTGTCAGTTACTGTTTCATCTTTTGGCTCTGATGGGGCATCTCCAAACGTCACGCCATCCTCTGTTATCTCAAGTCCTATTGGATCGGCAAAACGTGTCAAGTTGTTCTTAATCATTGACAATCGAATCTTGGAGCTGTTTCGATTCGGTTTATCCAATGCCCAAACCACGCGGGCTGCCTGGACAATCGCGGAGGATCCGCGAACCTGGTCAAGGTTAACCGTATCACCGTCCATCAAGCCCCGTTTACGAAGATGGTGAGTTAACAAAATTGGCTTCTCTGAATCTCTTGCCAGGCGTGCCAGGAATTCAGTAACCTGTTTGATTTCTGAATCTTTTTCTTTTCGATTGTTTGATCCCGAAAGTGAATCAACCACAATAAACCGGACACCTGGCAGCATTGCTTTTTCGGTGACAATTGCCATGTGTATTTTGTTGTCAAGGTTCACGTCAAGAAGGCCATCGGTGAAGGGTGTAATAATTCGGTTGAGTGACAGGTTCCACTTCTTAGCCCGGTTAAAATTTACAGCTTGAGCTGCTTCTGCCTCGCACCATAGCACGGTTCCCCCCGTTGGTAGATACGATGTACCATCCGGCCATGGCAGATTATCGGTATAGCAGCCGGCCAAGCGGAGTGCAAGAGCCGATTTTCCTATTCCTGCATCGGAAGCAACAATTGACAGAAGTCCAGCCGGAAGCCATGGTTTCCAATCGAAAGTGATAGGCCCGATTTGATTTTCAATATCCGCCCAGGTTGTGATTTTTTTAGAGGGATTTTCTTCAGTATCCTGATAGATAATCTCGGTTTTATCGGGTGGCTTCGGTGGTGTGTCGTAAGGTGCAAGGGTGGCTTCAAGATTGTCCATTCTGCACCTCTGCCGGTTCGCGCTTGGGCCGTGAATACGCACTTTTGAGGGTCAAAAGTGCCTCGCGCTCGGTGTATCGGGCGTTTTGTGCTTGTGGTACCCGGCCTGCGAATTTCACCATGTGAGAGGCAGCCTGGTAGATCGTCAAGCCGCAATCACGCAGTTGCAAGGCTAGATTGAATGCACTCTCATTGCGGTTTCCTATCCGGGCTTCACGAATGTATTTTTCAACAAAATACCCTTCCAGCCCTTCAACCCGAACCGGTGGCTTGCTCGCTTCTGGTTCGTCTCGCTTGCCGATAAT
>JAJFTV010000055.1 GCA_021372725.1 Chloroflexota bacterium | reverse complement strand
GGGAATTGTTGAAAATGGAATAAGTACAGTACATACTTCAGTAAAAAATGGGGCTGTCCCAAAAGAGTGGACAGCCACTTTGGATAAAAATCCCCGCCCCTCGCTGAGGGGATTTTTATTTTTGTTGGATTTTTTAGCCGTAAGACTGAGCTTTACCTAGAAAAATAGACACGAGAAATGGCTTATGAATAATCAAACTCGAACTCAGAAGGAGTTCGATAACCGATAGAAGAATGCAATCGGTGTGGGTTATAGAACCTTTCGATATATTCAAAAAGACTTGATCTCGCCTCCAATCTTGTTTTGTAATCATAATGATGTACCCATTCAGTTTTTAGAGCGGAAAAGAAAGACTCCATGGGTGCGTTGTCATAAGGGTTCCCTGATCGACTCATACTGCAAATGAAACCATATTCTTTGAGTAAGGCCTGATATTCAAGGCTTGCATACTGAATACCTCGATCTGAGTGAATTATCAAACCACGACCCGGTCTTTGCCTTTTATAAGCCATTTTGAGGGCATCAATGACCAGCTTCCGTGTCATGGTTTTATCCATTGCCCAGCCCACAATCTTTTGAGTGAACATATCCTTGATGATTGCCACATAAAGCCAACCTTCTCTGGTCGCGATGTAACTAATATCAGAAACCCAGATTGTGTTAGGGCTTGTAGCAGTGAAATTCTGCTTTAGGATATTGCTCGCCACAGGATAAGAATGTTTGGAATTAGTAGTAGCTTTATATTTACGCTGCTTCCGTGATTGCAGATTGTTTATGCGCATCAATCTCGCTACTCGGTTCTTTCCGCATTGAACCCCTTCACGGTGAAGTTGGGCTGTCACTCTTGGACTGCCATATATCGATTTTGATCGATAGTAGACTGTTTTGATTTGCTCTACCAATTCCATATCCATTCTTCTTTTCAAACTGTCTTTTCTCTTCACCCAGGCATAATACCCGCTCCGTGCTACTTCCAAGGCATCAGCCATCTTCTTTATTTCAAAGTGCGGGTAGTGTTTTTGCATAAACTCGTATTTCTTTTCTATGGTCTGGAGAAGATGGCTATTGCTTTTTTTAGTATCGCAACTTCCTGTTCCAAGTCTGCTATTCGCTTATTGGCTTTTCTTAATTCTGCCTCTTCAATATGTTGATGCCCACTTCCAACAAATGGTTCCTCAGGATGATCCTTGTAGAGTTGGATCCATTTATAAACTGTGTTTTCGTGTACTCCAATATCTTTTGCTACCTTCTTTACATCCTGTCCCAGCTCAGTTACCAACCTGATCGTCTCTTTTTTGAATTCTGCAGAATACCTTGTCTGTCCGCTCATCTCGTGACTCCTGGTTATCTCTATTTCTACCAGCCTTTTCACGTGTCTACAAGATTAGGGTAAGTTCATCGCTGCGCTCAGCATGACAATGCGGGGAATGTTTCCACACCCCAGCCCATTCATCACCGGCTCTCGGGCGGATGCTTCGCTGCGCTCAGCATGACAATGCGGGGGATGTTTCCACACCCTGCCCATTCATCACCGGTCCTTGGGCGGATGCTTCCGGTTTGTTTCGCAACAAACCCTCAGCATGACAATGCGGGGAATGTTTCCACACCCAGCCCATTCATCACCGGCTCTCAGGCGGATGCTTCCGGTTTGTTTCACAACAAACCCTCAGCATGACAGGGGGCGGGGTGATATGATGATAATTTCAATTTTTTCACGGCCTCCCGCAAAGGAGCAGCGATAAAGGTAAAAAATTGCTTTCTTCTGAACAAATAAAACTTCTTTCATAAAAAATGTATTTCAATAACAGGCAATTATTTGCCATTTATTGTCTATATATATCTGTTATTGGCAATATATTGCCTAAAAATACTTGATTTATATTTCATTTTCCGATATACTCGTTGTGATAACGGTGATTATTTTATTGGGAAAGGTGTTCAAGGTATATGTCCAACAAAACTGATTTTTCCATTGCAACGAGCGAACAAATCGAGGGAGCTCTTTGCAGACAACTGGAAAACATAAGGTTGATCCGGAATGTAACTCAAGATCAACTGGCCAGGGAAGCCGGTATTGCCATCAGAACGATTCGTAGACTCGAAAAAGGTCAGGGTGTTTCTTTGGATACCTTCATCCGGATTCTGATAGCGCTCGGCTTCCAAAACAACCTTCAGGCACTCTTGCCAGATCCAACGGTTCGTCCCATCGAGCGTGTGAATATCGGTGGGGCTGAACGCAAACGCGCCCGTCCCAGAAAATCGACTGTTGAAAAATCAACCTGGGCCTGGGGCGATGAATCGGCAGACCATACATGAATGATGCAAGTGTCTTGTTATGGGGGAGTGTGATTGGAGCAGTTACATGGTTGGATGACAGGGAAGTCGGAGTTTTCCAATATGATCCTGATTTCATCAAAAGTGGAATACAACTGTCGCCGTTGATGATGCCATTAAATGAGTTCCCCTACGAATTCCCGGCCCTTGCCCGAAATACATTCAGGGGATTGCCGGGATTACTGGCAGATTCGCTGCCTGACAAGTTTGGAAATGCGGTCATCGATGCCTGGCTGGCTTCTCAAGGACGAACCGTAGCGAGTTTTAATCCGGTTGAACGGCTTTGTTACATCGGAAGTCGAGGTATGGGGGGGCTTGAATACAAACCAGCTATTCTTGAACCAGTTTCAAATACCAGAAAAATTGAAGTAGCCAGGCTGGTCGAATTATCCAACAAGATTCTCGACCAACGCGCAGGATTGGAAGGAGTTCTTACAGGAAGTGATGACCGGGAAGCGATGGAAGATTTTCTACGGGTTGGAACTTCTGCCGGTGGCGCAAGAGCAAAGGCAATTCTTGCCTGGAACCCAACAACGAGTGAATTTCGTTCCGGTCAAGTTGCAATCTCCCCCGGTTATGAACACTGGATCATAAAATTTGACGGAATCACGAACAATAGAGATAAGGAAATCGCCGACCTACAGGGTTATGGAAAAATTGAATACGCTTATTACCTTATGGCAATAGAAGCTGGTATTGAAATGACACAATGCCGTCTCCACCATGAGGATGGACGAAGCCATTTCATGACGAAACGGTTTGATCGAAATGTAGATGGAAGTAAACTGCACATGCAATCACTGGGTGCTATGGCTCATGTTGATTTCAACCAACCAGCAAGCTACTCATACGAACAGGCACTCCAGACAATGAAACAGCTAAGACTACCCCAAACGGATTTAGAGCAGCAGGTATTGCGAGCCATGTTCAATGTGGTGAGTCGTAATCAGGACGACCATGTAAAGAATATCGCATTTCTGATGAACCGTAGAGGAGAATGGAGACTCTCACCGGCATTTGATATTTCGTATGCTTATGAACCTAAAGGTGATTGGACGAGCAAACACCAGATGAGCATTAACGGAAAGCGCGACATGTTTACCCGTGAGGATTTATACTCTTTGGCAATGATTGGAGGAATGAAAGCACGCCGGGCTTATGAAATGCTTGAGCATGTGATCAAGATCATAAGACGTTGGCCTGAATTTGCAGATAAAGCAGGGGTTGCTGAAGACCGCATCCGGAAAATCCAGAACAGTCATCGTTTGGATTTATCGGATTGAGGGAAAATCTATTATCGAGATAAACGGATGAGACTCTAAATAAAAAGCGATAAAAAGATGAAAAGTATGCGACTGTTTCAACCCGCACCCATCGAAAACCACCCGCTGTTGATGACGGATCTACCCGTCCCGCAGCCCGGCCCCGGGCAGGTGCGCCTGCGGGTGAGTGTGTGCGGAGCCTGCCATACCGACTTGCACATTGCCGAAGGAGACATCCATCCGCCGCAGTTGCCGGTTACAGCGGGTCATCAGGTGGTGGGGTACGTGGATGCGCTGGGCGAAGGGGTAACAGGGATCGCTACCGGCAGCCGGGTGGGCGTGCCGTGGCTGTTCAGCACCGACCGCGTGTGTGAATTTTGCCGGCGTGGTGAGGAGAATCTATGCCCTCAGGCACGGTTTACCGGCTTTCATGTAGACGGCGGGTACGCTGAATACATGCTGGCGGAGGCTGCCTTTGTACTGCCGCTGCCCGAAGGTATATCGGATGAACAGGCAGCGCCGCTGTTGTGCGCCGGGATCATCGGGTATCGCTCTCTGAAAAAGGCGGATTTGCAGGCCGGTGAACGGCTGGGACTGTTCGGGTTTGGCGCCAGTGCGCACCTTGCGATTCAAATTGCGCATAGCCGTAATTGTGAAGTATACGTCTTCACCCGCTCGGTGGATCACCGCAGGCATGCCCTCGAGCTGGGTGCAGCCTGGGTTGGCGGCATTGAGGATGCTTTGCCTCACCCGCTGGACAGGGCCGTCACCTTTGCGCCGGCGGGCGGGATGGTACCCCAGGCGCTTGGGAAGCTGCGGCCGGGTGGCACGCTGGCGGTGAATGCGGTGAGCATGACGCCCATCCCGGCGATGAACTATGAGTTGATTTATGGCGAACGCACCCTGCGCAGCGTGGCCAACGCCACGTACCAGGACGGGGTGGAATTTTTGGAGCTGGCTGCCCGGACGGGCATCCGCTCGACGGTGAATATGTACGATCTGGCCGATGCCAACCAGGCGCTGGAGGATGTGAAGCACAGCCGTATCAACGGAGAAGCCGTGTTGCGGGTGGCCTGAAGAACACATTTTACAATATGACATGGTGCAGAGAATCATGCCAGGTTGTCTCATCCCGAAAGAAGGATCCGCCTTGGGATAGGTTTCTTAAAAAGACTCAATATGCCTTGGGTTATTTTTATTTTTGTTGGATTTTTTAGCCGTAAGAACGGCCAAAAAATCCAACAAAATAATTTTCTCCCCCTTCCCAAGACGGGAAGGGGGCCGGGGGGTTGGGTGCAGAAGCTGGGGAAAGAACATACCTGGAGTGGCTGTCTGCACTTTTGAGACAGCCTCCTGATAAGATGAGCACCGGGAAGATAAGCCGGTTAATCCACAATAAAACTTGCTAGATCATTTCGTAAGCATTTTCACCGTGAAGGGCTTCATCCAAACCTTCCGATTCCTCATCTTCATCCACTTTTACTTTTACTACTTTATTGATCAGCCAGAGAGCGGCATAAGTAAAGCAAAATGCATATACAGCAGTAAGAAGTACACTGAGTGTTTCCATGAAGAAGAATTTTGTGCCGCCCTGGAACAAACCATTTGCCCCGGAAGCATTCCAGGCTGTGGATGCAAACAACCCGGTGCAAATACAGCCAAGCACACCACCCACTCCATGTACCCCCCAAACATCCAGAGCGTCATCAAGGTGGAGTTTGTTTTTCAATTTAACGGCCAGGTAGCAAATTATGCCTGCCAACAGGCCGATGATCACTGCGCTGGAAATTGAAACATAACCGGCAGCCGGTGTAATCGCGACCAGCCCGGCAACCGCACCAGTTAGAAGGCCAATGAATTTTGGCTTCTTGTCAGCAATCCAGCTAATGCATAACCAGGTAAAGGCCGCCACGGATGCGGCGATATCTGTGTTTAAAAATGCAAGTGCAGTGGTCTGGTCTACCCGCAGCTCGCTGCCAGCATTGAACCCGTACCAGCCGAACCAAAGCAGTGATGTTCCTAATGCCACAAAGGGGATGTTATGAGGTTCACTGTTAACCGTCTTGCGTTTACCTACGAATAATACGGATGCCAGCGCCGCAAACCCGGCTGTAGTATGAACGGCTGTACCGCCGGCGAAATCAAGTACACCCCAACTGGCAAACAAGCCTCCGCCCCATACCATGTGGGCAACCGGGAAGTAGACGAACAACAGCCAGACTGTCAAGAAGATCATATAGGCGCCAAAACGTACCCGGTCAGCAAAAGCACCGGTTATCAACGCGGGCGTGATGATGGCAAACATCATCTGATAGGCGATAAAAACCAACAGGGGAACGTTGTTGTTAGCTGACAATACATCGGAAGGTGAAATCCCGGCCAGAAAGGCATATTTGAGATTTCCAATGACGCCACCTTCTCCACCGCTAAAAACCAGGGAATATCCAACAGCCCACCAAAGAATTGTTGTCCAACTCATGGATACAAAACTCTGTATCATAATCGCGAGGACATTTTTTCGACCGACCAGACCACCGTAAAAGAAAGCCAGACCGGGTGTCATTAACATAACCAGACTGGTGGCCACGAGCATGAAACCGGTACTGCCAGTATCGAATTGCATAGCTACATCTCCTGAATTTAGAATAGAAGCTTGAAAAAACGAGGATTCCAAAAAAATATCATAGCCGGATATCAGAAAAATAATATTGCAAATGAATTGCATTTATATTGCGGCGAAAAACATACGGTTTCAATAGAATCGAAGAACAGCTCTCTTTTCCTAAAAAAAGCTGGAATGAAAAAAATCAGGGTGGAGAGAATAAATATCCCTTACCACGCACTGATCGGATCAGGCGCGGGTTGGAGGGATCGGTTTCGATTTTTCGGCGGAGTTTGAGAATATGGGGACGGACAATATGATCAGCTTCGATTTTGGTCAGGTTTTGATACCCCAATGCCTCACGGGAAATCTCCAGGCAGCTTATTACCTTGAATGGATGTAACACCATATAGGTAAGGATCGCCGATTGGTGGGCGGTCAATTCCGAAGTCCGTACCGCCGGCTGTTCCGCTACCGAAATCTCTTCATAGGTAATCAACTTACGTTGCTCAGGATCAAAAAACATCCCGTTCATTTCTATCGGGCTACCCCGGGTTTTCGCTTCAGCGGTATCCTGCCGGGATGGATCATCGTCGATTTGAAGAGTGTGCATTGCCTCCCCAATAATTTCGATCAAATGACGACGCTGGGATTGGCTAAATCGCCGCTTTAGCGACTGTTGTATCGCTTTATCGATCTGGGCAATACTCTGAGGTTTGAGAAGATAATCCACCGCGCCAGTTTTGACTGCCGCAATCGCACTGTCAAGTGTAGCATGGGCCGTCAGGATGATGACCTGCAGCTCAGGGTAAAGGTCGCGAACGACATCCATCACCTGGCTTCCGTTCATGATGGGCATATTCAAGTCAAGCAGCATCACATCATATCGAGTATTCGCCAGCCGTTCGAGGGCTTGTTCTCCATTTTCGGCGTCATCAACCAGGTAACCCAACAACTGCAGCGCACGCCCGATCACCGTGCGTGTACTCTTTTCATCGTCCACTACCAATATTCGTGAGGGAAAGGGGTGTTGTTCAGGATGGGTCATCAATTTTCTCGAAACCGGATGAGGCAGATACAGGCTGGATGGGAAGCATAACAGTAAATATTGATCCGCTGCCTGGCACGCTATGCACCAATACAGAGCCATGATGGCGCTGGATAATTCTCTGGCTGATTGACAGCCCCAAGCCTGTGCCTCCTTTTTTTGTCGTATAAAAGGGTTCGAAAATCAGGTCAAGATCATCCGGAGGGATCCCACTACCGGTGTCTTCAAAGGAAATTTCAAGCTGGTTACGGTTCACACAGGCCGATATTTGCAACTTCCCTCCCTCCGGCATGTGTTCGGAGGCATTGATGATCAAATTCAAAAACACCTGCGCCAGTTGATCGGGCGAGGCCGATATCTGTGGCAGGTTCTCCGGGATGTTTTTTACGACCAGAACATTGGCATGTTTTAGCTGGGTGCTTGCCAGAAACAATGAATGCTCGATAATGGGCTGGATCATGGTTTGCTGCAGGGTGAACTCTGAAGCACGCGAAAAATCCAGAATTTCGGCATTGATCTTCATCAAACGCTCAATTTCAAGACGCATAATCTGTAAATACTGCCGGCGTTCTTCTTCTTCGAGAGGAAAATCTTGAAGAAGTTCGATGCTGTTGAAGATTGCCTGGAGAGGGTTGTTGATTTCATGAGACAGTGAAGCCGTCAACCGGCCAATTGCAGCCAGGCGCTCTGAACGGATCAGGGTGTGTTCAACCAGCTTGCGTTCGGTGATATCACGGTTGCTTACCCGACGCCCTAATATGCGGCCATCCTTGGCGTGCACCTGTTGGCACAGGTGTCCAATCCAGCGTTTTTCTCCGGTTTTTGTTAAGACCTGAAAGTCGATTGCATAGGTTTCTTCCGTTTGCAGTTCGTTCCTCTGATGATTTTGAAATACTTCGCGGTCTTCAGGAACCACAATTTGAGTCAAAAGGCCGGGGTCTTCCAGAAACGCCTGGGGAGAATATCCGGTGATACGCTCACAGGATGGGGAGTTATAGATCAATGCCCCGTCCAAACCGCTCCAGTATTCCCAGTCATAGGTAAAGTCCGCCACAGTCCGGAAACGTTCCTTTTCTTCCTGAAGGGCTTGCTCTGATGCCTGGTAGCGGGCGATGGCAAGTTCGGTCTGGCGAGCCTGAAGCAGGAGACGCACTCGTTGACGTAAAACAAGCGGGTGAATCGGGCGAGTGAGAATATCGGTAACACCCAGGCGAAATACTGGCTCCACCCAGCGTGCCTCGAACTGGTCGATGATCATCAAAACAGGAGTTGGATAACTGGCGCCAATACCCCTGATTTGGTTAACCAGCTTTTCCAAATCAGATAAGGCTTCTGGTAAAACGTTAGAGAGCCATAAGATGGCCAGATCCGGGGGGGCGTTGGACAGCGAAGGAAGAGGATGTTCCAACCCTACCAAAGTCGTTAATTGGTATCCATCCGGTTCAAATGCTGTCGTCAGACGGGTTACCTGAAGATCATTGCTCACTAACAATAGAAGACTGGCGGAAGGAACAGGCATGGGCTCTCTGGAATTTGAATATTGTTATTATACCGAATTGTAAAATATATGGATCTGCTTGTTCCATTTGGCTCTTGGGCGGATGTTTCCCTTACGGTTTGTATGTACAGGCGGGGCAAGCCTCGCCTGTACAGTTCGCGTGGAATGATAGTGGGGCTGTCTCAAAAGTAAAATTCACTCGTTTTATTTTTGTGGAATTTTTTAGCCGTCTTACGGCTAAAAAATTCCACAAAATAGTTTTCTCTGGGGTTGGGTAGAAGCGGGGTAAAGAGCATATCCAAAGTGGCTGTCCATTCTTTTAGGACAGCCCCCTGGTCAGTTTCTACGACTGAACATTCTGGTGTGTGTCAAAACGTTCCAGCAGGCGGGTTTTGACCGGCTCTTCCACGGCGGCGTACTGGAATGCATTGCGGGCAATGCGAATCAGATCCGGCTTTTTATAGCCGAAGTGTTTTGCCAGAACGCCATATTCCTGCGTCAGGGTGGTGTTGAACAGCGATGGATCGTCACTGTTGACGGTCACCAGCACGCCGGCCTTGTCAAGCTGCCTGAACGGGTGCATGGCGTAATCTTCATAGATGTGCAGGCGGATGTTGCTGGTGGGATTGATTTCCAGCACAATGCCGCGCTCCGCCAGTGTTTTCACCAACTGCGGGTCCTGGATGGAGCGCACCCCATGCCCAATGCGCTGTGCGTACAGATGATCGATCGCTTCCCAAACGCTGGCCGGGCCCATCGTTTCGCCGGCATGCGGAACCCGCCACAGTCCTTCGCAGCGGGCATCCTCGAAGGCATGCGCAAAGGGCAGGGCGGGTGCATTCACTTCGCTGCCGCCCAGCCCCAGCCCCACCACGCCGTATTTCCGGCCGAGCAGTGCATATTCCAGGGTTTTTTCGGCGGGGAGCGGGTTGTAGCGCCCGTCACCGTCCATGAAACTCATGTCACGCGGGATATCGAAGACCCAGCGCATCTCCACCCCGAAATCCTTGCAAGCTGCCTGCCGGCCCTGCTCCAGACCTGTCAGCAGATCATGGATGGCCAGTCCCTTGTCCTGAAAATCGACATGGGTGTACGGCGTGAGGGTGACCTCGCGGTAGAGGATGTTCTGGGCAGCCATGTCAGCCCCAAGCTGGTAAGTAATCAGGGCGAAATCATCCGGCGTGCGCAGCAGATTCGAAACGGCCAGGTACACCGCGATGAAATGCCAAAAATCCGAGAACATCAACCACTTTTGCAGACCCTCTTCATCACAGGCGGGCAGCGTATCCAGGCAGTTGTTGCGACGGGCCAGCTCCAGCACGGTGTCCGGCGTTATGGCTCCCTCCAGATGAATGTGCAGCTCGGCTTTGGGGAGCTGCCGGATAAACTGGAGGGGCGTTTTGTTAATCATATAAAGAACCCCTTTGGTATTTATTTTCTTCTATTATAAGGGCATGTGACCGTATTTCCACTCCACATTCATCTGATAAATATATTTACCAGGTAACCTTGGGCTAATTTTCAGAAAAAGTGATTGATAGTCATTTCTGGATGACAATAACGAGGACGAGAACCAGTTTCGGGAGAGTCTGGAATCAGCGCTGGAGTGAACCGCTAAAACTATATTCCATTTCTTGCGACAGGTTCATAGCTGCCTGAGGCACATCGGATAAAGACAGGTTGTTTGCTGCATATCGGGGAAACTGCGAGAGTAGTCCCTGGGCGGATTCCTCACTTCGTTCGGAATGACAACGGGGGGGAAATAATACCGCCCACGTTGTCATGCTGATCGCAGCGAAGCATCCGCCCAAGGACCGGCGATGAATGGGCTGGGTGCGGAAACATTCCCCGCATTGTCATGCTGAGGGTTTGTTGTGAAACAAACCGGAAGCATCCGCCCGAGAGCCGGTGATGAATGGGCTGGGTATGGAAATATGCCCCTGGGCGGTCTCCTCGTTTTACCCGGAGTGACAACAAAGGTCAAATACCCCATCCTTGTCATGTTGTAGGTGCGTTCTTTTGAACCCTATGCTGGCATGTTAATTGCATCATTTCAGGTACGAGAAACAAAAATGATGGAGATAAAAATGAAAAAAATCATAATTGTCTTAATGTTGGTTGTTATGTTAGCTCTTTCTGCCTGCACGGCGGACAAAACAAGCGAAGTGACTACCCCCAAGAAAGTATCGGCCCAGCAGTGGACGTATAAGCTGATTACCCAGGTCTGTACCTATGACACCGGTTCCAACGATGTGATATGCAAGGATCTCGCCACCAAAGATGAGACTATGCTGTCCAATATCATTGGTTCACAGGCTTCTGATGGGTACGAACTGGATGAGGTTGTACTCTCCCCAAAGGGAAAAACTTTTGCCCAAACCTTTATCTTCCGCAAGGCATACGTAGCACCGGCCGAAGAAGCCCCGGCTGAATAATCGTTCTTGATCTGCAAAAAAAGATTCAGAACTCTGGATCTTTTTTATTAGCTTGCTTCGATACAAAGTTGATTGGTCAAGCGGTCAACAAGGTTGACGACCGCTTTTACCATTCCAACTTTATTCTCATGTCCGGGTGTGATATCCCTCCTGGAACGCCGGCGGAAAATGTCAAGGCGTTTTATGCCGTGATCAGGCGGATGTAATCATGGAGGGAATTCGGGGTGCGTAAAACTCACAGCTTTACCAAAAACTCTTTTACGCGCGCATCCCATTCCTGACATTCGATGATGATATCCTTATCACCATGATCCGTAACCTGGTAAATATATACAAATCCTCCGCCCCCCGTAAACCGGACGCAGCAGTCCCGGCGTTCGGTGACATCCATGTTTAATTTCTTTTCAAAGAAATCGACAGCCTTGTCGATCACCTTTTCTACGTCCAACCTGGTATTGACTGAATATCTTGCCATGGCTTCTCTCTTCTCCTTTATCACCTTTATACGATTTCCAAATACCTGAGTTCTCCTGAATGCATCTGAAACGAGCCGTTTAATTCTTTCTCCTGTTCCTCTGTCAGGCCTTGCGCCACAAAGGTGATGTCAAAACTGCCGTCATCCATGGTATCGTTGACCACCCGCATGATGTTTGCCCCTGCAATGGAGATCAAACTGGCAAACATCGCCAGCATTCCCGGTTTGTTAGTGTCGACCTTGCCAAGCAGGTGAATGGTCGTCCAGTTCAATTTCTGCTTGGAGATACCGGCTTCATCCAGGGCGGCAGAGATTTCTTCCGGTGCGATTGCCCCGCCGCCAACGGCAGAATATAAATCCTCCAGACCCGGAGACGAAAGCTGGCTGAGAAGATTTTCAATCCGTTCCGGCGCCAGTGCCAGCACATCTTCCAGTGAAAGAATTCCCCGGTCGAGCAGCAGGATTTTTATTTGCTGGCGACCCTGAACGGCGGACATTTTCAAAGCCTGGTTGGCAAGCAGATGCCGCACCAGCCGGGCAGTCGTCCGGCTGCAAAACTGAAGCCATTCCTCACTGACCGGGATATGATTTCCTTCCGTGATGACTTCGACCACATCCCCCGGGTGCACCTTGTCCCACAGGCGGGCCATGTTGTCATTGACGCGCACCGAGCTGATTTTATCCAGCAGCAGATCCTGTTGAATGGCGGCAATGGCATCCAGAACCGTGGAGCCCTCCGGAACAAAACGTACCCCACCAGTGGGGGTGATGATCTCGACGGTCTGGTAATTTTCAGTACTACGCCCCTGGTTGACGGCATATACAAAGCCCCACTGATTTTCGTCTTCCATGTCACGGGTGGAGATGGCCACCTCGACGGCTCCCAGATTTTGCAGCCAGGCTGTGGCTTGCAAGGCCCGGTACCCATTCTGGGGGCATGCAATGTAATCGTCAAACCGGTCCTGGTTCAGGTATGGACCTAGGAAACGGTTTACATCGGCCAGCAGGCTATAGCACAACCGATAATCATTTTCATCTACAACCATACGAAAGCTGATCAGGTCATTGACGGATTCGAATGTGTTGAGTGAAGACCGCCGCATGACCGACATCCGTTTGAGCTTCTGCCAGGCGGACCAGTAACCATTGACGTTAATCTCAATGCTGCCATCAATCCCCGATTTTTCCATCACGCTGCCCAGTTGCCGGATAAAACTGTTGATAAACTCCAGCGAGAGACGAGGATCACGGTCTATCTGGCGCCTGACAACCCGGTAGATTTCAGGATAGGCATACGGGAAAGCCATGTCTTCCAGCCAGTGGCGCCATTTGTAGCAGTTGAGAATGCCGGCCAGTCGTCCGTAAGCGCGGATGGCTTCGTCAGCCTTCTGGCGCCGTTTGGGATCCTCCATGTATTCCAGTGTCATGACGTTATGCGTCTTGTCGGCCAGCTTAACCAGGAAAACACCCGGGTCGCGAAACATGGCGATCTTGCGCAGGGTCTCCATTTGACGGGAGCGCCCGGTGCGCGAGACACTCAACTTGGTGACACCGTCGACAATATAGGCAACTTCTTCGCCTAAATCACCGGGAAATGTCTGGCGAATCAGTTCCAGGCTTCCGCCGCGGTCTTCAACCGTATCATGAAGGAGGGCAGCAATGGTCCAGGCTTCTTTTTTCACCAAATGTTCAAGAAAGTTGGCGATCCAGACGCAGTGAGTCTCGAAGAAAGGTTCTCCACTCAACCGTTCCTGTCCGGCATGCAGCTTGGCGCCAAGGCGGTAGGCTTCGGCAATGGCTTCTGTGCGCGGCTTGAAGGGTGACAGATGCAGCTCATCGATTAATTGGGGTCGCACAATTTCTACATTCTGGATCCTGACCATACAATTATCCTTTAACCGTTAATTCTTTGCCGCTCCAACCGCAGGATGCGCTGGAGAATGGCAAGCGAAGCAGCGTAGGTGGAATCTACACCGTAATAGGATAAGGTTCCAGCTCCCAGATTTTTTCCCTTGCTCAGGGGAGTATCCGAGACGTAATGGACGATGCCCAAATCAAATGGGAGGTCGTACAGGTTGACGATCTCATTGATGGGGTGACGGTTGGGCCGGGTCAATTCGGATACTGCCGAGAGGTACGGCCCGGCTTCCATCTCGATATCGGTATATCCCTCCCGGTAAAAGACATCCATAAAGTCGGCGTTCTGCAGGAAAGTCCCCAGGGCACTGATGGCCTTCTGGTGGTCCAGCGCGCTGCCGTGTACCAGGAAAGGCGTCACATCGCTGGCACGGATGACATTCCGGTACAGATAGGTGTTTTGAGAGTGCTCGTCATACACCACGTCCGGTATGATCACATCACCGATCACACCGTTCAGCGTGGCCGCTTTTCCAATCGAATAGATACCCAGGATCGGATAAACATGTTCACTGATGATGCGCAGGATGTTATAGGCCGCCAGCCCGAGGGGATAATCAAGATTGAGGATCAGTGCATCACTTTGATGCAGGAATGAAAGATCTTCCCCGGCCAGACGCGGGTCTACGGATTGCGGATCCAGACACGCCAGGTCGATCACCTGTGCATCGACTTCGAAGGAGTGTACACTCGGAATGCGGGTGATGGCGCAGCGCCGTTCATCGGCATATTGCTGTGCCAAAATTTGGCTCCCTTCCGCAGATTGGGTGAATTTTTTGTACAGATAATACAGAAAATTCTCGCTGTTCGAGGGTACGGAATTGGATTGAATGGCCTGCCATTCCTCCAACAGAATCGAAGATTTTTGTCTTTTTAGCCACTCCAGCATTGTGCCGCGCTGTTTCAAAATATGACCGCTCAACAGGTTGGCAATGCTGTGATTGTTGCTGGAAATGAAGTAAACGGGTCGTTTGAGCAGGCTGGGGCTGGCCTCTTCGATAGTGTCCCACCAGATACGCGTTGAACGCCAGTACTCGGTCAGTGATCCATTCAACAGGCGCACCTGCAGGGCGCATTGATTGGCTGCAATCTGTTGAAGCTGGCTTGAAAAGTGATCCCCCCAGATTGTCTTCAGGCGCTGTAAATCGTCAGCGGTGATTTGCAACGATTCCGCCAGTTCCTGAAAGGTGGAAGGATCCTCGTCAAGGGATGGCAGATCAATCTGAGGCGGCAGGGCGTTCAGCAGTGTGTGCAATTTGTTCCACTCAATCTGAAAGGCCGTCAGGGTTGGAACAAGGTCATCGATGTCAGAGCGGCTGGCAATGAAACAGGCCAGAGTCTGGTTGCGGTCAAAGAAACAGCGCCGTCTTCGTGCAGGCGCAGAAACGGGTTCCCAGCTTTCTACTTCTGTGAACCCGTGTCGGCTAAAAACTTCAGCGCTTTGGCCAAGAATGACCTTTCGTACCTGTGTAATGCAGGCCGGAAGTCGGAAAAGGCTGTAAATAAAGGCTGACATATCCGGCGCTGCCTTGTGCGCCCCAAGATGCAGCGAGGAGTTGGTATTGGCGTGCGCTTCTTCCAGGGTGCGTATCTGCACCTCGGTGGTGGATCGCAGTAACGAATAGATCGTGCGCAGGTACAGCTCGATTTCTTCGGAGGCGGTTTTGGGTACGGTTCTTTCCATTCAAATAAATCCTTAATATATCTTGTATTTTACTATACAAGGCAAATGTGAGAGGGAGTATGAAAAAAACCTGGGGGGTAGTACAGCAAACAGGTAATAAAAAGCCTCAGGAAAACCTGGGGCATTCTTCTCCATACCGAATCAAAAACCTGAATAATAAGTGCCAACGTACCTTTTACCCCAAACAGCGCCCTGCCGTTCATTAGTTTGGTTGGCAACTGCGGCATGCCGGCCATAGTTCCTCCAGGTTGGAGTTTTCAGACGCAAAATATTGTTCATATAATGCATCTCTCACAAAGATCAGGCCGTAGCCGTTTTGATACACCAACCGGTAGCCCTCCACCGTGCCGGCGCGGACGTCTCCATAAAATTCACGCGCCTGTGCCAATTCCTCCTCATCCACAGCCTGGGCATCCGGGTTGAGATAATCACTGACGCGACTCTGCATGATCAACAAAATATCGAATTTGCCCTTTTCAATATACCGGTAAGTCAATACCTCAAAGTTCGTTTCTGTGACCCAGCCGGATGACTGGGGTACATACATGCGGACGTCATGATAGACACGATATGCATCTTTCGGGAGAGCTGAAAGAGCTCCGGAAGCCTCATCGTAGAATGCAATCGACGAGCTGTTTTCGCTTTTGTGAAGCTGGTCGACAAAACGTGTCCCATCACTTGCCACAAAAAAGATAAACTGGATCAACAGAATGGCACCCAACCCAACCCTGAAAAGCGATTCCCAAAAGGGCTTCCCCCTGGGTCTGGAGCACAGGTTTTGAAAATCGATACGTTCCGGCAAGATCAGGGCAAATGTGGAAAACAGCGGCAGCGCAGCCGGAAGCCAGTATTGGAATTTAAAATGAATGATGAAAAAATCCATAACCGACAGCGGGATGACCCAGGCCAGAATGATGATTTGCAGCAGGCGGTCAGGCCCGCGCCGGATCCCCCCCACACAGGCTGCCAGACCGGCCAGCAGAAAAGGCCAGCTTCCGTAATATTCTTTCAAGGTCGGCAAGGCAGCAGCCAGGCCTTTGGCATACTGCAGCTCGTAGCCCTGGGTTAGCAGTTCTGATTGGTCGCGCATGATCTCGAAGAACCGTTCCCGCTCAGCACTGTAAACCAGGATCGGGTTGGAGATAAAGTAAGCCGCAGCCATCACTGCCAGATAACCCGCTGCTGACAAAACCAACCGGCCGGGTGATGCTTTTTTGTTCACCCATCCGAGCACCAGATAGACGAATACCGAAAGAAAAAAGTAAAAACCGATCCCCTTGGTCATGGCAGCCAACCCGCACAGGGCTGCTGAAAGGTAAAAGTAACGTCCAAAACGCAAATTGTCGCGTGCCAAAAACAGTATAGCCAGCATCATGAGCAATATTGCCAGACCGTCGGGATGCCACCAGAAATTGTTCTCCACCACTGCCGGCAGACCGGCCAGCAGCAGAAAGAGCGGTACGGCCTTCCAGGTTTTGAAGCCCGTCTGCAGATACACCAGCAGCCAGATGGCAGCTAAAATAGGCAGCAAACTGACAGCCTGACGCAGAACAGCCATCACCAGCGGGATATTGTCCAATTGCCCGGCCCATTTTAACGGCAGAAGTAAAATGGCCGATAAAGCAAAGTGTGGAAAACCATAGAAGTAGTAATTGTAATAAGCGAAGTTATACAGGCTCAATTTGAGCGAACCGTATGGCTCGATCATGTGAAAAACATACGGCAAAGGCATAGCCTCATCCGGCTCAAAGACCTGTACCATGTTGATATTATCCGAATTGGCCGAATTGGGGAAACAAAAAACGACAAAATACGCAATGCTCAAAAGAGCAAGGATCAGGATGATGTTTTTTTTCATTTTAACGTCACCAGCACCTTGTCCACCCGACGACGGTCCATATCCATCACTTCGATATGCAGGTTCTCCAGATCCAGGATGGCGCCTTCTTCAGGCACCTGGCCCAAAGCGGCCATGATAAACCCGCCCACGGTATGGAATGCCTCCTCGTCTTCACCCGGCAGCTCTCCAAGGGAAAACAACTCGCGAAAATCCTTGATTGCAAGAGTACCATCCACCAGCCATGACCCGTCAGACCGTTGCACTGCCTGCGGTCGCCGCCGTTCGTCATGTCCGGGCAGGTCTTCCACCAGTGCATTGAGAATATCCTGCAGGGTGATGAGACCCTGTACACCGCCGTACTCATCGATCACAAATGCAATTTCCTCGCCGGTGGCCCGAAAACGTTTTAACGCCTCAAACAACGGGCTGTTCTCGGTCATGTAAACAGGTGGGCGGATCGCAGAACGCAGATCGATCGTCTCGCCTGCCAGAAACTGTGAAAGCAGGTCCTTGCTGCTCACGTATCCCAGCAGGTTGTCCAGGTCACCATCGGCCACCGGGAAATGGGAAAAACGGCTGCCAAGCATCCTGGCATAGTTTTCATCGACAGGATCATTCAGATCCAGCCAGATAATATCATTGCGCGGCACCGTGATGCTAAGCGTCTTCAGGTCTCCCATTCTGAAAACCTGATCCACAATGGCACTTTCCACTTTTTCAAATACGCCCGCCTCGGTACCCTGGTCAATGAGAATTTTGACTTCCTCCTCGGTCACGGCCGGTTCGTTGGAGGGGCGGATACCCAAAATACGCAGAACGAGACCGGTCGAATGGGTCAACAACCCGACCAAAGGTCGGGTAATCCGGGCCAGCGTCTGAATGATTGGTGCGACGGCAGTGGCCACCCGTTCAGCATGGATCAAACCAATCTGCTTGGGGGCCAGTTCTCCCAGAATGAGGGACAGGTAGGTAATGGTAATCACCACCACCGCCACGCTGATCACCCCGCTGGTTGCTGACGACACGCCCATCGAGACAAGCCAGGCTGCCAGGTCATCTGCAATGGTTGCTTCTCCCAGGGCGCCAGTCAGAATCCCCACCAAAGTGATGCCGATTTGAATGGCCGACAGAAAGTTGCCCGGTGAGTTTGCCAAATCCAGGGCTGTCTGATCGCGCTTGCTGCCCGCGGCAGCCCGGCTTTGCAGAAGCCCTTTGCGTGCCGAGACAATTGAAATCTCGGATAATGCCAGAAAACCGTTAACCAATACGAGGACCAGCAAGATAAGCGCTGCAACAGGTCCTGAATTCATGAAACAACCTCCGTGTCTTTGGGCAAAATTTGGCAATCCAAATTTTGTATTTTCGAATCCTGGATGAAGAAACGAACGACAGCCCGCATTCTGGAAGGGCGCGCCACCTCCTGAAAACCCAGTTTTTTGAAAGTGGACAGCATACCCATGTAGCTGCTCATGCGCGGGTTGCGGCTTTCCTCGGGAATCAGTGGATAGGCTTCGACAATGGATGCACCTTTGCTGGCTGCATATTTTACTGCTCCGCGGATTAAGGAAGGCAAAATCCCTTTGCCGCGTTCTGATTTTGCTGCCAAAAAGCACACGATGGACCAGACCGGCTGGTCATCGAACCGTTTAAGGACGCGGGAACGTTCCAGTGCGGTAAAATCTTCCCGGGAGCCCACCGAAACCCAGCCTACAGGTTTCCCGTCGCGATATGCCAGCAGGCCGGGCACCGTTCCGCTTTCAATGGCCTGCTGCATGGCGCGCAGGTTGCCCTCCCCCATGCCCTTATCAAACTCTGTCCGGCGCCTGCGCCAGTACATGCACCAGCAACCACGGAATGGGCAATCCTCAAATAATGCCTGCATATCCGGCCACTCATTGATGGTGACCGGTTTAAACACCAGATGTTCCTTATTCATGGATTTCCCCCCACTCCTGGGTAGTTTCAATTTGACGTATAATGTTTTTATCAGACATTAAAACAGAAGCCGCGGGCTATGAAGATCCAACTTGTGAAGATTTTTTGTATTATATCCCATCTGTTGCATGGTTCTTGGAAGTTCCGACTGCTTGAATATAAAAAGAGGTTCTTATGCGCCGGCCATTCATGATTTCCTGTATCCTGTTGATCGTCATCCTGTTCACGTCAGCATGTGTGAAAAGTGAAGCATTGCCTACGGAGACTGCGATACCACCTGCCACCTTCACGACAACCATATCACCCACGGAGCAGCCCACGGCAACCATGGCCGTCATGACCAGCTCACCGCCGGCCGGAATCGGTGGTGATGTGTCCGCATGCCCGCCGGCAACACTGCCCATCGCAGACTGGCCGTTTTACTGTGACAACACCCACGGTTTCCTTATCCAATACCCACCGGATTCCATCTTGGGAACAACAGATGCCGGGATAACCCATATCGACCTGAGCGTTCTGCCCGGCACCAATCTGGGTGAAAAATATGTAGAGATCACCGTGCAGGAAAACGGCGAAACCTGCACCAGCCCGCTGGCGACCGGCTATGTACCTGAGGCAGTCCAAACGGAAGAGTTGGTCATCAATGGGCTTTCCTTCATTAAACAGAGCGGTTCAGATGCCGGCGCAGGAAATTACTACAACTGGATTGCCTATTCCACAGGCAGGGATGGAATGTGTGCCAGTTTTGGTTTTGTCCTGCACTCAACCAACCGCTACAACTATCCCACGCCGCCGCCGGAATATGATTTCGAAGCCGAAACAGCAGTCATCGAACAGATGATGGGCAGTTTTCGCTGGGTGACACCGTAAGTAATGATGGAAATATACGAACTTTTAGAAATCAGCGATGAAACAGTCACCGCATTTGAGCGCCTGTTTCCACAGTTAACCAATCTGCCGGCGCCCACCCGCGAGGAACTGGAGCAGATGATCACATCTGAAAGTTGCCGGATATTTATGGCGCGCGTGAACGGCGAGATTGCCGGGGCAGCCGCCCTGGGCTGCTACCGCACGCCGAGCGGGCTACATGCCTGGATCGAAGACGTGGTAGTGGATGAGGCCTACCGCCGGCAGGGGGTCGGTGAATCCCTGACGCGTACATTGATCGAGACGGCGCGCAGCATGGGCGCTCATTCTCTCAGCCTGACATCGCGCCCTGCCAGAGAGGCTGCCAATCGCTTATACCAACAGCTTGGTTTTATGAAGTGGGAGACGAATCTGTACCGTTATCCGCTCTAGGACGCAACGGCCTTTTTAATTTCTCCAAAATGGAGATTAAGGGGAATTCCCCATCCCCCGATCCCCGGTGGGAAGGGATGGGTATTCGATAAAATCAGGCGGCGCGCCTGCGCCCGCGGAGGGTCTGCCAGATCCACACAATCCCAAAGATCGTTGTGCAGGTTAACACAATGGCAGCCCCGGAAGCGATGCTGAGATAATAGGATAAATATAAACCAACAACACCTGAAAACGAGGCGATCAGGGCTGCGAGGACCATCATCACCGGCAGCCGTCGGGTGAGCAAATATGCCGTGGCAGCCGGTGTGACCAGCATGGCCACCATCAGCGATACTCCCACCGTTTGCAGTGACACCACGATTGTCACGGCGATCAATATCAGCAGCAGAATGTCCAGTAGACGAACCGGCAGGCGCAGGGTGGTCGCCAGAATGGGGTCAAATGACACCACCATGAATTCCTTGTAAAAAGCCACAATCGTCAGAAGAACCAACCCGCCAAATACGGCGGTCAGTATCAGGTCAGACGACTGCACGCTCAGTACATCGCCAAACAAGAAATGGGTCAGGTCGACGCTGTAATTGCGAACAGTGGAGATCAAAACCACCCCCAGGGCAAATGTACCCGCAAAAACAATCCCAATGGCGGTATCTTCCTTAATACGGGTGCTGCGGCTGATGGCTCCAATGCCGAGTGAACTGGCAATGGCAGTGACCAGCGCCCACCAGAACAGTGGTTCACGTGCTCCGCCCCCCACCAGGTAACCCACCGCGATCCCCGGAAGAATGGCATGGGAAAGCGCATCGCCAAAGAAGGCCATGCCGCGCAGCACCACATAAGTGCCAACCACCGCACAAACAATCCCCACCAGTACGGCTGCAATCATTCCACGCCCCATAAAACTGTATTTGAGTGGTTCAAGCAGGAAATGGATCAAAGTTCATCCTCGTGGTCGCAGCCAGTATCGCCGAGCGCAAACGTACCATCAACGGTGGATACCTGGTGAAGTTGTCCGCCGTAAGCCTGAAACAGGTTCTCCTGGGTGAGCACATCAGCCGGGCTGCCAATGCCCAGCATGCGGTGGTTCAACAGAAGCACCTGGTCAAAGCGCCGGGATGCCATGCGCAGGTTATGCAGTGAGACCAAAACGGTGACGCCGCGCCGTTTCAGTTCGTCGAAAATATTAAAAATATCCTCTTCCGAGTTGGCGTCCAGCCCGGTGAGTGGTTCATCCATCAGCATGAGTTCAGCTTCTTGTGACAAAGAGCGGGCAATAAACATGCGCTGCTGCTGTCCACCTGAAAGCTGGCTGATCTGGCGCTTTGCAAGATCAGCAATCCCCACAATATCCAGAGCATTGTGAACCAGTTCCCAATCATGGCGGGTGGGATTGCGGAACAAGCCCATTTTTCCAATCCGCCCCATCATCACCACATCTTCAACGGTGACCGGGAAAGACCAATCCACCTGGTTGCGCTGCGGCACATAAGCAATGCAGATGTGGACGCTGGGTTCATGGCCTGAAATATCCACCCGGCCCTGGTAGGTGGAAAATACCCCTGCAATAACCTTGAAAAGGGTGCTTTTTCCGGCCCCATTCGGCCCGACAACCGCCAGGCGCTGGGCAGCCTGAAGCTCAAAGCTCACTTTCTCCAGGGCATAACCGCTTTCATAACGTACGGTGAGATCCTCCACCCTGAGGATGGGGGTGTTGGGTTCATGCGGCACATGGTGCTTGCCCAGGTTCTCGCTGGTCTGGCGAAGTTCTTTTAGTATGCTCATGTTTTTATTTTCATACTTAGTCATTCATCGAGGTTGGGGAAAAATCAATCTAAAATCACTTTTTCACCTCACCCTTTATCCCCGCCCATTAGGGGCGGAAAATGGAAAACATGCTGCGAAATGGTCACTTCAATGCCCCGACGATGGCGTTGACATTATATCGCATGTAATCCAGATAGGTTGCAGCTTCACCATCAGCCGGGCTGAGTGAGCCGGAATAGATATACACCAGTTGCGTACCGGTATCGACGGCAACCCGTTCGGCAAGGTTGGGGTTGACCGTATTGCCGACAAATACAGCCGTCACACCCAGGCTACGGATGGCGTCTTCAATTGCCGCCAGGTCTTTGGCAGCAGGTTCCGAGAGTGTGCTGTAACCGGGGATAAGAGCGCCCACCATGTTAAAACCGTATTCCTGCGCAAAATACCCCTGCTCCATGTGGTCGGTCACCAGGCTGCGTTTTCCCTCAGGGATCAGGGCAACCTGTCCACGGATCCAGCCATCCAGCTCATCCAGTTGTTTGAGGTAGGTATCGGCGTTGGATTGATAAACCGTCGCATTTTTAGAATCCGCCGTACTGAGTGCTTTCTGGATATTATTGACCCAAATTTTGACATTGTTGGGATCCGTCCAGGTATGAGGATCCGCGCCGTGACCATGCGCATCGCCAGTCCCCTCCAGCAGGGTGATACCATCCGAGACTGTCACCAGCTTGTCAGTAGCTCCGGCGCTTTCCAGTAAAGTGCCCAGAAAGGATTCCAGACCGGCCCCATTGGCAAAGACTACATCAGCATCGGCCAGCATGGCAGCGTCCTGAGGAGTGGGACTGTAACTGTGAGGATCGGTACCTACAGGCAGCAGCACTTTCAGGTCGATATACTCACCGCCTACCTGGGCAACCACATCACCGACAATGCTGGTGGTGGCTACCACGCTAAGACCGGCATTCCCGGCAGGAGACGTCTCCGTAGAGGTTTTTTGTCCGCCGCAGGCCGCCAGCAGGATCAGCAAAACTGCAAATATGACAAAGTTAATCTTATTCAATCGATCACTCCCTGTGGATAACGGGACGTTATTCACAGCAAATTATAGCCTTATTTTTTCTTATTCAGGAGAAATTGTTTGAAAGGGCGACCGGATGACGATCAGGCGAAATTTTTCCACGTTGTCATGTTGAGCAAAGCGAAACATCCGCCCGGGAGCTGGCGATAAATTGGCCGGATATACAGATACGCCTTTGGGCGAATTCCTCCCGCCGGTCGGAATGACAAAACTGTTGTTAGGGTGGTGCAATCAGTGTGACAACCAAACGAAACACACCATTAATAACCTTCACCCCGCTGTTGTCCAATCGGGGTGAAGGTGGGGTCTAGGGAGAATCAGGATCAATTGACTTATGAGTACTCCTTTCTACATCGATAAGGAGAAGTTTAGGGTCAGTTTTCAGACAAATCAGCCGATGTCTTGTTTACTCCTTGCAAGGGGCCTTTTCCCTGGCATTCTTACTTTATCAGTCTGTACCGGACTGTTAATCGGGGTTGAATGCCAGGGATTTGGCTTCAGTTATTCAAGCATCTTGGAGGGAAATTGCATCTCATATTTTTTTATTTACTTCGCACCTGTCAATACTTGCCGGATTATTGGATGCATTATCTGTTTCAACGAATTTGTTCTTTTATTTGTCAATTAGTATATCCAGATCATCTTAAGAAGTTATTAAGAAGTGATTGGAATTCTTTTAGCATTCCGTTCGGGTTTCCACCCCGGAAGATGGGCAAGGAAACCGGCAGTTTGATATACTACTGCTATCGGTTACCAGGGGAGTCTGTTCATGCCAATCCGCATTCATGGCGCCCACGAGCATAATTTAAAAGATGTCGATCTCACCATCGGCGATGGATTAGGACCGGCGGTTTCCGTTGGACAAAACCTGCTCAACCGGAACCTGCTTTCCACGCTCGCTAGCGCATCCGGGCTGCATCCCTTTCTTAGGCTCCTGTATGCTCGTTTCGGAAAAAGAGCCTGTGTGGAATGCGTAGAACGTGTAATGAGGGTGTATAAAGGCAATGAGTAATATGAAAAATAATTCCTGGCACAAGATTAACACCCCACCCCTCAAGAGGCAGGGAACTGTTTTGTTTGAGTGGCAACAAGGCTTTTTCCCCTTCCCGGATGGGAAGGGGGCAGGGGGATAGGCGAAATAACAAATGAACAGACCATCAACGCGAATAACAATGTTGTGATTTTTAACCGCAATCGGTGCAAAAATCACAAAAGTGACTAAAATTCTCCGCCTGCGGGCGGAGACAAAACGAAACGGAGGGATCATGACCATCAAACTCGCATTTGCCGGAACAGGCTGGGTTTCAAAAGTTCATGCCCGGGCAGCCAAACTGTTGCCACAGGTTGAGTTGTATGCAGTGGTCAATCACCGCTGCGAATCCATGCAATCCTTTGCAAATGAATTTGATATCCCGCGCACCTTTACGGATCTGGATGACTTGCTGTCCGACGGCGGCGCCGATGCACTGGTGGTTGGCACTCCCAACGCGCTGCATGCGCCGCAAACCATGGCTGCTCTGCGGCACGGCATGCATGTGCTGGTGGAAAAACCGATGGCGCTCAACGCATCCGAAGCGAATGCCATGTGGGCTGCCAGTGTTGAAAGCGGTGCGCTGCTGATGCTGGCGCACAACTGGCGCTTTCACGAAGAGGTCAAATGGCTGAGGGCGCAGATTCAATCCGGTCGTCTGGGTGATATCGTACGGACACATGGCTTCAGCATCCACATGGATTGGGGACCATCCGGCTGGTTCACCCGCAAAGACCTGGCGGGGGGCGGTGCGCTGGCGGATATGGGCGTGCATGCCATCGATACGGCTCGTTTCCTGTTGGGTGACCCGCTGCCCAAAAGCGTTTTTGCCAGGACCGGCACCCATTACATCGAATCAGATGTTGACGATACCGCCGAGCTGATCATCACCTGGCAGGATGAAACCTACTCCCATCTGGAAGCCGGTTGGTGGCAGCCTTACGCAGGAGGGGCCGAGGCAGCCGCCGGGGTGTACGGCACACTGGGGTATGGATCCATCTTCCCGACCCGGCTCAAATTACGCCACCCCGACGGAGAGATTGAGATGGTTGACGCCGGTTATCCTTTTCCGCGCCAGGCCGATTCGGTGCATGCCATGTATGAACGCCAGATGGCCTATTTTATCGGCTGCATCGAGCAGGATATACAACCATCGCCGGGAGGAACAGAGGGCTGGGTCAATATGCGGATTATCGACGCCGCCTATCAAAGCTCTCAATCCGGGCAGGTTGTCGAGATTTGAATCAACCACCTGATGGCTGATGATTCAAAGATCGCGGAACGGAAGATATGGGGAGTGCAAGCCTGAAGGCACTGCCTGTCCTGGAGCTTTTTTCCAGCTCCAAAACACCGCCGGCAGCCTGAACAATCCCCATGGAAATGGAAAGCCCCAGACCGATGCCCTTTCCCGGGGGTTTGCTGGTGAAAAATGGGTCAAAAATCCGGCTCTGTATGGGTTCAGGGATGCCCGTTCCGGTATCGATGACACGCAGCACCACCTGGTTGTTGACCTCATCCAGGCTGGTTTCGATCATGATCTGCCCGCCGTCCGGCATGGCATCACGGGCATTGTTCAACAGATTAAGCAGGACCTGGATTAATTTGTTGGGGTCACAGATTACCTGGGGAAGATCCGGTATAAGACTGGTCGAAATGGTTATATTGGACCAGGCCAGAAACTGCCGGGCGGTGAGCGGCAGGGTGGCTTTCACAATCTCATTCAATGAACAACTGACCGCCTCTTCGCTGGAACTGCGAGCATAGTCCAGCAGTGACCGCACGATGGAAGCAATGCGCCAGGCATTTACATTGATATGGGCAACCTGGCGTTCCAATTCTTCCCTGCCAACATCTATGCCCGCTTTCAGCCTGTTTTGTATGTTTTCAGACGCCCCTGTAATCACTTGCAGCGGAGTGTTGATTTCATGCGCCATACCGGCTGCCAGGGTGCCAAGGCCGGCCATTTTTTCAGATTGCAGCAGAGCTTTTTCAATTTTTTTCCGGTCCGTGATATCCTGGACAATACCGGCCACCAGGGATAATTTTCCGTTACCGTCCAGTATCTGCTCCACCCTCTCGGCCCATATCTCCCTGATGGTACCATCCGGCCAAACCACCTGACATTCCAGGCCAACCGGTTTTCCGGCTTCCTGGACTGACCGGAATGTCTGCTGTATTTTAGCCCTGTCATCAGGATGGATCCAATTTTCCAGCACATATTCAATGCTCCACGATTGACTGGTCGTCTCGTCCTTCTCAATCCTGAACAGATGATATGCCTCAGCCGATATTTCCATCCGGTCTTCCTGGGGAAAGCAGTACCAACTGCCCATTTTTGCTGCATTCTGGACCTTCCTTAAGGCAAGTTCCGAGCGACGCAGAATCTCCTCATGTTGTTTTCGCTCCAGTGCATAGCGGATGGATCGTTCCAGCAGAAACGGCGTTAATTCACCTTTCACCAGATAATCCGATGCGCCCAACTGCATGGCCGCCATGTCAATTTCATAATGCCCCTGGCCGGTCAATAGAATAATGGGAGCCTTGCAGTTGATCGAAGTTGCTGTTCGCAGCAAGTCCAGACCGCTCTGGCTGCCCAACCGGTAGTCGATCAGGTATATGTCGTATTGACATTCTCTTAACGCAGCAGCCGCTTGTTCATAATCCGAAATCCAGTCCAGATCCAGTCTCTTCAATACTCCCTCGAATGGAGCACGGGAGACCATCTCCTTCAACAGGAAATATTCATCTTCGTCGTCATCGATCAGAAGGAGATGCAGCGGATTTTCCATTTTATTAATTCCTGTTCATCATGCATTAAACGGTTTATCCCTGGTCTATGATCTGTAAAAATGAATCCATTCTGAGCAACTGGCAAGAATGGTTTATATCCATTTTTGACCATGAGACGCAATTCTCGAGGGGCGTGGTGAAAGCGGGATTTCAGGATATCCTCGGTTAAGCCTCGGCGCGTACCGCGTCTAAAACTGCTTGCGGATCCCTGTCTGCCACCCGCAGCAGGACCATAGCCGGACCTTCGGGGCTGCGTCTGCCTTGTTCCCAGTTGCGCAAGGTGCACACACTGATACCCAGCATGGCAGCAAACTGCTCCTGCGTGAGATTGTATTTTCCCCGGATGCGTTTAATATCCAGCGGGTCATATTGAAAAGACCGCACCGGTGGTTTTTCACCACTTAGAATCTGCCCGCCTTCTTTTATACTGGCAACCTGTTCAGTAAACAGCTCGTTTTCCATGAGTATTCCTATTCAATAATTCTTCTTGGCACCTTCAATGGGAATGTTTTTCTTTCAAATATTATACGCCAATGGCGTACACTTGTCAAGAATTCGCATTCTCAAGGTAGAGTAAGACAAATAGGATATGTCAGGCGGGGTTGGCCGGAGATATTCACTCCCTCCGGATGATTGCACCCTTCCTTGCGTCTCCAGATGGATGATGGCATAATACATAAAATTATCCTGTTGCAGATTATGCCAGCCGAATAAAGTGTGAAACCAATTTCAGCAAGGGGAGATTTTGAACTGACAACTGGTAAAATGGATGATCAAATTTTGCACAACCGGATCGCCGAGCTTGAGCAGCAGTTGGAGATATGCCGGGAAGCCATTCTGACGCTCAAATCCTCAGCGGGAGTTACGACCGATAACCGTTTTAAGCTCCTGTTTACTCACAACCGGGACATTCTTTTATTCATGGATCGCACCAGTGGCCACATCCTGGATGCAAATGCCGCTGCCCTTCGCGAGTATGGATACACCTATGAAGAACTATTAGCCCTCACCATTCATGATCTGCGCGCCGACAGCACCAAACACATTACCGCTGAACAAATGAGCCGTGCAGATGCCGAAGGGTTATTGTTTGAAACCGTCCACCGCCGCAAGGATGGCAGCATCTTCCCTGTTGAAGTCAGCTCACAGGGGGCAACAATTGATCAACAGCGCACACTGATCAGCGTCGTAAGAAATATTACGGAACGGAAACTGGCCGAAAAAGAACGTCAAATCCTGACCGAACAGATAGAACAGGAAAAGAACGAAGCTCAAAACCATGTGGAAGAATTAAACGCCATTATCGAGGCAATGGAGGATCCGGTAATGGTGTATGACAGGAATGGATTCATTTATCAATGCAACACCAGTGCAACCAAAGCACATGGATTTGATCCCCGTCATCAATACCGTGACGAAGCTGTGCAATATATGCAGATCCGCCGCCCGGACGGCTCCCTTGTGGAAAGAAAGGATTTGCCCAGTTCTCTGGCTCTTAATGGTAATCCCGTCATTCGTGAACATCTGGAAGTGACAAACAAGGAAGGGCGAGAGATGACCCTCCAGGTCACTGCTACGCCATTGATTGTAAACGGTGTTCAAACGGGGGTGGTAGCCGTATGGCATGATATCACCGATTTGAAACGATCTGAAAAGGCATTGAACCAGTATGCCACAGAACTAGAACGGAGCAACCGTGAACTGCAAGAATTTGCCTTTGTGGCGTCTCATGACTTGCAAGAGCCATTACGTAAAATAGAAGCTTTCAGCGACATGCTGCTGGAAGAATCTGCCAATCTGACAGACCGCCAGAGTGATCTGTTGAACAGACTGAAAAATTCTGCCGGCCGGATGCGCAGCATGGTGGCGGGGCTTTTGCAGTTTTCACGGCTTTCCACCGACGCTCAACCGTTTCAGTCTGTTGACCTGAACCAGGCCATCCTGGAAGTGCTTTCCGATCTCGATCGATGCCTCCAGCTCTCAGGTGGAACTGTGGAGGCAGATCGCCTGCCTGTCATCGAAGCGGATCCTTTGCAGATCCACCAGCTTTTCCAAAACCTGGTCGGAAATGCGCTCAAGTTTCAGCCTGCGGGCGGCAAGCCGTATGTCAGGGTATATGCGGAGCAGCCTGATGATTGGTCAGTGAAGATTATGGTTAAAGATAATGGTATCGGTTTTGATGCTGAACATGCCGATCAGCTCTTTCAGCTCTTCAGAAGGTTTGTAAGCCGGCGTGATTATGAGGGCAGCGGTATGGGTCTGGCAATCTGCCGAAAAATAGTTGAACGTCATGGAGGGAAAATTAGTGTGGAAAGCCACATCGGCCAGGGAGCAATATTCACCGTCACACTCCCCATCCGTCAGATTAATCGCGATTTCTTTCCGGGGGTATTTTAAATGGTAAACTCAGAACCTTATTTCCTTGTTGCCGAAGACGATCCGGATGACCAGTTTTTAATCCAGGACCTGCTCAATCGTTATTGTGCAGGGATAAAAACCCACTTTCTGCAGGATGGTGAAGAATTGATGAACTTTCTGGGTAACGAGGTTGAAAATCCTGCACTTCCCAACCTTGTTTTGCTGGATTTGAACATGCCTTGCAAAGATGGCCGGACAGCACTTAAGGAAATCAGAACCGATCCGCGGTTGGAAAACCTGCCGGTCGTTGTATTAACCACTTCTTCAAATGAAAAAGATGCTCGTTTTTGCGGTCAGTACGGAATTGCCGGTTTTTACACCAAACCCGGCTCGGTTGAAGAACTGCGTACCATCATCAAGGACTTGTGTGCTCAGTTTATGGCATAAATTTGTCCTGAACAGTATTACAGGGTACCCTGGACATGTGCGGACATGCAGGACATGTTACGAAAGGACCATATATGATCAATAACAACCCAGGCAGAAAAGTGGGCAATAGAGATACAAAAAGAATTAAGACTCCGTCCTTCTCCTTTCGTTCAAACACAGATGTAGCAGTTTATGTGTCTGATCTGGCGAAGGCTGAAGAATTTTATGAAGACGTGCTAGGGTTCCGGCTGGTCTCCAAATCAAAAGATCATCTGGAGTATGACAGTGGAGCCTTACGCCTGTACATCCATCGCGGGGACCCTTCCCCTTTATTTATTCCATCTCTGGATGTCAACGACCTGGCGGGAGCCAGCAAATATCTGGAGAACGCCGGCTGCACGCTCATCCCGCTTCCCGGAGGCGGCATGGTTGTGCGCGATCCGTTTGGTTTTTTGTTTGACCTGATAGAACGCCCGCGCGAGTAATATTTAGCCCAACCCACCCGGGCTCCCTCCCGTCTCGGGAAGGGAAAAACAGTGCAGGTTTGGGTGAGTACTGTATCAGGCCAGTTTCAGCGTGGCAGGCAGTTTGTGGATACGGTAGTCACCGCTCTTTGCCAGTGCCTGTCGGGCAAACTCTTCGGGAATATCCACCAAAGTGGTCTGCTCATCGATCAGGATCTTGCCAATCGCCGAACCGGGGATTTCTGCATAATACGCAATGGAGCTGACCACCTCGTTGGGCCGCACACCATGTTTGTGTCCCAATCCAAGGCTCAAACGTACCATGCCGGCTTCGTGAGAAGTCCGCGTAGACAAGCCGGTTTGTGTCTGCCTGCCGGCCGGAAAGTTTTCGATTCGTTTTCGTTTTTCAGGGCCGCGGGCAAACTTTTCACTGTTGGAGTTGTAGTTACCGCCGCGCGCATGCTCGGCCCGACCACGAGATATACCACCGCGTTCGGCAGGCCGTTTCCCGGAACGGGGTCTTTCGGCAGACATTTCCGGCACCACACCGAGAGAATCGATCGGGCGTTGTTTTTCCTCAGCCCGGGCAACCTTAAGTGCCGCCGCAGCAATATCCAATGGCTCAAAACCGGCTTTCATCAATTCATCTGTGATATCCCGTTCATGTTGGGCGCGTCCACGCCGCAGCCAGACGGTCACCTTTTCGAGTAGTTGGTTATCGCGGAAATGTTGAATCTCCTCAACGGTAGGCAAGTTAGCGCGAGTGATCTTTTGACGGATATAAGACTCTATCCGTCTCAGACGGTACTGTTCCTGCGGGGTGATCAGTGATATCGCGATCCCGTTTTTACCGGCCCGTCCTGTGCGCCCGATCCGGTGCAGGTAGATTTCGTCGTCCTCGGGAAGGTCAAAATTGACGACATGCGAGATGTCCTCGATATCCAGCCCGCGCGCGGCGACATCGGTTGCCACCAGCACCTTGACCTGATTCTGACGGAATCGATTGAGCACGCGCTCGCGCAGCTCCTGGCTCAGATCACCATTCAAGGTTTCAGCCGGGAACCCGCGCCTCGTCAGCTCATTAGCCAGTTCGCCGGTACCAACACGGGTACGGGCAAAGACGAGGGCGCTGTGTACCGGTTCAATTTCAAACAGGCGGGTCAGTGCGGCCAGTTTATCAGAGGCGTTGACCAGATAATAGCGCTGTTCGATGGCTGCCACTGCCGGCTGCTCGCGCTGGATGGTGACCGATTGCGGCGCGTTCATGTAGCGTTCAGCCAGTTTTCTCACTTCCTTGGGCAAGGTGGCCGAGAAAAGGGCAGTCTGCCGTTCAGCCGGGGTTTCCTTAAGAATTGTTTCGATATCCTCAATAAAGCCCATGCTCAACATCTCATCTGCTTCATCCAGCACCACCGTGCGAACGTGGGAGATATCCAGTGACTTGCGTTGGATCAGGTCGAGCAGTCGCCCGGGGGTACCCACCACCACATCCACCCCTCTGTTTAGCTGGGAAATCTGGCGGTTGTAAGATGCACCACCGTAAATAGCCAGCACTCGTGCCCCTAAATGCTTTCCGTAAGTAAAAAAGGAGTCAGCCACCTGCATGGCGAGTTCGCGGGTTGGCGCAAGCACCAACGCCTGGACTTTTCCGCGTGGCTGGAGATTGTGCAAAATGGGCAGTGCGAAAGCGGCGGTCTTGCCGGTTCCGGTTTGTGCCTGCCCGAGAACATCATCGCCCTTCAGCATCAAGGGAATAATGCCGGTTTGAATAGGTGTGGGAATGCTATAGCCGCACTCTTCAATAGCCTGCACCAACTGCGGATGCAGGTCGAACTGGGAAAACCCGGTTGTCATAAAAATAGTCCTTCGCGTTTTGACAACCCCGCAGCGCTTTTTAACTTGTCAGGTCAAATTTCATGGAGGAGTGGTATCCACCCGTCTGGTATTCAGTCATGCATTTCCTTGCGGAAACCCCTCACCCTGAGGGTCAAAGACTGGTTTCATGAAAAGGGCCCACCCATTTCGGGTCGGGCCGCGTATTGGAATGATCAAAACATATAAATTGTAGTGTCTCCGTTTCCGGAGCGGGAGTTAGTATACCACAGTATTTGGCAAATCGTTTTGTCTTTTTCGATTCTCCTGAATTCACAGCCCGCCAAAGTATAACGAGGAGACCGCCCAGGGATATGTTTCCGCACCAAGCCAAATAGTCACCGGCTCTTGGGCGGATGCTTCGCTCCCGCTCAGCATGACAATGCGGGGAATGTTTCCACACCCAGCCCATTCATTACCGGCTCTTGGGCGGATGCTTCGCTGCGCTCAGCATGACAATGCGGGGAATGTTTCCACACCCAGCCCATTCATCACTGGTCCTTGGGCGGATGCTTCGCTCCCGCTCAGCATGACAATGCGGGGAATGTTTCCACACCCAGCCCATTCATCGCCGGTCCTTGGGCGGATGCTTCGCTGCGCTCAGCATGACAATGAGGGGAATGTTTCCGCACCCAGCCAAATAGTCACCGGCTCTTGGGCGG
>JAJFTV010000030.1 GCA_021372725.1 Chloroflexota bacterium | reverse complement strand
ATGATTTCATCGCCAGGGCTGAGATGGATGTGAAAAACAAAATTTAGGTTTTTCAAACCACCCCTTGTATTGGGGTCGACTTGAAATTCAACTTCGATCTTCAGGATGTTGAAAAGATTCATCGAACTTTTTTAGAATGAGCGGCTGTCTCAAAAGTGCAGACAGCCACTCCAGGTATGCTCTTTCCCCGGTGAAAAAACTTCCAAAGTTTGGGTCCACTACACCCCACCCCTTTATCCCCGCCCCTGCTGGGCGGGGAAACCACTTTCTGGGGCTTTTTGAGCCGCAAAACGGCTCAAAAAGCCCCAGAGAAAGGGATTTTCACCCCCTTCCCGTCCTGGGAAGGGGGGACGGGGGGTTGGGTAATATCCGTGAAATTGGCAATGACCTCGTTTTGTGCAAGTTATACAATACCACCATCCAACTAAGAGGACTTGTTCAACACCCTCAAAAGTTTGAAGTTGACTTTTGAGACAGCCCCTCATTCTAAAAGGGAATTAAAAAATCAGAAAAGAAAATCCTGCCTTAACAATTGCAGAGAACAATCAACTATGGTATATTTTGGTAGCGGGAAGGTTTCTTCCCGTTATTGTACATTGAGTGTAATAAACGAGGAGAATAACTATTTCAACACAACAATACCGAGTAAATGAGACCATCCATGCCCGTACGGTGCATGTGATTGGCCCAAAGGGTGAGAATCTTGGAGAATTGGCAATCAATGAGGCACTCAGAATTGCACGCGAAGCAGAATTGGATCTGGTGGAAGTCGCTCCCAATTCGACACCTCCCGTTTGTCGTGTGATGGACTTCGGCAAGTTCTTGTATGAAAGAACCAAAAAAGAACGCGAAGCTCGAAAATCCCAGACCAAAATTGAAATCAAGGAAATCAGGCTGCGGCCAAAAACGAATGATCACCACCGTCAATTCAAGGTACGTGATGCACGCCGCTGGCTCGATGATGGCTTGAAGGTAAAAGTTACCATCAGGTTCCGCGGCAGGGAAATCACCTATCCTGAGATTGCCCTGGAAGACCTGCGGGAAATCGCCGAGGAGCTTTCAGATGCATCGACCATCGAGATGGCTCCAAATATGGAAGGTCGGACGATGATGATGGTTCTTGCACCGGCTAAATTAGGGAAAAGCGCCAAAAAACCAGTGTAAAATCCATTCATAATCTCACATATTTCTATTTTCTTTGTTATAATTGTTCGTCGGCTCTGAAGAGGCAGTTATGTCGTTACGGTTATAGTGAGCCGCCATTATCGTCATGCAGGAGAATGATTGTGCCACGCAAGCAGAAAAACGGAAAAATCAAATTAAAAACCCACAAAGCAACATCGAAACGCTTCCGGTTAACGGGTTCCGGCATGTTGGTGCGCACCAAGGGTGGTAAAAGCCACTTCCGGAGACGAAGATCAGAACGCACCAAAGCATTATTTAGCGAGATGATCCCTGTCAAAGGTGAAGGTTTCATCAAACGGATCCATCGTCTGGTTCCGTATATGAAGAAAAACAGATAAGTGTTTTTCAGGAAAACAGGTAACTGTTCGTTCACAGGATTAGTGCGGCTGCTGGGTGTTCACAACGGATGACCGGTAGAGAAACGGTTTCGACGCTCAGGGGTACGCAAAGGAGAGTAATATGTCACGTGTAAAAGGCGGACCACAAGGATATCGCCGGCATAAAAAGGTTCTGAAAATAACCAAAGGCCAGTTCGGTTCCCGTCATCGTTTGTACAGACGTGCAAATGAAGCCATGCTCAAGAGTCTGTGGTACTCATACCGCGACCGCCGTACCCGCAAGCGCGATTTGCGCAAGCTGTGGATTGCCCGCATCAACGCGGCTGCCCGTATCAACGGCATGAGTTACAGCCGTCTGATGCATTCACTCAAGACAGCCGATATTTCCTTAAATCGCAAAATGCTGGCTGACCTTGCTGTACGGGACCCGCAGGCTTTTACAGCCGTCGTGGAACGAGCCAAAGCGGCATAATCATTTTTGATCAACCCATCAAACGGGATGTCACAATCGCGACATCCCGTTATAATTTAATCAGTCATGATGATCCAATCGGTCCAAAATCCAAAAATCCAGCGGGTCAGGGCGCTGCTTGGCAAACATAAGGAACGCATGGAACAGAAATGTTTTGTTCTGGAAGGAGTGCGCCTGATCGAAGAAGCCATGCTGACAGGCGTTCAACCTGATCTGCTTTTATTCAGCAGTGAATCAACCAGAACCCTTGCGCTGGTTGAAAAAGCCAAAGGTTGCGGGTCGGAAACAGAAGAGGTCAAGCCTTCGGTTCTGGAGTCGGTGAGCGATACGCAAACCAGCCAGGGATTGGTGGGGATTTTTAGGATCCCGTCCCTGCCGGTTCCTGCTTCACCCGATTTTGTGCTTATCCTGGATGGAGTGAGCGACCCCGGCAACCTGGGCACCATCCTTCGCACTGCTTCGGCTGCGGGTGTCCAGTTAATGATTCTTACCCCCGGAACTGCCGATGTTTTTGCTCCCAAGGTAGTGCGTTCGGCCATGGGCGCACATTTTTACCTGCCAATTCGCCTGCTGGATTGGACGGAAATCAACGCCCTGAAACAAAATGCCAATCAGCAACTCCATTTTCTGGCCAGTACTATGACCGGAGGAAAAAGCTGCTGGGAGAGCGACCTCAAGCGCCCCATTGCCATCCTCATCGGCAGTGAGGCGTCCGGCATCAGCAGCCAGGCTGCACAGCTTTCGGATGAGCAAATCCATATCCCGATGCAAGGAAAAATCGAATCATTGAATGCATCCACCGCAGCCAGCATCCTGATCTTTGAAGCCATACGTCAGAGGACAACATGAAAATTCGTACCATTACCTGTTTTTACAACCCCGCACTACCGGATAGTCACAAGACACTGGATCGATTTTCCAGGCTGCTCGATAAAGCCAGATCCCGGTTCGCCGCTCTCGGCTTTGAGGTACAATCCTTTCGGGTTGCCACCATTCCGTTTCCATATCTGGTCGATCCCCTGACGCTCGATCATGCCGTCGACTATGTCGTTCCTCTCGAACAGTCACTCATCGCCAGAGGTTTCCAGTACGTTTCATTGGGTCCCGCGTTGCCCGAGTTTCCTGATAGTTATGCCATCATCCCTGCCCTGCTCAAAGCGACACAGGGCGCTTTCTTTTCGGGCGTCATTGGTTCCCAACAACAGGTGTTTCTCAAATCCATCAGAGCGGCCGGTCAGATCATTGCCGAAGCAGCACAAATCACTCCTGACGGGTTTACAAACCTGCGTTTCACAGCCTCAGCGAATGTTAAACCTTACTGTCCATTCTTTCCGGCAGGTTATCATTCAGGTGACCAACCCGCTTTTTCCCTCGCGCTTGAGTCTGCTGACCTGGCAATCAATGCGTTTTCGAAGGCGGACAGCCTGGAAAATGCCCGCACCATGCTGCTCAAATCCATCTACCAGCACGCCGCCCGGTTAAAAGCCGTTACAAGTGAACTGGCATCAGAATTTAACATCCCCTGTCAGGGTTTCGACTTTTCGTTGGCTCCCTACCCACTGGACACCTGTTCTCTGGGAGGAGCGATAGAGAAACTGGGCATTTCCAGAATTGGGCAGATGGGATCGCTGGGCGCGGCTGCCTTTGTAGCTTCCACGCTGGATCAAGGCGAATGGGACAAGGCCGGCTTCAACGGGTTGATGCTGCCGCTGCTGGAAGATTCGGTGCTTGCCCAGCGCAGCATCGATGGCACGTTGACCATCAAGGACCTGCTGCTGTATTCAGCGGTTTGTGGAACCGGATTGGATACGGTGCCCATCCCCGGAGATGTATCGGCCGGCCAGATTTCCGCCATCCTGCTGGACGTTGCAGCGTTGTCTGCACGGCTGGCAAAGCCCCTGACGGCACGTTTGATGCCCGTGCCCGGGAAAAAGGCCGGTGATCTTACCGCGTACGATTTTGAATATTTCAAGAACGGCCGTATTCTGGATGTGCCTGCCGCACCGCTGGGTGGATTTCTGCAATACGATGATGTAATGGAAATCAAACCGAGAAACCGGTAGTCGGAATCTGAAGCTGATCAATAGGCGGCAATCATCTGACCTGTTTGAAATTGATGATTACCAGGCTCTTTTCGCAATCGGCAAAGGTATCGAAATAAACCCTGGCCGATAGAGGCACATAAGACTGGTCGACAAGCTGAATCCATACAGTATCGTTGCTTTCCACCAGGTGATTTGCCAGAGTAAATTCATAGCCGGCTGGGCCATAATTACGGGCTGTACCGGTGATAGTAGTTTGATTCTGAATCTTTCTTTCCAGACTGCCACCCAAAAGCACCAAAATTCCTGTTACGGGACTGTCGTGCAAATCATGCACCTGACCTGCCACCCCCATCCAGTCACAATTACTGCGATTGCTGTCGAAAAGGTCAGCGGAGATGGCAGCCGGATCGGTCTGGATTTGATAGGGGTACATACTGGAATAATCAGCCGTGGCAGTGAAAACCGAAGGGGTAACCGGCATTGCATAAACGGATGCAGAGGTTTGCTGAATGGCATGGATGGTTGAGACGGCGGTTTCAGTCGATATTACAACAGGCGTTTGGAGACCATCCACACCGGTCACGATGGAAGTAGATATGGATGGTGATTCAAGTTGATCCATTTTCGGGGTTGACGTCCACAAAACCACAGCAGCCGGCATCGTAGCCGGCGGGAACGGATTGATCGAGTGATACGGTTTGAAATAAATAATCAGACTGATAGCCACAACCGTAATAATTCCTGCCAGAACAATCATCGTCAGAATATTCAACAGCCAATTGCCAGGGGAATTCGTTCTATTCGTATTCAATAGTTGTTCCTGAAAACCGGGTAAGTGGGTCGTGTATCGGTCATGGAAGAAGTACCTCGATGGTACTGGCGGCTTCCTGCTCAAGCAGCCAATTGCTCAAGGCAAGATGCGTCAGTTGAAGGCGAGCCGCTTCAGACAAGGGATGGTTTTCTTCACGCTCCTCCACCAGAACAATGTGATACCCATAATCGCTGTGGATCACTTCAGTATACTGGCCTGGCTGGAGTGCAAATACTTTTTCCTCAATTTCAGGCAGGAACAGATAACCGCGCGGGAACCATCCCAGGTCACCTTTTGTCACTGGGTCATACTGCGCGGCGAGTTCCGTAAAATCTAAGCCACCCTGCAATTGGTGATATATTTGATCAGCCTCATCCGCACTATCCACCAGGATCTGACGGGCATGGATTTGCTCCGCCGTTTCACCTACTTCTTCCGTTATCCTGTCACGCTGCCACTGGGCAGCCAGTTCGCGTCGAAAACTGAGCACAAAGAATTCTTCTGAAGTACCGGTGGCTGTCAGCCAATTTTGGAATGCTTCTTCCCCCCCAACTTTTTCCTTCAGCGCCTGCAGCTTTTCAGCAAGCTCACTATCGGACGGGTTGTAACCTGCTTTGTAAGCGGCCTGGGCAAGAAGTTCCACTTCGATAAAATAGGTATTCAGCAACTCACCGATCTCTTCATCACCCATTGTGTTACCGGTTGTGTCCGCCGCTGAGAGGAGCTGCTGTTTTTGCACATTGTATTCTGCCAGCGTCACACCTTGACCGTTGACGGTAAGCGCCATGGGAGCTAAAGTCGCTGTGGGAATCGCTGTCTCTACGGTCGGGACCGGGCTATTGCCTGCCTGCCGGGTGGAGGCCTCTGAGGATGCTGCCGGTATCGTACCCGTATTACAGGAAAGCAGCAGAAAACCGCATAAAAGAACGGAAAACACCAACCGTATCGTTCGCTGCAAAGAAATTAATGACATTCCAGGATTATAACTTCACCTTTCAAAAAAAGGCAAATGTGAAAGGTTTCGGTATATTGAAAACAACATATAAAACCTGCATAAAATTTAAGGTTAAAACTTGTCCGGATACCTTGTGAACTGTTACCGGATATGCTACAATTTCAAATAACCAAATAGCAGGGTTCTATCCAACTTAACCCCCACATATAGGGGGTTCTACATTCGCCTTGTGGGGTTAGAGAAAGTTCATCAAGGAAGAAGATATGCGTTGCCCATATTGTCAACATGATAGCTCACGTGTGATTGATACAAGCCACGATTTTCGCGGCGGCATACGCAGACGGCGTGAATGTGTACATTGTCATCAGCGCTTCAGCACCTATGAACGACCCATCCTCTCGACCCCGCTCCTGGTAAAACGCGATGGCACACGCGAAGAGTTTGATCGCGACAAACTCCTGCAGGGGATCAGAATTTCGTGTGCGAAGCGCCCTGTTTCTGCCGCAGATATTGAACGATTGGTAGGGGAAATAGAAACCTCCCTGCAAAAGATGGGACGTGAAGAAGTATCTTCCAGAGTGGTCGGAGACCTTGTTATCAATGGGTTGAAAAACCTGGATCAAATTGCATATATTCGTTATGCAATTGTCTATTTACGCTTGGGAGATCTGCAGGCAATACAAAAAGAAATAAATAAATTATTGGAAAATTAATCAAGGAGTTCTTAATGGTCATAAAAACGGGGCCATCTGTCCACGCTTTTCTATTTACTCCCCGGATTCCGGAGGATTTACCTTCCATTGAACTGACTGACAACGCCAAACAGGTACTTATCCGGCGTTATCTGCGAAAAGGAGAAGATGGAAAACCGGCCGAGACGATCGATGAGATGTTCTGGCGGGTAGCCTATCACATTGCCAAAGTGGAGGAGAGCTGGGGTGAAGATATTATTTCGCGCGCCAGGGATTATTATCATTTATTAATCAGCAAGAAATTCTTCCCTAATTCTCCCACCTTTTCAGGGGCAGGTACCCCGCTGGGACAGTTGGCCGCCTGCTTTGTCCTGCCAATCACAGATGACATGGGTCGGGCATCCACCGGTATATTTCAGACCCTGCGTGATGCGGCGCTGATTCAACAAACCGGCGGTGGAAACGGTTTCTCATTCTCACGACTGCGCCCTTCCGGAACGCTGGTCAAATCATCCGCCGGAAAAGCCACCGGACCGGTTGGATTTCTGCGTGTCTATGACCACGCCTTTGGCGAGGTGGCCCAAGGCGGCACCCGGCGCGGGGCAAACATGGCCGTATTACGGGTGGAGCACCCCGATATCGAAGACTTCATTCGCTGCAAAACCAATGAAAGTTCAATCACCAACTTCAATATTTCGGTAGGCATCACCGACGCCTTCATGCAGGCCGTTGAAAACGATGACTGGTGGGATTTGCGTTTTCCCGATGTCAAGGATCCGAAATATTACAATTTCTCGGGTACATTCGAGGAAGCCGAAAAAGAGGGCATTCCATTCAAAAACTACAAACGTATTAAAGCCAGGGATTTGTTTGAGAAAATCGTTTCGCAGGCCCATCACAATGGCGAACCCGGTGTGTTGTTCATTGATACCGCCAACCGCACCAACCCGGTTCCGCATTTATACCAGTTGGAATCCACCAATCCCTGCGGTGAACAGTGGCTGGGACCCTACGAAAACTGCTGCCTGGGCTCCATTAACCTGGCGCAGCATATCCGGGAAGATGGAAAGCTGGACTGGGAAGAATTGCGAAAAAGCACGGTGTTGTCGACCATCTTTCTGGATGATGTGGTGGATGCCAACCAGTATGTACCGGCCGTCCCACAGCTCAAAGAGGCTGCCCTGCGTGCCCGCCGCATAGGACTGGGGATTATGGGTCTGGCCGATGTGATGTTCAGCCAGGGTGTTCGTTACGGATCCCTGGCCGGGCAGGAATTTGCCTCGCAAATCATGGAATTTATCCGCTATCATGCCATGCTTACCAGCATTGAACTGGCTCAAAAGCGCGGCCCTTTCAGCGCCATCAAAGGCAGTATTTACGATCCTGAAAATATCACCTGGACCATCCCCCAATCCATCGTCGAGTATCAAAACGACTGGGACCGCCCGGCGCTGGATTGGAAAGGTATCGAAGACGGCATCGCCCGGCACGGCATCCGGAATGCCGCCCAGGCGACCATCGCTCCAACCGGCACCATTGCAACCGTTGCCGGTTGTGAGGGATACGGTTGTGAACCCGCCTTTGCCCTTTCCTACATCCGGCATGTCAACGATAACGGCCAGGATCTGCAGCTCACATACACCAGCCCGGCGTTTGAAAAAGCGCTTGTCGATGCAGGAATCGATGCCAAAGGCAGAGCGGACATTATTGAAGAAGTCCTTCAAAACGGTTCGGTTCAGGACTTGCAGGAAGTACCCTCTTCCATCCGGGATGTCTTTGTTGTCTCCGGTGATATCACCGCGGAAGAGCATATCCGTATGCAGGCAGCGCTGCAAGCCTTTGTGGATAACAGCCTTTCCAAGACTGTCAATTTTCCGCCGGAAGCGACCCCCGAGGACGTTGCAACAGCCTACACCTTGGCCTGGAAACTGGGCTGCAAGGGCACCACGGTTTACGTGACCGGCTCACGCGAGAAAGTAGTTTTGGAAACGCAGGGAACAGTTGAAAAGAAAAAGAAAGACGAAGGGGCAGAAAAGGATCAACAGCTTGTCATTTGGCGTGATTCCAAGAAACCCCGCCCGCAATCTCTGCCCGGTTATACCTACTCCATCCATACACCGCTCGGCAAGGCATTCATCACCATTAATGAGAACGGCGACAACCACCCCTTCGAGGTATTCATCAATACGGCCAAGGCCGGTTCCGATACGGCGGCTGTTTCCGAAGCAATCGGGCGGCTGATTTCGTACAACCTGCGTCTGGCCTCTGGTGTCTCGCCCAGCGTCCGGCTGCGTGACATCATCAACCAGTTGGCCGGCATTGGCGGCGGGCGCCCGTTAGGCTTTGGCCCCAACCGGGTGCTTTCACTGCCCGACGGCGTGGCGCAAATGCTGGCCGAATACCTGCGCCAGCGCGAAGAACGCTACCAGGAACAAGAGAAGATCGACAAAGGCTCAAACGGGCAGAAACTTTTTGATTTTCAGATGGTGCAACCCGGAATGAAATCTCAGGTGCAATCTGATGAGAAATCCTCAGGAACCCCCATGCACAGCATGAAGATCGGCGATTTGTGCCCCGAGTGCGGCCAGGCTGCTTTGGTCAACGAGGAAGGCTGCAAGAAGTGCTATGCCTGCGGGTATAGCGAGTGTTGAGAACTTGCAGGTTGCCAGATGATAAATTTACTGCGATAAAAGACGAAAAAACTCTCACACCCTGCTTCTTTTACAGTGTAAATAGTGACCGTATGAGGTTGCCTGCAACATTCTCATACGGTTGTATTATTGTTTCAGGCCTAAAGCCAAACTCGTACAGATACATCGCCTGCACAAATTTTCTATATTAGTATAATTACACTACTGCCCCTCATTGCAGGAGAATTACCATTCCGGAGGTCAATTTGCCAAAATCCTCAAATAAAACAACCAACGGCGCCAATCTTGGTTTTGAGCAGACCCTGTTCAAGGCAGCCGACAAGCTGCGTGGTTCCATGGATGCCTCTGAATACAAGCATGTCGTCCTCGGACTTCTCTTCCTCAAGTACATCTCCGATGGTTTCGAGGAGCTCCACTGCAGGCTGGAAAGCGATGCCGCCTCCGGCGCCGATCCCGAAGACCGCGACGAGTACAAAGCTGAGAATGTCTTCTGGGTGCCACAGATCGCCCGCTGGCCATACCTCCAGAAGAATGCCAAACAACCTGGTATCGGCACGCTCATCGACGACGCCATGGTCGCCATCGAAAAGGAGAACCCCTCCCTCAAGGGCGTCCTCCCCAAGGATTTTGCCCGGCCTGCCCTCGACAAGCAGCGCCTGGGTGAGCTGATCGACCTGCTCAGCAGTGTGGGCCTGGGCGATAAAGCCAACCGCTCGCAGGACATTCTCGGGCGCGTGTATGAGTATTTCCTCTCCCAGTTCGCCAGCCTGGAGGGTAAAAAGGGCGGCGAGTTCTACACCCCCCGCTCTGTGGTCCGCGTTCTTGTGGAAATGCTGTCTCCATACAAAGGCCGCGTTTACGACCCCTGCTGCGGTACCGGCGGCATGTTCGTGCAATCCGAGGAGTTCATCCAGGCGCACGGCGGGCGGATTAACGACCTCAGCATTTTTGGGCAGGAATCCAACCCCACCACTTGGCGCCTGGCGAAAATGAACCTGGCCATCCGCGGCATTGAAAACAACCTGGGCGCTGAAAACGCCGATTCCTTCCACCACGACCTGCACCCCGACCTGAAAGCCGATTACATCCTGGCCAACCCGCCCTTCAACATGTCCGATTGGGGCGGCGACCGCCTGCGCGAAGACAAGCGTTGGGTGTACGGCGCCCCGCCCGTGGGCAACGCCAACTACGCCTGGATCCAGCACTTCATCCATCACCTGGCTCCCGGCGGCATGGCCGGTTTTGTGATGTCTAACGGCAGCCTGTCTTCCAACACCTCCGGCGAGGGCGAGATCCGTAAAGCCATCATCGAGGCCGACCTGTTGGATTGCATCGTCGCTCTACCCACCCAGCTCTTCTATACCACCCCCATCCCCGTCACCCTGTGGTTCCTTTCGCGCCGTAGGGGCGATTCACGAATCGCCCAAGATTCACGAATCGCCCAAGATTCACGAATCCAGGGTTCACGAACGACCCGCGACCGCCGCGGCGAAACCCTCTTCATCGACGCCCGCAAAATGGGCGCCCTGATAGACCGGCGCCACCGCGATTTTAGCGATAAAGATATTGCGAAGATTGCCACTACCTATCATGCATGGAAATCCGTTCCGGGTTCGATTGGGGTGTTTCATGATTCGGCAAATTCAATTCGGAAATTGGATGGTGAATCATCGGTAGGGGCAATTCATCCGGTTAAAAACGTTGATGGTTTGGCAGGGGCAATTCATGAATTGCCCCTACCCGAATATGCCGATATCCCCGGGTTTTGCAAATCCGCCACCATCGAAGAGATTCGCGCCCAGGGGTACACCCTCACGCCGGGAAGGTATGTGGGCAATGGAGAAGTAGATGAAGACGAGGAACTATTTGAACTAAAAATTGCCCGACTTTCAAAGGAAATTGAAAGTTTATTCATCGAAAGCGACAAACTTCAATTATCTATTCGTGAAATAATTAAGAGAATTGAAAATGATTACTGACGAATGGAAACAATACATCTTTTCTGACTTTGTGGAAATAAACCCACCTCTAAAATTTGAAATTTCAACAGAATATTCGTTTATCGAAATGAAGGATTTATATCCATCAAGTAAATTTGTATATCCTTCATCAAAAAAAATCCTCTCTGGTGGTTCAAGATTTCAAGAAAATGACACGCTTTTCGCCAGAATCACTCCTTGTTTGGAAAATGGCAAGATTTGTCAAGTTAAAAACTTAGATGATGGAAAAGGCTTTGGATCAACTGAATTTTTGGTCTTTAGAGGTAAACAAGGGATTTCTGATACTAACTTTGTCTATTATTTAGCAAGGTTTTCAGATGTTCATCAATTCGGAATAAAGAATATGACAGGTACATCTGGAAGACAACGCGTTGGTAAAAATGCATTTAGAAATTTGATCCTTGAATTACCCCCTCTCGCCGAGCAACGAGCCATTGCGGATGTCCTTTCCGCGCTCGACGACAAGATCGAGCTCAACCGGCGCATGAACGCCACTCTTGAGCAGCTCGCCCAGACGCTCTTCAAGCACTGGTTCATCGATAATCCAGAGAGGGAAGAGTGGGATGACGGTATTATTGGGAATGATTTCAACTTGGTTATGGGGCAATCACCGCCCGGAACCACATACAATGAAATCGGTGAGGGGATACCCTTCTTTCAGGGAAGAGCGGACTTTGGTTTTCGTTATCCAGATAATCGGGTTTATTGCACGGCGCCCACAAGGTTTGCCAAAGCGGGGGACACCCTCGTAAGTGTTCGCGCACCTGTCGGAGATATAAATATTGCATTTGAAGATTGTGCAATTGGCCGCGGTCTGGCTGCCATCAGGCATAAGACTGGAAGCAGGTCTTTTACATATTACACTATGCAAATGTTGAAATCAGAATTTGAAAATTTCGAAATGGAGGGAACTGTTTTCGGTTCAATCAATAAAGATTCTTTCTCATCTCTGAAATTATCTCGCCCACCTTTTGATTTGGTCAGACGATTTGAAGAGACATATTATCCGTTGGATCAACAAATTGAGGTAAACACCAGAGAAAGTCGGGCTTTAGCCGAACTTCGCGACACCCTGCTCCCCAAACTCATGACCGGTCAGGTGCGCGTAAAACCGTATCCTGACGGTTCATAAATCATCCCCGCCACGGCATAAACCACCCCTGCCAGAACATAAATTGATTGGTCATTATATAAAAATAAACCCATGGCCTCACCCAAATCTCACAACCGCCGTTCAATTCGTCTGCCCCATTATGATTATTCACTTCCCGGTGCCTACTTTGTCACCATCGTCACCCACAACCGGGAAACCCTGTTCGGCCAAATCAACGATGGTCAAATCCGCCCCAACCAATACGGTCGAATCCTTTCCGACATCTGGCACAACCTCCCCCAACGTTACCCCCAAATCACGTTGGGGCCGGCCGTCATCATGCCCAATCATTTTCATGCCATCATACATATCAACACCCCCGATCCCGTCATGGTAGGGGCGGTTCATGAACCGCCCCTACCGGACGAACCGCCCCTACCGGACGAACCGCCCCTACCGGACGAACCGCCCCTGCCGGACGAACCGCCCCTGCCGGACGAACCGCCCCTGCCGGACGAACCGCCCCTACCGGACGAACCGCCCCTACCGGACGAACCGCCCCTACCGGATGAACCGCCCCTGCCGGATGAACCGCCCCTGCCGGATGAACCTCTCCAACCTCAACCAACCCGCCGTCGAATGCTTCTGTCCCTGGTCATCGGATACCTTAAAATGAACTCCGCCAAACAAATTAACCTCCTCCGAAAATCACCCGGCTTGTCTGTGTGGCAGCGAAATTATTATGAACATATAATAATTACTGAAAAAGAATATAGCCGGATAGAGGCTTACATCGAGAATAACCCCTCCAATTGGCTCACCGATAAGGAATACAAATAATAAAATGACCTTTACCGAATCCACCATCGAACAGGCAGCCATCGACTGGTTCACCGGTCTGGGTTACACCTATGCCTTCGGCCCTACCATCGCCTGCGATGGCTCATCTCCTGAACGCGCCTCGTATTCCGAGGTGCTCCTGTCTGGTCGCCTGCACAGCGCTCTCTCACGGCTTAATCCTTCCATTCCTCCCGATGCGCTGGACGACGCTTTCAAAAAGATCAGTCAATTCCCCTCCGCAGCATTGCTCACAGCTAATCGCTCCTTCCACCGTGCGCTGGTGGACGGCATTACCGTCGAATACTCTCACCAGGGGCGCGTCATTGGCGATATTGTCCGCCTGTTCGATTTTGATGACCCCGAAAACAACGACTGGCTGGTGGTCAACCAGTTCACCGTCGTCGAAGAACATCACAACCGCCGCCCGGATCTGGTGATCTTCGTGAACGGCCTGCCCCTGGCGGTGATTGAGCTCAAGAATGCTGCCGATGAGAACGCCACCATCTGGAGCGCCTTCAACCAGTTGCAAACCTACAAACAGCAGATCCCTTCACTGATGGCGTACAACGAAGCCCTCATCATCTCCGACGGTTTGGAAGCCCGCATAGGCTCGCTTTCCGCCGATCGGGAGCGGTTTTCGCCCTGGAAGACCATATCCGGTGAAGAGACGGCGCCTATCCACACCCCCCAGTTGGAAGTGCTGATCAACGGCTTTTTCGAGAAAATCCGCTTCCTCAATTACAACCGCAACTTCATCGTCTTCGAGGATGACGGGCGCGGGCAGCCGCTCAAGATCATGGCAGGTTACCACCAGTTCCACGCCGTCAATATCGCCCTCGAGCAGACACTGCGCGCCCGTAAAATGGGCGCTGATCACAAGATTGGTGAATTAAAGGGTCGTTACCTTGCCAGGCCTGTTCACGATGGGAAACCCGGTGATCAGCGTATCGGTGTCATCTGGCATACACAGGGAAGCGGTAAATCCCTTACCATGGCATTCTACGCCGGGAAGGTTATCCTGCAACCTGAGATGGAAAACCCGACCATTGTCGTCATCACCGACCGTAACGACCTGGACGACCAGTTGTTCAACACTTTCTCGCTCTGTTCCGATTTGCTCCGTCAAAAACCCGTCCAGGTTGCCAGCCATAATGATCTCATTCATAAACTGGGTTCCGCGGCTTCTGGCGGGGTGTACTTCACCACTATCCAGAAATTCCTCCCGCCGCAGGGTCCGGCCAGGACCGGCCTGTTGAGTAATCGTACCAACATCGTCGTCATCGCCGATGAAGCCCATCGTTCCCAGTACGATTTCATCGACGGGTTCGCCCGTCACATGCACGATGCTTTACCCAACGCTTCATTTATCGGTTTCACCGGTACACCCATCGAACTGCGCGACAACAACACGCGCGCCGTTTTTGGCGATTACATCAGCATCTACGACATCCAGCAGGCAGTGGAAGATGGCGCCACCGTCCCCATTTACTACGAGGGACGATTGGCTAAACTCGAGCTCAAGGAATCCGAAAAACCACAGATCGACCCGGAATTCGAGGAAGTCACCGAAGGCGAGGAGATTGAGAAAGTCGAGAAACTGAAAACCAAATGGGCTGCTCTCGAAGCCGTGGTGGGCGCTGACAAACGGGTGAAAAGCATTGCCCAGGATATCACTGCTCACCTGGAACAACGTTTCTCCGTTCTGGAGGGCAAAGCCATGATCGTCTGCATGAGCCGCCGCATCTGCATCGACCTGTACCATGCCATCATCGCTATCCACCCCGAGTGGCACTCCGATGACCTGGATAAGGGCATGATCAAGATCGTCATGACCGGCAGCGCTACAGATCCATTGGATTGGCAGCCTTTCGTCCACAACAAGGCCGGGCGTGAAGCCCTGGCCAAACGCTTCAAGGACCCTGGGGATCCGCTCAGGATCGTTATTGTACGCGATATGTGGCTGACCGGCTTTGATGTACCGTCCCTGCATACCATGTATGTGGATAAGCCCATGAAAGGTCATGGGCTGATGCAGGCTATTGCGCGTGTCAACCGTGTCTTCAAGGACAAACCTGGCGGTCTGATCGTGGATTATCTTGGCCTTGCAGATCAATTACGGCAGGCGCTCGCTACCTATACCGCAAGCGGTGGACTGGGTATTGCCGCCAACGACCAGGAACAGGCGGTACGCTTATTATTACGTGAAGTGGAAGTTTGTCGTAGTCTTTTCCATGGCTTTGATTGGTCGAAATGGATAACCGGTACACCTGCCGAACGGCTGGCCGTACTACCACGGGCACAGGAGCATATCCTCACCCTTGAAAACGGGCGTACCCGCTTACTTGATGCCGTATCGGCTATGACCAGTGCTTTTGCCCTGGCAATTCCCAATGAACAGGCCATAGATGTTCGCGACGAGGTCGGTTTTTATCAGGCAGTCCGCAGCGCGATCATCAAGGTTACGGTTGAGGGCGGGCGCTTTACAGATGACATGGAGCATGCTATCCAACAGATCATCTCGCGCGCCGTCGCCTCCGAGGAGGTCATCGACATCTTCTCCGCTGCCGGGCTCAAGAAACCGGATATTTCCATCCTTTCCGATGAATTCCTGGATGAAGTATCCAACATGCCACAGAAAAACCTGGCCATGGAACTTTTGCGAAAGCTGTTAAACGACGAAATCAAAACCCGTTCACGACGTAACCTGGTACTATCCCGTTCCTTTGCTGAAATGTTGGAAAAGACCATTCGGGCGTATCAAAACCGGGCCATTGAAACTGCCCAGGTCATCCAGGAGCTCATCGGATTGGCTAAAGAAATACGCGAAGCTGATCAACGCGGCGAAAAGCTGGGATTAACCGAGGACGAACTGGCCTTTTATGACGCCCTCGAGGTAAACGATAGCGCTGTCAAGGTGCTCGGTGATGATACCCTCAAAGGTATTGCTCGCGAACTGGTTCAAACCGTCCGCGGCAACGTCTCCATTGATTGGACCGTAAAGGAAAGTGTTCGCGCAAAATTGCGAGTGATGGTAAAGCGCATCCTGCGCAAGTACGGCTACCCGCCTGATAAGCAGGAAAAAGCTACCCAGACCGTACTCGAACAGGCTGAACTCATTGCCAAAGACTGGGCAGAGTAGTTCAAAGGTTTATCGAACTGTTACTGAGGCTGATCATTAACCAACTAATGAAAGAATGGTGAAACCATGACAACATACAATACAAACCTCGCCTCAGAGTTCTATGTTCTCTCCATGCTTCATCGACTTGGAATTGATGCATCATTAACGCTCGGTAATAAAAAAGCTGTCGACATCATTGTTTCCAATGACAACGGCATGATCACAACGATAGACGTGAAAGGTGTTGCAGGACCTTATGATTGGCCCGCGGATAATATCCATGATTTGGAAAATAAGAAACATTTTTATGTTTTAATTAGCTTCCGAGGGCAGAATATCAGATCCATTATTCCTTCCCTCAGTATGGGTGATACCGGCTAAAGAAGTGCCGGGATTTATCAAACATTATAAAACCTGCGTTGTAGTGGCGCGTGCACAGATAAAATCCCTTGGTGGTTCATTTAAGAATGCATGGTCTCTCATTTCTGATTTATCAGAATTTTCCTGAAACATGCAGGATAGATGTAATTTGTTAATCAGTTAATTTCAAATTGCTATTCTGAATTATTTCGGTATAATCTATTTATCAATAACCAGGAATTGAGATGACCAAAAAATCGATGGATCACCATAATATGTTACGAAAGGTCAGCCGGACTTTTTCGCTTTCAATCGAGTTTCTTCCATATATACTGCGCGAATCAATCACGCTTTCCTATCTTCTGCTGCGTGTTTCAGATTGTCTTGAAGATCATGAAGGTATCCCGACGGAAGAAAAACCTGAGCTGCTCCGTTTATGGGCAAACGTCTTGAACGGCTCCGCCGCGGTCGAAGAGTTATCCCAAAGAATCGCCTATCTGGATCCATCAGATGACCCTGAAGTACAAACGGCGCAGCAGGCAGGCGAATACCTTCGTCTCCTCAGGAACCTGCCTGAAGATTTGCAGAAAATCATCCTCAATCGTGTCGAGCAAACTTCATTGGGGATGGCCCGCTGGCAGGAGCACGGCCCGTTTGTGGAGGATGAAGCCGCCATGGACGATTACATGCACCAGGTGGCCGGTCTGGTGGGGTATCTGCTGACCGAAATTTTCGCCTGGTATTCTCCTCACATCAAGCAGCGCATCGATCAGTTGATGCCATTGGCCCGCGAATACGGCCTGGCATTGCAAACTGTCAACATCATCCGCGGCATGCGCAAGGACTATGAACGGGGCTGGGTGTTTGTACCTCAAACATTCTATGAGAAATACGGCCTGACCCGGGATGGATTGTTCGCACCGGAAAACCTGGACAAGGCAGTGCTGGTCATCAACAAATTGGCTGACAAAGCCAGCAAGCATTTGCTTAATGGCATCAATTACATCATTGCCCTTCCCCGTTATCAACATAAAATCCGCCTGGCGTGCATGTGGCCGCTGTTCTTTGCGATCAAGACACTGGCGGTCAGCAAGAACAACGTCAATGTTATTCTAAAAGAAGCAAAACTCAGCCGGGACCAGGTGAAAAAGATCATTCGCGATACAAGCTGGTTTGGCTGGTCAAATCACTGGCTCTTTTATTATTACAAACAGCTTTCGCACTCCGAGTTGGAATGACGCCCTTTTTTCCAGATCCTTCCTTCGTCAGGATGACAATAATGGCCTTGTTGTCCCTTCCAGTGTCCCAATGAGCGTAGCTAAAAATCTGCCCATGAGCCAGTGATTATTTGGTTCGATTTCTAAACCCCGGAGTTCCCTCCATGGCAAAAAAGTTAATCCTTGTGGCTGGCAATATTGGTTCCGGAAAAACGTCCCTGACTGAAAGAATTGGCGCTCAGATGGGATGGAAAACAGCCTTTGAATCGGTGGTGGATAACCCTTATCTGCCCAATTTCTACCAGGATATGTGTTCCTGGTCGTTTCATCTGCAAATTTTTTTTCTGGGGCACCGTGCCCAGCAGCACCTTGATATGTGGAACGATCCCCACTCGGCGATCATTGACCGGAGTATCTATGAGGATGCCTGTATTTTCTCGCGGGCGCTCTACCAGATGGGAAATTTGACTGAGCTGGACTACCTGACCTACCGGAGGGTTTTTGATCTGATCGTCAAGACGCTCCCCCCGCCATCCTTGTTGATTTATCTGGAAGCGCCGGTGGAAGTTCTTCTCAAACGTATCCAAAGACGGGCCAGAGACATGGAGAGTGGCATCGATCCCGATTACCTCACCTTATTGGACAGCTATTACAAAGACTGGGTGAAAACATTGGATATCTGCCCGGTGCTCACCATCCGCACCGATGACCTGGATTATGTACACAAAGCTAAACATCTGAAAATTGTTGTGGAGCGAATCGAGGAAATGTTGAGTGGAAAAGAAGAAGTTGTGCTGCGCGATCAAAACGGAAACTGAATTTTCCCAGCCTCCAGGCATGAAATCACGAACAGAAAAAAGGAGCCAATATGACAGAAAAACAAAATGAATTCATCGCCATCCAAAATGCTGTCTTAATTGACGGCACGGGAGGATATCCGGTAAAGGATTCTCTGGTTCTGATTCACGGTGAGAAGATCGAAAAAACAGGCCAGATGGGAGACTTCGGTCTGCCGGAAGGCACACAGCTCATCGATGGCTCAGGTAAATACCTGCTGCCCGGCCTGGTGGACAGCCATGTTCACCTGTTTCACGAAGGTTTTGTGCCGGTAAAACCAAAAGGTTCCTTTCTCGCTTACCAGGCGTTTGTGGCCGCCAACAATCTGATGACCGCCCTGCAGTCCGGCATCACCACCATGCGGGCCATCAGTGATGGCCATTATGCCGATCTGGCAGCCCGCAGCGCAGTGAAAAACAAAATTCTACTCGGGCCGCGGATTTTTGCCGCCGGACAGGGCATCTGTATGACAGGCGGGCATGGTACAGGGTTGGAGGGGATCGTCCAGGTAGACGGCCCGCAGGCCATTCGAAAAGCTGTGCGTGAACAGGTTCGGGCAGGGGCGGATTTTATCAAACTGCTCAGCTCGCATCGCAGTGATTATCCCGAGTTTTCGCTGAAGGAAATCAAGGCAGGTGTGGATGAAGCCCACCGGCTGGGAAAGCGTATCGCCATCCATGCCGGCAACTATGCAGGTACCCGCATGGCAGCCAAAGCCGGTGTCGACAGCATCGAACATGGAAATTTTATCGATCCCAAAACTGCCGATCTGATTGCCGAAAAAGACATCACCGTCGTTCCCACCATCTGGGTCTATCACTTTCTTCAGTCCCAAATCGCCGCCATGGGCGAAAATGCCATGGCGGCCTTGAGTGCTGAAATGCAGGAAGACCTCGATGAACTGGCGGCGACCAGAATCTGGTGCGACCGGGTTGTTCAGCAATACCCCAAGACCATTGCCCTGCTGCTCTCCCGCGGCATCCGCATTGCAGCCGGAACGGATAACGTCATTGCCAGTGAGGGCTTTGCCGTTCTGCACAAGGAAATGGAATTCATGACCCGCATGGGGATGAGCAACATGCAAGCTATCGTGGCTGCCACCAAACACGGCTCCGAGGTGATCGGTAGGGGTGATCAATTTGGAACGGTGGAAACCGGGAAATTTGCAGATCTGGTCATGGTCGATCGTAACCCGCTGGACGATATTTCGGTGATGGGAGAAGTTTCCTGGGTGATGAAAGAAGGCTACGTTGTTCCTCCATTGAATCTATGGAAACATAAACCCATTCAGGCGCCGTTGTATTAGCTTAAGTCGAAAGGCCTTCCAGTATCATCTGCCCATTCATTTTTCTCACCTGCATGGGAAAATCAAAAGTATCCACTTGCATGCAGAGACCAAAGTCAGCTTGTATCTGGCGGGCTCGAAACGGATTGAGTGAAAGACGGTGCACATTCCAGGTTTTGGCACGCTCCAAATAAGGCTCCGGCGAGACGTCTTTTCCTTCCAGCAGCGCCTGCATGTAATCGGCACAGGCAACATCTTCTTCGCCCAAACAGACTGATGGTCTGACACCGGTGACCACAAAGCCAACCGACGCAGGCTGCAAATCCCGGATGGCTGTGACCGTTGCTCCGGCCACCACAAAACTGGCTGCAAAGATAACCGGCTCGTGTTGAGTGACATTTTGCCACATAGTCACCCCCTGTGTGCCGGCTGTGGTGCGCTGAACAAGCGCCACTCCCGACAGGTTCAGTTTGTCGACCTCAGACGGTGAATTCCAGTAATCAAAACTTTCGACCGGCAGTCCCTCTGTTTCACCCATCAACCGCCAGTCAGGGTTTTGCCTTCGCAAGGATATTGCTTCCTCCACCGAAGATACCAGGATGATGCGCCTGGCTCCCCTGGCCAATGCATACGCAGCCGTGGTAAATGCCCGGCAGACATCAATGACAACCACCACATCGTAAGCTGCCGAACTACTGGTGTGGCTTTCAGCCAGGGTAATCTGCTTATATTCCATAGTAAAATCCTTGACATATTTTTGATGACTATTTTAGCAGAACTCAACTCCTTTTTCCATTCATACTCATTATTGATCTATATGGTTGGGTAAAGGTTGGTGTAAATCAGGGTATGCTACAATCTGCTTGTCAACAAAATTTGTTTTCCAACAAATATTGTTGACTGTCCAAATAATTTTTGCAACCTGGCAGGCAATTTTCCGTATACGTTTATATAGAACGATCCGCCAGGCGATGGATATCAGGAGACAGTCGTGAGCTTTGTGGAAGCCGATGTGATCGACAAGGCCAGACGTGGGGATGAAGACGCCTTCACCGCGCTGGTCGAGGCGTACCAGCGGCCTGTCTACAACCTGTGCTATCGTATGCTGGGAAGTGTGGAGGAAGCTGAAGATGCATCACAGGAAACATTTTGGAGAGCGTATCAGGCAATCGATCGATATGATCCTCAAAGATCCTTTATTACCTGGCTGCTTTCCATCGCAGCGCATTTCTGCATCGACCAGCAGCGCAAACGGCGCATCCCTTTTACCGATATCGAACTGCTTCCTGAAGGAAATTTGCCCGATGACAAACCAGGCCCTGAGAAAATGGTTCGCCAGGCAGAGGATGACCTGGTGATTTGCAAACTGCTCAACACGCTGGCTCCACAGGATCGGGCAGCGATCATCCTTAAATATTGGTATGAATTTTCGGAAATCGAAATTGCCAAAGCTCTAAACCTGTCACAGAGCGCAGTAAAAAGCAGGCTTTTTCGGGCAAGGAAAATCCTGGCGCAGAATTGGGGAAACGCCCAGCCAAAATCTGAACCAACAGGAGAA
>JAJFTV010000023.1 GCA_021372725.1 Chloroflexota bacterium | reverse complement strand
TAGAGAGAATTTTATGAAAATTGACTCTCCTCGAATCATTGAGGTAGTTGCAGATTGCAATACCAGTTATATCGGTAGACCTGCCTTCTGAAATTTAAATTCGATTGTGTGAGCCATTTTGTTCATATAGATTTCAATTTGTGGAAACGCGAACCACACGATAGCAAGCCCCAAAACAACAGCAGTTGTCAGTCGCATCCACGAGTTGAAAGAGCCAAATGCATCGCCAGCATAGAAAGCGCTTGGGAAGCTGTAATGTGTCAATCTGGCCAGCCAGGCATTGTTGTCGCGGAAACCGTTGCCTATTCCCGCTAGATCGCTGATGAAGTGGGTGCCACCATCCACTGCTATCGGCAATGCTGACCAAATAAGCGCCGAAAGGCTCAGTGAAGGTAGCCGCCCGCGAATGGCGCCATAGATCTGTGCACTGACCCAGATGCTCCCATACCACCAGGTTGTCCGCTCGCACCAGGCGACTTTCCAACCCATCTCCGGGTTACCGACGAATTGCCTCAAGACGAGTGTATCGTTCGTCGCTTGCCAGGCAGCTTGGATCTCAGGCAACGAATACATCATCTTCTGACCAAATAGGAAGAAAGATCGTTGCGGCAATTGATGGCACTCTAGGGAGTAGAGAAAATAAACGATTCGAGCGGCGTCTACCCATCCGATCTTCATCAACAATGGAGCCAGAAATGGTAACCCGATGAACACGCCCCACATTACGCAGAAAACAAGTAGCCAGTGGTGGCTGAGCCAATACACCCACCGATTGGCTTTTATAGCCCATAATCTCTTTAGTGTTTGTTGAGTATTTGTCGTCACTCTTAATCGTCCTTCACGCCTGCAGCACGTGCAGCCGGCTGCCGATAACCATGTTCTTGAAAACCGGATAGCCAAATAGGATTACCAACATAAGACCGATCGGCCAGGGCACAAACGCGGTAACTTTTCCAAACCACCTCAGCCATTCTCCGAAGACGACCATAAACAGCACCACCCCGAGGACGATCCCAAACACAGTCAGAACTGGCCGGGATATGTTTTGAAGCGAACGGGCAGTTGGAATCTGGCAGGATACGCTTTCGGGGACGTTTTATGTATCCTGCGCCAGCCACGGCTTTGTGAATCATCGGGAGATCGACCAGCGGTGGATCAATCTGGATGGTGCCTTCTCCGCAGCAAACAGCATATTCACCGACTTTACTCCGGGAAGCTCCTGGATCGCGTGTCGCAAATGCATCTTGCATTCGGTGCTGTCCTTCCTCTGAACAGGAACCTCCATTGCCTTTACGGTTGCCATTCTTTACTCCTTAGGTAAAACTAACGGTAATACGGTTTCTGGTTCATAGCGGGTACATTCATACACGTCGCGGGCGACATCGGCCAGCAGGCTGCTGGTCAGGTTGAGGATTTCGTTGACGCGCGAGTCGCTCAGCTGGTAAATCACAAACTTACCCTGGTGCTGCGTACTGACCAAACCGCAATCGCGCAGGCAACTCAGGTGGCCGGAAACATTGGGTTGGCTTAGCCCGGTCACCTGGACGATTTCATTCACTATCTTAGGTCCATCGAACAATGTCTCAAGTATAAAAAGACGGGAGGGATCACTAAAGGCTCGGAATAATTTTGCCTTCGTGGATAAGGCAATCTTGTTTGTAACGGCCAACATGCGTTCCTCACTGTTTTTATATAATCATATGGATATGTAATTATAGTTCCCATTTTTCTCCTGTCAAGTTCCCCAAAAACAAACAGAGTGCCCTTTTGATAAAGGACACTCATTACTGGGGAGGAAATTGGCAGTCATTCCGCTAGGAGTCAAACCTGTCGAGACTATTGATCCAACAGCTTGCCCCTCTTGGAGATGGGATGATGGAGCAGTTTTATCTTACAGTCCGGCCTGGTAGGCGATTGCGAGCGTACCTGGGCCGACATGCGTACCAACTACCGGGCTAATTTCAGACAGTATGCACTCGATTGGTGAAAAACGGAGGCGGGCGGTTTCTAACACCTGCTCGGCCGTCTCACGGGCTAGTGCATGAAACACAGAAACCCGCACCGGAGCGCGTCCGTCAATGCCCTTTTCTACAAAATCTAGCATACTCTCGATTGCTTTGCGGTGTGTACGAACGCTCCCAACCAGTTCGATCTTACCGTCAGAGATTGTAAGCAAAGGCTTTATGTTCAATGCTGTTCCTAACAACCGCTTGGCGCTGTTGATACGACCACCCGCAGCGAGGTATTTGAGGGTGTCAATCGAAAAATACACACCGATTTGTTCGTAAGCCTTCTGCGCGACTTGTGTACACTCACTCAGACTAGCTCCCACAGCCGCCGCACGCGCCGCTGCAAGTACCTGAAAACCTAAAGCCATCGAAACCAGCTTTGTATCCAAGATGGTAACATGCCCTTTGGGGAAATTCGAAATTACACCGACGGTTGTCTGGTAGGTGCTAGAAATGCCACTGGAGATTGGTAGGAATAGCACATCACAACCAGTAGCCAGCAGTTCTTGGAGGACTTTACTGATTTCGCCCTCAGAAAGCTGGCTTGTTGTCGGGATGGCTCTAGATTGGGTGAGGCGGGAATAAAATTCGGTTGCCCCAATATCCACACCGTCTCGAAATGTCTGCCCATCCCAGTTCAAGGTGAGCGGGATGATCCGAATCGGGTGGCTGGCAACCAATTCAGACGGTAAATAAGCGCTGCTATCTGTGACTATCATGACAGGGGGCATCTTATATCAATCCTTTTATCTCCTAAAGCGATTGTTACAATGGACGAATGCAATCTGGTCATCCCAGTTGGAGTTGGACCATCTTGCAAAACCTGAAAGGCTTGCAGTCACCGGACGGGATGAATATCATTCTTGAATCAAGATACTTTACTTTGTAGTTGTCTTTCAAGGTTGTCCCTAGAGGGAGTCATATCCGGCACGAATTGGTCTCTCGACAACCAACTCGCAATCGAATGACGCGCCATCTCATAACCAATCTGGACTAATTCCCGGTGTTTACTGAAGTCCCAGATTGGGACGGGAGGGGAACTTTTTAGCAAAATATGCTGAACTGTCACCTTACGCTCCGCTGCCAATGCTGTTTCAACGACAGTTTGCCGATGGGTGACTGAATAAACGATTTTCTCCATATACTGGTTCTGGTGATTGTCAACATCCAACATCCCATTTGGATCGTTCAAATCGAGGGCAATTATCTCGGTAGCTCCCAGCGTCATGGCAGGTTCGATTGGCAAGCAGCTGACTGCACCACCATCCACGATGGAGTGACCATCCTTTTCAATAGGGGCAAACCAGGGTTGCAGTGCGGTCGAAGCCAGGACGCCTTCCAGGACGGATTGTTCCGAGTGTTGACCATAGATAACAGGCTCGCCGGTATCCAGATCAGCGCCAATCAATCCCAGGCGGACATTGGTGATCTGGCCAAAGCGTAGATCCGGTGTTATCCCTTTCGAGACCAGGAACTTTGCAACCTGGCGGCTGGCGCGCTGATCTGAATGCAGGGACAT
>JAJFTV010000187.1 GCA_021372725.1 Chloroflexota bacterium | reverse complement strand
GCAAAAAGAAGCCGCCTTTGCAGCAGACCGCGTGATATTGAGCGCTGAAGAAATTGTGGATGAGTCGGTCATTCGATCAGACCCCAACCGCACACTGATCCCGGGTTTTATCGTTGATTGTGTATGTCACGTTCCCTATTGTGCGCATCCCTCCTATACGCAAGGGTATTATGACCGTGATAATGCCTTTTATCTCAAATGGGATGAGATTAGCAGCTCTGAAGAAGCTACAAAAGCCTACCTGGATGAATGGGTATATGGTGTAGCCGATCGCGAAGAGTATTGGGAAAAACTTGGCCAGGAAACACATGACCGTCTTAAAGTAAAAGAACGAATGAGCCTGCCGGTAAATTATGGAGAGTATTAAAATGACCTACACAGCAGCAGAACTTATGATCGTCAACTCCGCCAGGATGCTGCGTAACGGCGATACGGTTTTTGTGGGCGTAGGCCAGCCCAATCTGGCCTGCAACCTGGCCAGGCGGACGCATGCACCTGACTTGCTCATGATTTACGAAGCGGGTGTAATTGGTGCTCAGCCTGCCCGCCTGCCCCTTTCGATTGGCGATCCCACCCTGGTCAGCGGTGCAGCTTCGGTATGCAGCATGTACGATATTTTTTCTTTTTACTTGCAGCGCGGTAATGTGGATGTCGGTTTTCTGGGTGGAGCCCAGATAGACCGCTTCGGCAATATCAATGCCACTGTGATCGGTGATTATGACCATCCCAAGGTACGACTGCCCGGATCCGGCGGAGCGATGGAAATAGCCGCCTGGGCCAACCGCTGCTATATCATGACCGTTCACCAAAAACGCCGCTTCCCTGCCAAGGTCGATTTCTGCACCTCGGCCGGTTTCCTGAATGGCCGGGCTGAAAGGGATGCTGCCGGTTTGCGCGGCAAAGGCCCGCAGGCAGTCATCACCAATTTGGGCATTATGACACCCGATGACAATGGGGAACTGGTTCTAACAGCCATCCACGCCGGCGTGGAAGTACAGACCGTAAAAGAAAACACCGGCTGGGATCTGCTTATCGCAGATCAGGTGCAAGTCACCGAGCCCCCATCGGCAGAAGAACTTCGTATTCTGCACGAAGAACTGGACCCGGAAGGAATTTATTTACATTAATTATTAAGATGACTGACGAATTGATTTCTGTCCTGAGTACTGTTCCCATCCCCGAACCCTGGCTGGAGCGTTTAAGGAATATTTCTCCCCGCTACCAGTTTTCGGTATTGCCAGCAAGTAAACCGGAAGAAATTCCGGCTGAAACCTGGCAAAACACCGATGTTTTGTTTACATTTAAGACGCTGCCCCAGATTGATACCGCACCTAAAATCAAGTGGGTGCAGATCTACCGCTCGTCGATGGAACATGTACTGGAGAACCCGTTTCTTAAGAGTGCGAGCATTCAGAATGCGGGCATTCAGAACGAGGCTGTTCAATTTACCACGGTCAGCGGAGCCAATGCCCCCCAGGTGGGTGAGTTTATCCTCACAGGCATGTTAACGCTCAGCCACCAGATTCCTGAAATAATCACCTATCATGGCAAGCGGGAATGGGATGTCAAGCGCTGGCGGCAGTTCAAAACAGGTGAATTACGCGGCAGCACGGTTGGGGTTATTGGTTATGGCAGCATTGGGCGGGAAGTCGCCCGGCTGCTGCAGCCGTTTGATGTGAAAATCCTGGCTTCCAAGCTGGATGTCATGCACCCTGAAGACACCGGCTATACCATCGAGGGAAAAGGAGACCGTGAAGGCAATCTGTTTCACCGGTTGTATCCACCGCAAGCCATCCGTTACATGCTAAAAGATTGTGACTTTGTGGTGGTAACGGTCCCGTTGACCGGGAAAACGATCAACCTTTTCTCAAAGGAAGTCTTTGAAAGCCTGAAAGCGGGTAGTTTTTTGGTCAGTATCAGCGACCAGCGTGTCATTCCATTTGATACACTGAGCAGTGCCATTCAGGACAAGCACCTGCGAGGTGCTGTTCTGGATGTATTCGAAGATGCCCCCCCAGCGCAGGATCACGCTTTATGGAAACTGCCCAATGTCATCCTGACACCACGCCTGGCCTGGCGCAGCCCTCTCGACTTTGACCAGGCCATGATGATGTTCTCGGAAAATCTGCGCCGGTATCTGGAAGGTATGGACTTGCTCAACCTTTACGATCCCGAGCGCGGATATTGATTTGATTTTTTAATTTCAAACAAAAATCCACACGAAAGCTAGAATTTTCTTATCCGGTGCTTTTTAAAAGCAGTTGCCAATTCCACGAACAAAAAGCCTATCCAATCTAACTTTGAGTGGCTGTCTCAAAAGTGCAGATAGCCACTCAAGGTATGTTCTTTCCCCACTTCTACACCCAACCTCTTTCCCGGCGGAAGGAGGAGAAAACCACTTTGTATTTATTAAGCATTACTCCTCATCGGGCAGTGGCTTGTTTTGCAGTACATCCTCGATGCACTTCATCACATCCTCTGTCAATACCGGAACCACATCCAAAGCTTTCATATTTTCGTGAACCTGCTCGACGCGGCTTGCCCCTGTGATGGTTGTGCTGACATTGGGGTTCTTCAACGTCCATGCCAGTGCCAATTGAGCCAGCGTGCACCCCAGATCTGCCGCAATAGGCTGGAGATTGCGCACCTTCTGCAGCCGTTGTTCGTCGGTCGCTGCTTCTTTTACAAAGTCAAATCCTTTCAGCGTGGCGCGTGATCCCTGCGGGATGCCGTTGTTATACTTGCCGGTTAACAACCCGGAGGCCAACGGGCTCCAAATAGTTGAACCATAACCCAATTCCTTGAATACCGGCAAATATTCCAGTTCCAACCTCTGCCGGTTTAACATATTGTATACAGGCTGTTCCATGCTGGGTGGGCGTAATCCGTTCAGACGGGCAACAGCATCCGCCTGCATAATGCTTGCAGCACTCCACATGGATGTGCCCCAGTACAACGCCTTACCCTGCCGGATTATCTGATCCATGGCCCATACGGTTTCCTCGACGGGTGTATGGGGATCCGGCCGGTGGCAGAAGACGAGGTCCACGTAATCCACTTGCAGCCGTTTCAACGCTTTATTGACACCTTCATAAATATGCTTGTAAGACAATCCCCGATCATTAGGGCCCTTTCCGCCCCAGAATATCTTTGTGGATACAACATAACTCTCCCTGGGCCAGGCCATTTTCTTAAGCACATTTCCCATAACAATTTCTGCTTCGCCATTGGCATAAGCTTCTGCATTATCAAAATAATTCACACCGTAGTCATGAGCAGCCTTCATGCACTCCAGAGCAACTTCTTCGCCAACCTGACCGCCATAAGTGACCCATGCCCCCAGCGATAACTCACTCAAACGCAACCCATATTTACCCATCTGACGATATTCCATCTGATACCTCCATAAAGTTGTATTAATATATTGATTAGATGTCATTTTACCCCATACTGTTACCCCTCTAAATGAATATAAAAGTATAATATAGAAGGTAAGAAATCATAGAAAAAACCAATCACGCTGGGGATTCCATCCCGGAAAAGGTCAACACCCATGGATTTTCGCCAGGCAAGATCTGAATACTTACGTCTCCGGCACGCTTACCGTTCAGGACAAATCCCGCCTGATCAGTTCGAAAAACAGGTCAACTCCATGATTGTCCGCAGCAAGGGACAAATCTGGATGATCGGCGTCAAGACCGGCAAGTGGTACCGGCGCGATGGGAAAACCTGGAAGGAAGACCTGCCTGAAATCGATTCTGCCGATACTACAACGGTTGCGCAGGATGACACTTCCAATAAGAACAAACAAAACGTAAAAGACAAGTTCAAGGCCGTGTTTGCAAGAAAGCCATTGGAAACCGCACAAGAAAAATCCTTCAGGCAGTTGACCATCGGATTTTCAGTGGCTTTTATTGGCCTGCTGCTGGCATTATTCGTTGTAATTGGATTAATGCGGAAAGGTGTGATCGAAACGCCATCTGAATTAAGCTCCATCTTTCCGTTCCTTCAGGCTTCATCTGAAGAGGATGCTGGAATTGGCAGTTCTGAAGCCCTTGAAGAAAACACCACGCTTTCCACAAATCTTGTTATCCCTGCAAATGGTGTGATTTCCATTTCAGGAAATATTTCCATTAATGGTTTTCTGTATACGAGTGCCATTCGGGGTACCTGGTTACAACGTGACAGCAGTAATGAGACACTCGTAATCAAAAAGAACGGGAGCATCCGAATCTTTTCAAGCAGTAAAGGTTTCGAATATACCGGTAATTATTCCTTCATCGATGATCACAATATCCGGTTTCAAACCGACGCGGGTTCTGTCGAAGCAGAAATCTGGATCGATGCGGATGTTTTAACCCTGGTGATCAATGATCTTCCGCTGGTCTATGACCGGATCGAATAAATTTCAACCTCCATAATCTCGTGTTGCAAAAAACAATTATCTGCACATCTCTTTCATTTTTGGTACAATAGTTCTATGAAAGATTTATTTGACCAATCCATGGAACAGGAAATGGAGCAGGAAGCCCCTCTGGCCGCCAGAATGCGGCCGCGAACACTGGATGAAATTGTCGGCCAGGATCACATCATCGGTGAAGGGAAGCTGCTGCGCAGGGCAATCCAAACCGACCGGCTGTTTCAGTCGATCATCCTCTTTGGCCCGCCTGGGACTGGCAAAACCACGCTGGCGCGGGTGATTGCCGAGCATACCAGTGCACGTTTCGAGACGATCTCTGCTGTCCTGGCAGGCGTGTCTGAACTTCGTGAGGTGATCCAGAACGCCCGTGAACAGCGCCGCCTTTACCGAAAAAGAACCATCCTGTTTATCGATGAAGTTCATCGCTGGAACAAGGCTCAACAGGATGCCCTGCTCCCCCATGTGGAAACCGGTCTGATCACATTGATCGGCGCAACGACAGCCAATCCTTATTTTGAGGTCATCCGGGCTCTCGTTTCTCGATCACGCCTGTTTGAGTTGCAGCCTCTTCAACCGGCCCACCTGGAGATTCTGCTCGACCGCGCATTGAGTGACACTGAACGAGGTTATGGGAAGCGCAAGATCTTGCTGGATACCGATGCACGTGAACACCTGCTGGATCTTTCCGGAGGTGATGCCCGCAATCTGCTGAATGCACTCGAGTTGGCCGTCGAAAGTACACCTGCCGGGGCGGATGGCATCATTCATATCGACCTGCAGACTGCGGAAGAATCGATCCAAAAGCGAGCCGTGCAATATGATAAAAACGGCGATGCACATTACGACACGATTTCAGCCTTTATCAAATCGGTGCGCGGCTCCGACCCTGATGCTGCAGTGTACTGGCTGGCGAAAATGCTGGCCGCCGGTGAAGATCCACGTTTCATCCTGCGGCGGTTGATCGTCCTGGCCGGCGAGGATATCGGTTTGGCGGATCCAATGGGTATCGTCGTCGCAACTTCAGCAGCCCAGGCCTTTGAGTTTATCGGCCTGCCGGAAGGGGTATACCCCATCACCGAAGCGACATTGTACCTGGCCACTGCTCCCAAATCCAATTCAGCCGGTGCTTACTTTCGTGCAGCCGGTCATATCGAAGAACACGGGCTGGGCGCTGTTCCCACTCACCTGATGGACAGCACGCGGGATGCCTATGGCCTGGGGCATGGCGCAGGTTACCAGTATCCCCACGACTATCCAGGCCACTTCATTCCACAGGGTTATCTGCCCAGGGATCTTCAGGGACAGGTTTTCTACAAACCATCTGATCAAGGCTATGAAACACAAATCGCTGAACGCGTGGCTGCCTGGCGGAAGCAGCAGGCCGAAGGCCTGGAAAAGAAAGACCAATCCAAAGGCAAGCCCTCAATCCAATCCGCCGGAGACCATAATCCGCCGAAACCGTCCCAGGATAAGGAATGAAAGGGTTGTACACCCAGATTGGTTGTTTTTATAAAATTAAACCAATTCGGTTGTCCTGTCGAACGAAGTGAGACACCCGCCCAGGAGTCTGCGTCACAATTAACTTGCTATGCAAATCCACAAATAGGTAAATAATCACCTGCTCTTGGGCCAAAAGCATGCAACAAAATTTGCCAGGCGAACGTAATTCGCCTTGCTACAGGAAAATAACAGAACAATTCTATTCCTGTAAAAGGCTTGAATGAATAACAATCTCAAGCCCGGGCCGCAGCAGATTGGAGACCGGGCAGCCCTGATCGGCTTCTTCGGTGAGTTTCTTCAACGTTGTTTCATCCAACCCTTCGGCCTGCACTTCCACTTCCAGCTCCATTCTCACAATTTTATAGCCCCCACCCTCTTTCGGGTCCATAATACAGGCAGCCTGAGTGTGAATCACATCTGCTTCATATCCATTTTTCTTAAGTGTTCCGGAAAATGCCATGCTGAAGCAAGCCGCATGGGCGGCTGCCAGAAGCTCTTCCGGATTGGCCCCGTCTTCTTCTTCAAAGCGGGTTCTAAAATCATAAGGCGTTTCATCCAAAGCCCCGCTGTTGGTATTGATGTAACCATCACCTTCCCTGAGATTTCCATGCCAATAGGCTTCTGCCGTCCTGACGATTGTATTCATTGTCCACTCCTGTCAATCTTGTATTGATTACTGATCGTAATTCTACCCCGAGAGTAGAATACCGGCAGACTCCCCCACAATCTCTTAACTTGTCTTAATATGGATTACTCCACAAATTCAGATTCTTTGCCTTTTTTATTGAATTTGCCCCGCTCTTCGGTGTTCAAGATCCGTTTGCGGATGCGATAATTCAATGGGGTGATCTCGAGCAGCTCATCCTCGGTCAGGTATTCAATCGCCTCATCCAGGCTCAATTCCCTGGGGGTCGTCAGACGAACTTCGATATCGCGAATGGATTGGCGCATATTGGTGAGGTGTTTCTTTTTGCATACATTGATGGTTACGTCGGCTTCCCTCATCGTCTCACCGATTACCATGCCTTCGTATACTTCAACGCCCGGTCCGATAAACAATACGCCGCGTTCCTCAGCATTTTTTAATCCGAAGGTAGTTGTTGTACCGTTTTCCCAGGCAATTAAAGAACGGGTCGTTCTGCCGCTGATGGCACCCGCAAACGGTTTGTAACCGCTGAAAATACTGTTCATGGTGCCTGTTCCCCTGGTGGTTGTCAGAAAAGTATGCCGGAAACCCAGCAAGCCACGGGTAGGCACCGAATAGGTGAGCCTTACAGACTGATCCGGCATGTTTTTCATATCCTTCATTAAACCACGCCGGCTGCCGAGCATTTCCACAACCGTTCCGACATTATCGGCAGGTACTTCTATATGCACCTCTTCGAAAGGTTCCAGAATATTGTCGTTTTCATCCCTCTTATAAATCACTTCCGGACGGGAGACCTGGAACTCGTATCCTTCACGGCGCATGGTTTCGATCAATATCGCAAGATGCAGCTCTCCCCGCCCGGATACCATGAATGTATTGGCATTTTCGGTCTCTTCCACCCGCAGGGCAATGTTATTGCGCAGCTCCCGGAAAAGGCGTTCCCGCAGCTTGCGGGAGGTTCCCCATTTGGCTTCCTGCCCGGCGAAAGGCGAGGTATTTACACCGAATGTCATCTGAACTGTGGGTGCCTCGACATAAATGGGCGGCAGTGCCACCGGATTTTCAGGGCTTGCCAGGGTTTCCCCAATGCCCACACCTTCCAACCCTGCGATGGCCACAATCTCACCTGCTTTGACGCTCTCCACCTCAACTTTTTGCAGGCCATCGAAAACGTACAGGTAACGCGCCCGTTCCGGAAAGATCTGTCCATCCAGCCCAATTCGAACCATGGGCTGGTTGGCAGAAACAGTCCCGGCAAATATACGCCCGATGGCCATGTTACCGCGATAGTCATCATAGGCCAGGTTGGCAATCAGTATCTGCAATGGCGCTTCGGGGTCCACTTCGGGCGGAGGGATATAATCTAAAATGGCAGTGAATAAATGCCTCAGGTCTACATCAAGCTGAGGTGTCAACCCCGACTGACCGGTAATAGCGTTGGCGTAGATGATGGGGAAGTTCGCCTGGATATCGCTGGCGCCCAATTCAATGAACAAATCGAAGGTTGCGTTAAGGGTGTTATCCGGTTCTGCATCCTTTCGATCCATTTTGTTGATCACGACGATTGCCGGAAGTCCCTTTTCAAGTGCTTTTTTTAAAACAAAGCGGGTTTGAGGCATTGGCCCTTCTGCAGCATCCACCAAAAGCAGAACGCCATCCACCATATTCATGATGCGTTCCACCTCACCTCCAAAATCAGCATGTCCGGGGGTGTCAACGATATTGATTTTTACCATTTCACCCGTTTTCGGATTGGGGATCGCTATGGATGTGTTTTTTGCCAGGATCGTGATACCGCGCTCCCGCTCCAGATCATTCGAATCCATTACCCGCTCAATGACCTGTTGATTCACCCGAAACGTACGGGCCTGTCTCAGCAATTGGTCAACAAGTGTTGTTTTTCCATGATCTACATGGGCAATAATTGCAATGTTTCGAAGATCATTTCTTTTTACCAGCATACAAATTTACCTTTCAAACTCTCAATAAGACAAGCAAACAATCATATCAAATTGTAGCTGGATTGAACAGGGGTTAATTAGGGGTTGTAGGTAATTTGAACCGCTGTCGCCCCACTGGAGGTTTTTACTTTCCGGATGAATGCCATGCAGTAATTCTAGCTCGTCCAGATTATCTTTTAGTGTCCCCAAATTCGACTTTTTGAGATCAAAATTATGATATTTTTGAAAAAGTGAGCAAGTCAGGTTCTATAGACTCAGAAGACTTATATTGATTTTACGTATAGCCTGCCAGTAACAAAACCCGTTTCAATGCGTAATTGTGATGGGTTTATATTTAATAAGGTTATAAGTTTGCGATCCAAACATTCGCGAAATTCAAATGTTTGGAAGCTGAATTTGGGCTCGTTCCATTCTTATACGTTTAGGTAAGGTACTTCACAGCAGCTTTATCAATTCTCTTTTGTCATTACCGTCACTTTTTGAAAGATTCTATGGTTGATAATGCCTTAACGAATTCCTCGGGTAACTGTTCATAGAAGTTCATGTGATGAATAGTATTGTATGTGATTGTCCTGTTATCCGTTGTCGTATACTCCGTAACACTTTTTATGTGTCTGCCTGTGCTTATGTCAAAATAGTATTGCATTCGCATTGCCGCTAGTGTTACAGTAGTGGCGGTTTCGTAATCAAACATCTGTGTTCCTGACCGATTCTGACCAAACTGTTCGATTACAAACTCGTTTATCCCATTCTCAACGCTAAACCAACCCTTAATACTTGAATCGTATGGGCTCGTCTTTAGTAAAGTGTATACGTGTGCAAAAGTTTCAACTGCACCTGAAATGAAGAATGGAGTCGTCCCAGTACCTAAGGAAGAATACCCATTCCTCAAATCGCATTGAATCGGACCCCGTTCAGAGCGAACAAGTTTGCCAACTTTGTCAAGTTCTACAAAATATCCTCCTTCTTGCAAGCTGT
>JAJFTV010000183.1 GCA_021372725.1 Chloroflexota bacterium | reverse complement strand
TTCTGCACAGCTACAGCTCCGCGGCAATGAATGGGCTTGCCCAAAAAGCAATCAGGGAACTGTCTGCGGCAGGAATCGCCGTCTTCCCTTCCATCCCGCGTGCGGCCGTTGCTTTGAGCAAATTTGCGGGCCACCATGCAAAAAACAAGTAAGAATTGGCGACTATTTTTCTAATGGGTGAATTTTGATCGCCTGTTTTATATAATTTCTTTTTACTGAACTCGCCTTTACGGGAAAATCGAACCAATCCTGAATCGCCATGTCCGTTCCGATGCCATGCATAAAGTTATAAACCGCTTTGTTCAAACCTGGCGTAAAAACCTGATGCTCGCAGCCACGGGGATCAATGTGTACAAGATCATTATTGGCAAAACCACCGACAGGATGGTCTGATATCGTACAGGAATATTTCTGCGGATTTTTCCCCACATCACTATGAACCGTTGCGGTAAACAGATGCCAGAAAGCGGATTGGATCAGCCCCTCTTGAAAGAACTGACGGACGATCTCCAGGGCATCGATGGTTTCCTGCTGGGTTTGTGTCGGGAAGCCATACATCAGATAGGCATGCACCATGATCCCCGCTTTGCTGAAATGGTCGCACACTTGTGCCGCCTGCCGAACGGTCACCCCTTTATTCATGAGCTTCAAAAGCCGGTCCGAGGCCGTTTCCAGTCCTCCTGTTACGGCAATGCAGCCGGACATTGCCATTAACCGGCAAAGGTCTTCGGTAAATGCTTTTTCAAAGCGGATATTGGTCCACCAGGAAATTCCGATTTTCCTTTTCAGCAATTCTTTGGCTACATCTTTCAGTACCGAGGGCGGCGCGGCCTCGTCCACAAAATGAAAACCGCGATGCCCTGTTTGAGCGATCACCTGTTCGATGCGGTCCACGAGGACTGCGGCCGGGGCGCTCTCATATCGTTTAATATAAGGAAGCGTGGTATCACAGAATGAACATTGATGCCAGTAACAACCATGAGCGAGGGTAAGCTTATTCCAGCATCCGTCGCTCCACAAGCGGTGCATCGGATTGCCCATTTCAATGAGCGATAGATATTTACCCAGAGGAAGGTCGGAGTAATCCGGGCAACCGGTCTCGGCATGATGAAAATCCGGTTCCTGATCATCATGGATATAACGTACTTCATCGTCCATCCGGATAAATGTTCTTACGAGTTCCTCCTGATTCTTTTTCCCCTCAAGAAACTGAAGGATACTTAAAAAAGGACGTTCGCCGTCGTCCAGGGTAATGAAGTCCAGATAATCAAAAACCGCCGGTTCCGACAAATTCCGCAGTTCCGTATTCACAAATCCGCCGCCGGCAACGGTTTTAATGTGGGGAAAATGTTTTTTAATAAATTGAGCGCATTTTAATCCCGCATAGAGATTTCCGGGAAAAGGCAGGGTGATCCCCACAACATCGGGACGAACCTGTTCGATATGACGTTTGAGCAATTCCAGCAGTCGAACCTCCAGAATATTTTCCGGCTGTTGCAGGGCACGCGTAATCGGTGCAAAAGAATGCGCCGACATTCCCAGTTTTTCCGCATACCGGCTGAAACCAAACCAGGGCGTTACCGCATCTTTAATGAGATCACCGACATCCTCAACATACAGTGTTGCCAGAAACCGGGCTTGATCATTCACTCCGATGTTTCCAAAAGCCCATTCCAGATCAGGCATGGAATCAAACCGGGACGCCCGCGGTAAAAACGTTTCGTTGCAGATAAGCGAGGCCAGCGTATTATCCCGGTACTGCAAAAAACTCATAACCGAGTCGATGGTCTGTACATAGCTTGTTGCGTTCTTGATAATGCGACGGGAATTTGGCGAAAGCTTCTTGCCGGGCACTTGAATTGAGTCAAAGAGTTCCTGAAAACCTTCCCTTGAAAAAATCGCATTGATCAGTTCAATCCCGAGATCAGCCTGAAACACGCCATAGCCTTGAGATTTCAAAAAACCTTTTAAATAAGGCGTCGCCGGATATGGAGTATTGAGCTGCGTAAATGGTGGCGTGATGAGAAGTGTTTTCATGGGCATAGTTAAGGTATGTGATAGACGTTTATGTCAGATGATATAATAAAGATTGATTAGCACACCTGCAAAGTTTCAATCGTGGGAATTCATATAAACTGAGCATCACGGATAGAAAGAGAATAGCGCCTAAACAACGTGTGATGCTTTTTTATGTCGTGTTAACTTTTCTATTAATCCATCTTCTTCAATTCCTGGCAGCGCCCACACAATCTCCGACAACCTGTCAACAATTTTATAAGCCTCAGTATGAAATTTTTCGAGGTCTATCACCTTATAAGTGATATTATCTCTTGTTTCCTTTTTACTATTTGATACGCCACCAGAAAATTTAGTGCCAAATATTTCATCATCATTGTTTCTACACCAACAGAAGTGTGCAAACTTGTTTCGCATTGCCCTAAGCCTTGTTACCCTATCGTTCAATGCCGTGATTTCATCTAGTTCTTGTTCTGATATAAGTTTGCAACCGTATCTATTTGCATGAATTTCAACGCCCTCTTTAATTGCCTCCTGCAACTTTACGGCACTCATGTGGTCAGTATAGGATCGCGCTAAAAATTCTGGTGTCACCAATAATTTTGACAGAAGTGATCCCAGCAAGAATTCGATATTTGACCACTCGACTACGATCTTGCCTATTAATTTAAAATGGCTATCGGTAAGCCCTGCATAAATTGAAGTATGATTCAGCGGCATAATTTGCCTTCCTGCATAATTCTGGAATTGAACCGCCACCCGCGAATGGCATACAAGCATCGTTGAACAAAGCAGCATAAAAATGATGCTATCGGACGATCGACTCGGATGACTTATTAAATTTCGGGTTCTATCTCCTCACTCTCCGGTTTGGTTTCTATTTTCTCGGGTTGTTTTTCAGGTTCAATAGATTGCTTTGCTTCCCTAGCACGCAACAACTTGCCCGTAGCACGATTTATTTTTTTTCGCGCTTCTTCTGCCTTTTCACTTTCGACTACCTCTCTTTTCAGCACATCATTTATCAACACAGCTTTAATTTGCTCTAAGTCTATTCTGACATCGGGAGAAATGCGCCTTAGCTCACGCCTTATCACTTCGAGCACAGGGGTGCTTATAACCAGGGCACCCATAAAAAAACGACTCAATGCCTGCTGCTGTGTATGAAACTCGCCAAGAGCCGACTTCATTAACCCTTCTCTCGTTAGGTTATATAAAAGCTCAACGTCGTCAGCTTTCTTCGGATTAAGTTCTGAGAAATTGATTTCAACTATAAGCTCTGAATTAATAGGTTTGGAAAATGTTACTTTGTAGATTCGCCAGATTTCTGCATTTGTGAGAATAACCCAGTCCGTGCCTTTATTAGCGGAATAGTCAACTGCCTGTTTTGCATGTCCATCTTTTAATTCCGAACCGATAGCTTTAACTTCAATGAGGTATTCAAATCTTCCATCAATTTTGATGGCTAGATCACACCATGTTCCGCGAATGGAGCATTCAGATGTGATTTCAGAATACTTATCATAGCCAAACACCTCAGACAGCATATCAGTAACGATGATTACTGTATCTGACTCATTGGCATCACGTGATTTTGCTGAATTGATAATCGGCTGAAAACGCTTGATAGTTGATGATAGTCTTGCAGCGACTTTATTCGGAACCTGTGCCATTTGAGGACTCCTTTCAATTTTTGAAGTTTTATATCACTTAATCTGTGACTATGACAAATTGGGTGACATAGGTACGCTGTTAACTTAATTCACTTTCTCCTTGAGAAATAAGGACAACAGCGCCCTACTGTCTACTTTGTCACGTGGCATATAAAATTTCACCTTGTTTGGCATAATCATACAACGGCGAGCTTTGGTCATTCCACTCTTCGGGCGTGAAACCCACAACTTCGATCGGAGCAAAGACATCGTATATGGCGTCGGAAAGGATATCTATTCTTGACCAGTAATCATGATTTTTGAAGTCTTCCGAAATGAGAATCAGATCAATGTCGCTGCCTTCCCGATAGTCGCCGCGGGCATACGAACCATAAAGGATCAGTTTGCTGATGTTGATGCCCCTGGATTCAATTGCTTTCCGGAAACGCGCAATTGTATCTAAAGCTGCTGCTTTATCCATGCTATTAACATCCATGTGCCACATCGCTTTGCGTGAGTTATTACCTTATTGCGAAGTATTTATAGAGAACTAATGAAACAAAATCAAGTGAATATGCAGGGCCAAGCGGGACACCCTTCAGTTTTTTTACTGTTCAATGAGTTGTTTGCCATTCTCCTTCACAATCATTTCGCCCCTTTGATATCTTGGAATATTTGTTTTGATCACCACCGCTTCCCTGGCAAATTCCTCTCGTTCCCTTTCATCACCTTTTTTGTACAGCATTGGCCAGCAGCAGCATCTCAAAGGAAACCTGATCCGTTTTGAATGCAGCGGCCTTTTTGCCTATTCGAATGACATGAATGGTTTTGATGGTATCACCTTGCCGGATGGCATTAACGACATCCTGTCCTTCGATCACGTGACCAAAGACCGTATGTTTGCCGTCCAGCCAGGATGTGCTTGTATGAGTAATAAAAAATTGACTCCCATTGGTGCCCGGACCGGCGTTAGCCATGGATAATGTGCCCGGGGCATCATGCTGGAGCGTTGAATCAATTTCATCAGGGAAGTTATAGCCAGGGCCACCCGTGCCGTTTCCATTTGGATCACCACCCTGAATCATAAAATTCGGAATGACACGATGGAAGGTCAGCCCATCGTAAAAGCGAACGCCTTTGCCCCGGTTGGAATCCTTGGTGCCTTCGGCCAGACCGACAAAGTTTGCGACCGTTAGAGGCGTCTTCTCAAATTCCAGTTTGATGAGGATATCCCCTTTTGAGGTCATGATTTTTGCGTAAAGCCCGTCTGTAAGCGGCCGATTTTCAGCGGCATTGCTTGCTCCTGACATAAAGATAAAAAGCAAAAGAACGACTATCCAAGAAATCCATCTCGTCTGTTTCATGTTTCTTCTCCCGAAATTCTGGTTTGGGG
>JAJFTV010000176.1 GCA_021372725.1 Chloroflexota bacterium | reverse complement strand
GACCCGCACGCAGTAATCGAGGGGATGGCCATTGCTGCCTATGTCATCGGCTCTGCACAAGGTTACATCTACTGTCGGGCCGAGTATCCCATTGCAGTTAAAACGCTGAATATTGCCATCCAGCAGGCCCGCGAACTGGGGTTGCTTGGAAATAATATTCTCGGTAGTGAATTTTCCTTCGATCTCGAAGTAAGAATGGGAGCAGGCGCCTTCGTCTGTGGTGAAGAGACCGCTCTGATGGCCTCCATTGAAGGCCGGCGCGGTGAACCCAGACCCAGACCGCCTTTCCCGGCAGCCAAGGGGTTGTGGAATCAGCCCTCCAATGTCAACAACGTCGAAACCTATGCCAATGTTCCACAGATCATCCTGCGCGGTCCTGAATGGTTCGCCAGCATGGGGACCAAAAAGAGCAAAGGCACCAAGACGTTTGCATTGGCGGGAGATGTCATCCATACCGGCTTGATCGAGGTACCTCTGGGAATCACGCTACGCGAAATCATTTATGATATTGGCGGCGGTATTAAAGACGGCAAAGGTTTCAAAGCTGTCCAAACCGGCGGCCCCATGGGGGGTACTTTAACTTCCGAGCATCTTGATTTGGAGATTGACTATGAAGCGCTTAAAGCTGCCGGTTCCATGATGGGCTCCGGTGGTTTGATTGTGATGGACGATGAAACCTGTATGGTAGACATCGCCCGCTATTTTATGGAATTCACACAGGATGAAAGTTGTGGAAAATGCGTTCCATGCCGGATCGGAACCCACCGTATACTGGACATTTTACAGCGGATTTGCGATGGACATGGAAAACCGGATGATATCGAGCAGCTTGAATATCTCTGCCGCGAAATTTCGGAAACATCACTGTGTGGCTTAGGCCAGGGTGCTTCAAACCCGGTTGTCAGCACCTTGAAACATTTCCGTTCCGAGTTTGAAGCTCATATTTACGAGAAACGTTGTCCCGCAAAAGTCTGCCGTGCCCTGATCCATTACGAAATTGATCCATCAGCCTGCACAGGTTGTACTATTTGCGCACGCAATTGTCCTGTCTCTGCGATTCAAGGTGAAAGACGCAGTCCGCACCACATCGATCCTGATATCTGTATTCGCTGCGGAATTTGCTCGCAAGTGTGTAATTTTAATGCTGTAAATGTCAAATAACTATTTCCGAACCAATTCTAAGTCCTGGATGAGTCTGGAGGAAAGTGAATGGAACAAAATAATAACGGAAAGATGATTATCGAAGCTGTCGATGAAGCGATCGACAAATTCGGTAACAATCGGGATGAAATTATCCCAATTCTCAATGAAGTAAACCGTACAATCGGATACCTCCCTAAGGAAGCTCTGGAAGAGGTGGGCAAACGGTTGCAATCTCCAAAAAGCCAGTTGTTCTCCGCGGCTACGTTTTATCACATGCTTTCAGTAAAACCACGCGGCAGGCACGTTATTCAATTCTGTGAGAGCGCCCCGTGCCATGTAGTTGGTGGAAGGGAAGTATGGCAAGCTCTCCAGGATGAATTACAGCTTCAACCTGGTGAAACAAGCCCGGATGGCAAATGGAGTTTACTCACAACCAGTTGCCTGGGCGCCTGTGGTGTAGGCCCTGTTTTTCTTGTTGATGAAGAGTTGTACGGGAATGTACAACCGGGACAGGTTAAAGACATTCTGTCCAAATATGAGTAGAGTGGAGTGAACAATGAACAAATTTCGATCATTAGTCTTGGTCTCCACAGACCCAATTAGCCTGTCCAACGGTGCCGCCGAAGTCTACTCGAAATTACAATCTGAAATCGAGAGATTCGGCTTACAGGATGAAATCGCTCTTCGAAAGATAGAGGATGTCGGTCGCAATGATTGTACTCCCATTGTTATCGTCTATCCGGAAGCCATTATTTACGGCCCCGTCAAACCCGATGATGTGCCATTTTTGGTTGAGGAACATCTCTATAAAGGCCGTATTGTTCCCGGGTTGCAGGCTTCCCAAAGAGCATTAAGCGGTCGTATTGCATGGATTTCAGCCCGCCGGGGAACTCTTCCGGCTGAAAACCGCATCGTGCTTCAACGGGCTGGCATCATCGACCCGGAGAGTATCGAAGAATACATCATGCATGAAGGTTTCGAAGCACTGGCTAAAGCTGTTTTGGAGATGACCCCTCAACAGGTAATTGATGAAATAAAGAACTCCGGGTTGCGAGGTCGCGGCGGCGCAGGATTTCCCACCGGAATGAAATGGGGACTTGTCGCAAAAGCTCATGGCCAACCCAAATATATCATCTGTAACGCCGATGAAAGTGAACCCGGCACCTTTAAGGATCGAGTCATCCTCGAAGGTGATCCGTTCAATATGATCGAGGCAATGGCCATTGCTGCTTATGCAATAGGCGCCAGTGAAGGTTATATTTACATTCGGGGTGAGTATGCCCTCGCCCGAGAGCGTCTCAAGAAGGCTATTCTCCAGGCTGAAGAAAAGGGCCTTTTGGGTGATCATATCTTCGGCAAAGATTTCAATTTTCATATTCATATCCATAGTGGAGCTGGTGCTTATATCTGCGGTGAAGAAACAGCCTTAATCGAATCCATCGAAGGAAAACGTGGCGAACCTCGTAACCGGCCACCTTATCCTGTCACGGTTGGCCTGTGGGGAAAACCAACGGTTGTCAATAATGTAGAAACCCTGGCAAATATTACCCCCATCATCCGTAATGGCGCTGCATGGTTCCATGGAATCGGTACAATCAACAGCCCGGGAACCAAGGTGTACACCATTCTTGGAAATGTGAACAACACCGGCCTCATCGAGGTACCCATGGGGATTACCCTGCGTGAAGTCATCAGTATTTACGCCAATGGCATGAAGAATGATGCAACGTTCAAACTGGCTCAAACCGGCGGTTCCAGCGGTTCGATTATCCCTGCCAGTTTGCAAGACACACCCATGGACTTTGACTCATTTCAGAAAGCCGGTGTTTCTCTTGGTTCCGGAGCTCTCCTGATCTGTGACGAAAGCACCTGCGTCGTCGATCTGGCAAAAGTACTCATGAACTTTTTCCGCAACGAAAGCTGTGGAAAATGCAATCCATGCCGGATAGGAAATGAAAGAGCCCATCAGATCCTCACCAACATTTCGGAAGGTCTGGGATCACCCAAGGACATGGATGATCTGATGACGATCAGCAGCAACTTGATCAATCTGTCTAACTGTGGGCTTGGCCAAACTTCCGGAACCCCGCTTCAAGATGTAATGAAGCATTTCCGCGCAGAACTTGAAGCTCATGTAAAACTCCAGGTTTGCCCAACCGGCGTCTGTTCAATGAGCAAAGTCCATCGGGCAGCCCATGCCTAGAAATTGTTTACAATATCTTTTTGGAGAAAAGAAACTATGGTAAATCTGACAATCGACGGGGAAAAAATTGCAGTACCCGATGGCACGACAGTGCTCAAAGCTGCTCAAGGGGTTGGGATTGAAATCCCCACTCTCTGTGATCATCCAGCTTTGACTCCATACGGCGGCTGCAGGCTCTGCGTGGTGGAGGTCGAAGGATATCGCACACTTCAAACATCTTGTACGTTGCCAGTCACAGAGAACATGGTTGTTCAAACGGATACAGCCAAGGTGCGTGATGCCCGTAAATTCATCCTTACCATGATCTTTAGCGACAGAAACCATTTTTGTCCTTATTGTGTGGTCAATGATGGTGACTGCGAACTACAAACGGCCGCCTATGAACAAGGCATGACGCACTGGCCTATTCAACCAAACTGGAAACCCTATGCAGTGGATGCCAGTCACCCATATTTCATTCTTGATCACAACCGCTGCATCCTGTGCCGCCGCTGTGTAAGAGTCTGTTCTGAACTGGTCGGCAACTATACACTGGGTGTTGAGGAACGCGGCGCAAACACCTTGATCATGGCTGACCTCGGAACGCCGTTGGGTGAAAGCAGTTGTGTTTCCTGTGGCACTTGTGTCCAGGTTTGCCCCACCGGTGCGCTGATTGATCGATGGAGCGCATATCGCGGTCAGGACAAAAATTTGCAGACAACCGATACAATATGCGTGGGCTGCAGCATTGGCTGCGGGATAACTGCTTATACAAAAGATAATTATCTTGTCAAAATCGAGGGTGATTGGAACGCTCAACCAAATTCCGGGCTGCTTTGCAAAGTCGGCAGATTCCTGCCTTTGGATGATCAGCGAGAGCGGGTTCAGACCCCATTGGTTCGTAAAGAAGGTAAACTAACCCCTGCAACCTGGGAAGAAGCCGTAAGAGTAGTTTCTCAACATTTCCAGCCCTTTGTCGATGGAAAAGAAAATGGTGTTGCCGGTTTAGTTTCGACCCGCTTGCCTTTGGAAACGATACATTTGGGCAAAGAGTTTTTCGAAAACGGCCTCCACAGCAGCGTTACCACTCTGGAAGAAGGAAATTTTACCTCTTTATCCAGCAAGGTAGCACAGAAACTTGGCCCTTCTGCATTCAATAAACTTGCAGATATCGAAAAAGCCGATTTGATTGTCCTGCTGAATGCAGATCCCGTAACGGACCAGGAAGTCGCCAGTTTCCTCATCAAACGAAGTGTAGCTTTTGGAACGAAACTGATCACGATTGGTTCGTCTGAAAATCCTTTGGATGGAATTGCAGAACAAACTGTTCTGTACAACTCAAAAGCAAGCTCTGCCAGCGTCATCGACGGAATATTTGCTGCGATGGTCAAGACAGGTTTCAAAAATTCCGCACAATCGGCGAATGATCTGGATCAGCTCGTAAAAATGACTTCCGTATCCGAAGAAACCTTCGTTGCAACAGCAAATTTAATGGCAAAAGCTGAAAAGACATTGATCATCTTTGGTGATAATGCCAACAAAACAGACACTGACGAATTGGCAGAAAAAATCATCCGGTTGGCAGAATCATGCGGAGTGGTTCATACGGATTGGAAAGGTTTGCTATGCCTGAACGGTAAAGCCAACAGTCATGCAGCAGCGCTCTACGGTTTGGATAAACCCATTCAACTTCAGCAAGACCAGGCAGTTTACCTGGCTATCGGCGATGATGAACCCAGTCAAAAACTGATCCAGCAAGTGGAGAAAGCCCCCTTTCTTGTGGTGCAGGCAGCTTTTTCCTCCAAATTGACTTCTCTGGCCGATGTTGTTCTACCGGCTGCAGTATGGGGTGAAGAAGAAGGCCATTATTTGAATGTCGATGGTGAAATCAAGAAAGCATCTGTTTTCCGCATACCCACCGGGTCAGCAAAATCAAATTTCGAGATACTGAATCTGTTGGCAGGTGAGCTGAATCTTCAAAATAATCTAAAGCCGGATTGGCAATCCGCATTAAATATGAGTGAAAGACTGCCGGAAGCATAACTGAAATTTTGGTTCAGGTATAAGGAGTAAATTATGGCAAAACCAAAAGTTGCAAGTGACTGGATGGCAGGATGTGCTGGATGCCACATGTCCTTGCTGGACATTGATGAACGTATTATACAATTGGTAGAATTGGTAGATCTGCGAGCCACACCTATCACCGATCTGAAGCAACCTGATGAAAGCGGCGTTGCGGTTGGCATCCTTGAAGGCGGTGTCAATAATACTGCCAACGAAGAACAGGCACTTCGGATGCGCAAACGCTGCAAGATATTGGTGGCCTTGGGAGATTGTGCAGTGTTTGGCGGTGTTCCTGCCATGCGTAATTTCTTTGATATGGATGAGACACTTCGCCGTGCTTATGTGGAAACTGAAAGCACAGATTCTGAAGGTGCAATCCCGAATGACCCGGAATTAGCCGTCCCCACAAAAGTACGCTCTCTTCAGGAGGTCGTGCCGGTAGATATATTCCTGCCAGGTTGCCCTCCGGATGCCGATACAATTTTCTATGTGCTCAGCTCGCTTGCCCAGGGAAAAATGCCAGAACTTAAAGATGAAATGCTGGATTGGCACTAGTCCAGGAGAAAAAATGATTGCACAAAAAATAACAATCGAACCCGTTACCCGAATCGAAGGCCATGCAAAAGTAACAATCCACCTGGATGAAAATGGCAAGGTTGAACATGCCTATCTGCACGTCAATGAATTCAGGGGATTTGAGAAATTTTGCGAAGGACGTATGGTATTTGAAATGCCCACCATTACGCCTCGTATCTGTGGTATTTGCCCTGTCAGCCACCACCTGGCCGCAGCCAAGGCCGCGGATGACCTGTACGGTTGCCCTCCTCCCCGTCCTGCCAATTTGCTGCGTGAATTGATGCACATGGGACAGATTATCCAAAGCCACGGTATGCATTTCTTTGAACTGGCCGGCCCCGACTTGCTGCTTGGTTTTGATGCCGATCCGGCTATTCGTAATGTTGTGGGCATCATCCAGACTGATGCAGGCCTTGCTGTCAAGGCTGTGGAACTGCGCAAATTCGGGCAGGAAATCATTCGCATTGTCGGCGGTAGAAGAATTCACCCTAATTTTGCCGTACCAGGTGGTGTAAACAAGGCTTTGGATGCCGCCGGCCGTGATGAAATCCTCAAGGGTGTTGACGAGAATATCAAGACAATCCAAATCGGCCTGCAAATTATGAAGGATTGGGCCGTAAAGAACCGTGAGGACATCGACAAATTCGCAGTTTTCAAAACCGGTTATTTTGGACTGGTTACTCCCAACAACAGTCTTGAATTGTACGACGGACAGGTTCGTCTGGTTGGTCAAGACGGATTGCAGCTTGAGAAATTCGACGGACGGAATTATCTCGACTATATCGCCGAACATGTCGAAAATTGGTCCTATCTAAAATTCCCTTATTACAAGAAGATGGGTTGGCCGCAAGGTGTTTATCGGGTTGGACCGTTGGGCAGGTTGAATACCTGCGAACAGATCGATACCCCGTTGGCTCAGGCTGAATTCAAAATTTACAAAGCCTTCAATAACGGCCTGCCGATCGAAAATACACTCATGTTCCACTATGCCCGTCTCATTGAAGCCTTATTCGCCGCCGAGAAAGTCAAAGTCCTTTTGGATGACCCGGATATCATGAGTAAAGATATCATGAACACGCGCAAGAATTTCAAAGGAGAAGGCGTGGGTGTCATCGAAGCGCCGCGCGGAACACTTTTCCACCATTATTGGGCTAATGCAAACGGTCAACTTGAACGTGTCAATTTGATCGTCGCCACCGGTCACAACAACTGGGCGATGAGCAAAGCCGTGGATGATGTCGCCAAGACTTACATTGACGGCGAAATCCGCGAAGGCCTGTTGAACAGGGTTGAAGCGGCTATCCGTGCACATGATCCCTGTCTTTCCTGTTCAACTCATGCAATAGGACAAATGCCTCTTGCCATCGAGGTGCATAATGCAGAGGGCGAATTGATTAGAACTCTGGCACGTGGCTAAGTCTTGTTCCAGCACTATGGAAAGGATGGAGAATGATCTAAAATTGGATTTCTCCATCCCTTTTTATGAGCAAATATGCAAAAAACACTCCTGATTGGATATGGCAATATTGACCGTGAGGACGATGGCGTCGCCTGGCATATCCTGACTCAACTGGCAAAATGCTTAAATATCCCCTTCCCGGAGGATCCTGCTGAAGTATTCGAATTAATTCAAGGAAATCCATCTCTCTTTTTTTCACTTCAGTTGACACCGGAATTTGCAGAAGAAATATCCGGGTTTGACAGAGTCTGTTTTATTGATGCACATACCGGAAATTTTCCCAACGATCTGAATTTTCAGCTCCTTATACCGGAGTACCAAAACTCCCCGTTTACCCATCATTTAACACCTCAAAGCTGCCTGGCATTGTGCAGTGCATTATATGGAAAATCACCTGCTGGCGTACTGGTTTCAGTACGAGGTTACGAATTCAATTTTTCGCAAAATCTTTCGATAAAAACTGAAAGTTTGGCAAAACAAGCCGTCTCCAGAATATTGAGCTGGTTAAAAAACAATGAATAAAAATTCAAGGATGTATATATGGCAACAGAAAACAGTATAGATGCGTTACTTCCCGCTGAAATGGCGCGAAAAGCTGAAGCAATTGGTGTCCAGAAATCTGAAATGCCTTTCTGGAAAACGTTCGCACTTGCAGTATTGGCAGGGGCGTTTATTGCTTTGGGCTCGGTTTTCGCAACCACAGCAGCAGCCGGTAGCAGTGAGATTCCCTATGGCGTCGCCCGTGTGTTGATAGGTCTGGTGTTCAGTCTTGGGCTTATTCTTGTGATTGTGGGCGGTGCCGAGCTCTTCACTGGTAATATTCTCATCGTCATGGCCTGGGCCAGTCACAAAGTAACCACCAAATCGTTATTACGCAATTGGGGAATCGTCTACCTGGGCAACTTTGTCGGTGCATTTTTTACAGCCGTCATCGTCTTCATTGGTAGACAATATACCTTTGGTGGAGGCGCCGTAGGCCTCGCTGCCCTGTCGATGGCGAACAGCAAAGTTCATCTCGGTTTTTTCCAGGCGATTGCCCTGGGCATTATGTGTAATGCCATGGTGTGCATGGCTGTTTGGCTATCATACAGTGCGCGTTCGACTGTCGATAAAATTATGGCCATCATCTTTCCGAGTGCAGGATTCGTTGCCGCCGGTTTCGAGCACAGTGTTGCCAACATGTACTTTCTACCGATTGGATTGTTGATTAAATATTTCGATCCATCCTTCACCGCCGCGTCAGGTCTCGATGTAAGCGGGTTAACCTGGGGCACCTTTTTGCTGAACAATTTGCTTCCGGTCACGATTGGAAACATTATTGGCGGTTCAGTATTGGTAGCTCTGGTGTATTGGTTTATATTTTTGCGTTCCCCCAAACAATCCTAAAACACGACATCTGTTACTACTTTACCCAGACAACAAATAAACTGACCTATACGCAACGGGTCAGTTTATTTAACTATCTATGAGGTATATCCAGATATGGAAAATCTTTTGTTTTTTCTTCTTTTACTGGAATTTTTGTTTAATCAGTAAATTGCCAGGGGCATAATTTCCGGTGCAGCAAATCGGCTGCATAATACAGACCCAACCCCAGCAGACTCATGGCAATTACTCCGGCATACATCTTTGGATAATCAAACAATGTGCTTCCGTACAGGTAGATATAGTAGCCAAGCCCTTTCTGCGTTGCAACCAATTCCACAACATACAACACTGCCACGGCGGTTCCAATCGATTGCCGTACAGCCGTAAGGATGGCAGGCAGACTGGCTGGCAGATAAACAAATCGGAACAAGGCCCGCCTTCCAGCACCCAGGCTGCGAACGGAATAGAGAAGCTCAGGTCGAATGCTCGCTGCTTCATCGCGCACCAAAACCAGGATTTGAAAGAACAGGATCAGGAAGATAATGATGATTTTCGAAAAATCATTGATCCCCACGAAAAGAATGACGATGGGTACCAAAACCACTTTGGGAATGGGATATACAAGATAGATAAAGGGAGTAAAAATTTCGTTCAGTCGCTTTGATTGTCCCATTATGAGCCCGGCCGGAGCAGCCAGCACAATTGCCAGAAAAAGTGAAGCCAACACCCGCCAGAGACTGGCCAAAAAGTGAATTCCCAAACCTCCGAAGATTTCCTTAAAGAATTGAATCAGAACCAGGTGAGCCGGTGGCAAAACAGCCTGTTGTATGATCAAGGCCGTCACTTCCCAAATGAGAAGCAGGATCCCGCCTGCAAGAAGGATCCTCCTGCGCTGGTTCATTGGGACTCGAGCTCCTTACGCAAATTTATGCACGTGCGGGTGAATTCTTCGCTGTGCAGGTAGTCGAATGAACCGCCGGATGTATTCTCAATGATGACCGGAAACCGGTTGGGGATACCTTTCAATACCAGGATCTTCTCCCCCATCAGAGCGGCTTCCTCGATCGAATGGGTCACTAAAATATTGGTAATTTGCCTTTCGTGCCTTAAATCGATGACGAATTTTTGCAGATTCTCCCTGGTGGGTACATCCAGAGAAGCAAAGGGTTCATCCATTAACAGCAGATCGGGGTTGAGCGACAATGTGCGGGCAATCGCGGTACGCTGTCGTTGTCCACCGGAAATTTGTTGCGGGTATTGATGGCTGATTTCACATAAACCGAGCTTCTCCATCCAATACAAACCGGATTGATCACTCCCGGCCAGGTCTTCATTAGAAGGGGCATGTTTCCCATCAGGGCCATAAAATTGGCGGATTCTCAAACCCAGCGTGACGTTCTCCTGTACCGTTGCCCACGGCAAGAGCCCGTAATCCTGTAAAATCAGTCCCGTTTGGGGGCGCGGTTTTTTCAATAACGCGTTATTGATCCGTATCGTGCCTGAAGTAACTTCCCGCAGAGCGGCCAACAGGTAAAACAGGGTCGTTTTCCCACAGCCGGATGCACCCAATACGGCCCACGATTCACCTTTTGACACTCTCCAGGTGAAAGTGTCAAAAATCGGGTTGTGATTACTGTAACCAAATGTAACCCGATCTAGCTCAATCATTTTGTCAGCAATTGATAAATTTCATACCATAACCGTCAGAAATCAGGGAAGAAAAGAAGCAGTGATGTGATCTTCGTAGTTTGATGGCTGCTCGATCAATCCTTTTTCCATCAACCAGGCTAACGCATCTTTAAATTGATCTTCGTTGGGAACTCCCGCCGTGGGATAATCCGGAAGGATATAGGTATCCAATATGGGCTCAGGGATAAGCTGTTTTTCAACCAGCACATCACGCCAGCGTGTCTTGTCAGTGTTAATATCGACAACGGCTTTTTCCACCGCAGCAAGAAACGCTTTCACCGCATCCGGCTTCTCGTTCAATGCCTCTTTGCTAAAGGTATACACACTAAAGCTGACCTCCGGGAGGGCAGTATCATCGATCACGAGATTTGCCCCATTTTTGATCGCTAATGAAGCCACTGGATCCGGTAAATTGGCAGCCTTGATCTCACCACTCATCAGCAGAGCCATTCGGTCCGGTATCTTTGGAACAGATATAGAAGCAATTTCATCACCGGCAAAACCGGCTTGTTCCAGCAGCCGATCAGTTGTATATTCAATAATCGTTCCGTCAGATATTGCAATGGGGACATTTTTCATGTCATCTACGGTAAGCAGACCTGAATCCGGAGCAGAAAGGATGCGAAAAACTGGAAAATCCTGGGTTGCAGAACGGGCATATCGTACAACCTGAACCTGTATCTCGTCCCGATTATATAGGATTGTGGAGGTTAGTTCATTGAGCATTCCATCAATCTGGCCTGTTTGCATCAACTGGTCACGCTCAGGAGCCGAGTTGACAGGGATCAGTTCTACTGTTATACCAGCCTCCGTAAAATATCCCTGTGATTCAGCAATATATATGGGCAATGTATCCAGCACAGGTAGAACGGCAATTTTGATTACCTGGGGTTCACCCTTTGGCGCTCCACATGCAGTAAGGGATACTATCAAGCAAATGATCAATATTCGGAAAAATGGATTTTTCATCCTATATTTCTCCTTTGCAAATTCTCGTCTCGCTCGACAAGTATAATCTCTTTTATAGCCGTGTACCAGAACTCGCTGATACTTCGGGCTTTCACCGCTGTTTACGGAACATTTATCAAGCCAAAAATCTATTAATAAATTGTTTATCTTTCTCTAACATATTCCCGGTAAAATAGAGTAACTAAGTAAAACATCGGAAAGGATATATTATGGTTCTGTTTGGTGGTGGATATGGCCTCTATTTATTATTTACTTTACCTGCGTTGTTATTGGGTTTCTGGGCACAGGCAAAAGTGCGCTCGGCATTCGATAAATATTCACGTGTACGCAGTAGCGCAGGCATGACCGGGATGGAAGTTGCCCAACGAATGTTAAGCAGCAGCGGAATTTCAAATGTTGCCATCGAGCAAACCACCGGTCTGTTGAGTGACCATTATGACCCATCAAAAATGGTACTTCGGCTTAGCCCGCAGATCTATGGCGGCAATTCCATTGCGGCTGCCGGGGTGGCTGCTCACGAAGCAGGTCATGCTATCCAACATGCAGAAGGAAACTTCATGCTGCGAGTCAGGTCGGCCATGGTACCTTCTGTACAAATCGGTAGCTGGCTCGGCCCCATCATTTTTATTATCGGCTTGCTGTTGCAATCAACTTTCGGTGACAACATGGCCATAGTGGGTTTAGGTCTGTTCGGTTTGACAGCCCTATTCGCAGTTGTAACGCTGCCGGTTGAATTTGATGCAACAAAAAAGGCCAAGGCTTGGCTTTCGACCAGTGGCATTGTTTACAGCCAGGAAATGCCTGCTGTCAACAAAGTACTTGACGCTGCAGCTCTCACCTATGTTGCAGCGGCGATTCAGGCTATTTCAACATTGTTATATTATGCATTTCTGCTTTTTGGACGGCGCAGGGATTAGGAAGCTTCTGGAAGCAAAAGATTGTGTATGTGATAGCGCCAATCAAAAGCCGACAGTAGAAATTCCCATCATCTTTGATGACACCGGTGTTACCATGGGCAGTGGCGATCAAATAATCCGATACGATAAAGCGAGTTCCAATCTCTATCGGATTTCGCAAGATGTATGATCGCTGAAATCACCTTTTTACCTGAGGGTTGGGAGTTTCTCGTTACTAAACCAGGAGTTGTATGTACAAGTCATACCTTTATCAGGCGCTGACCAGTCGATACCCCATACATGCTCTGAATAACTATGTCGGGAGCAAAGATCTGCGAATACTTTCTCGCATGACCATGGCTTTCGCAGCGCCTTCACCTGTGCAAGTAGTTGGATTATCAACCAGGTAGGCCGGGATCCCCAATGCACGGGTCAAATATTTGTCAATCGAACGAAGCATCGATCCTCCGCCGCACAATGCTACGCCCCGATCGATAATATCCGCGATTAATTCTGGCGGTGTTTTTTCCAACAGCCGGCGGGCCGTGTCAGCCAAATCATTCAACGGCTCTTGCAGTGCTTCGACGATATCATCCGTGCCAAGTTCCAGAGCCTGCGGTAGTCCGGTGACCTGATTTTGTCCCTGGATTTCCATCAATTCGTTTTTAGGTTGTTGAACAGCGGCCCCAATCCGTATTTTCAATTGCTCTGCCGTTGGTTGGCCAATGATCAGGCCATATTTTTTACGTATGTACCCAATGATGGCCTCATCAAAGGCGATGCCGCCCGTTCGGGCGGTTTCTGCTGTGACAACGCTGTTCATGGCCAACACTGCCGCCTGGTTGGTTCCCCCACCCATCGAAATAAGCATATTACCGGATGGCGTATTGATGGGCAAGCCCATACCAATTGCTGCGGCAAGAGGTTGTTGGATAAGGAAAATCTCACGGCATCCAGCGCCCAGTCCGGCTTCATGCACCGCGCGGGTTTCCACACTGGTAACGCCGTATGGCACAGTAATCATCGCGCGCGGTCGAAAGATCAGCATCGGGCCGACCAGTTTTCTGATCAGAAAACCCAACAGCTTTTCAGTAATCTCATATTCGGCGATAACACCGTGCCGCAGTGGACGAATAACTTCAATGCTATCCGGTACGCGGCCATCCATATCCTTGGCAGCCTGTCCCCATTCAACCATCTTTAATTCATCGACAACAATAGCAACAACCGTAGGTTCCTGAAGTAATATCTGGTTTCCTTCGGTAACGACAATATTCATAGTGCCCAGGTCGATACCCATTTCCCGGGAAAGAAGCGGCATTGGCTGATATCCCTTTTATTCTCTCGTCTGCGATTTTGCTCTGCGATATTTCCGCACAGCTTCCAGACGAAGATTTGATTTTCTCAAGGATGTTTGGATTGCCAGGAAAGTATCCGTATCCAAACTGGTCTTTTGCTGAAGCACTTCTTCAGCCCTGCGGCGGGCATTTTCCGCCCGCTGCAGATCGATTTCTTCTACATTCTCTGCTGCATCAGCCAGTACGGTAACCTGGTCAGGCTGAACTTCAGCCACCCCACCGGCTACAGTAAAGTGAACAACATCCTTACCGGTGCGCGCAGAAATGATACCGAACTTAAGGATCGTCAACAGCGGTGAATGATCCGGCAGTATTCCCATTTCACCTTCCGCGCCTGGCAATGTGACAATGTCCACATCTCCTTTGAAAACGACCCGGTCTTGAGATACTATTTCACATCGAATAGGCATATTCAGATCCTGACTTTCCCCCGCTATTCGTTCTGTAATTGTACGGCTTTTTCCACCGCTTCGTCAATCGTTCCAACCATACGAAAAGCCTGTTCAGGCAGTGCATCGTGTTTTCCGTCAAGAATTTCACGAAAACCCCGTATCGTTTCACGGAGAGGCACATAGCGTCCTTCCATCCCGGTGTACTGTTCGGCAACGAACATGGGCTGCGAGAAAAACCGCTCAATCTTGCGGGCCCGCGATACGATCAGTTTGTCATCCTCGCCCAGCTCGTCCATCCCCAGAATGGCGATGATATCCTGCAGGTCTTTGTAACGCTGCAATACACGCTGCACTTCACGAGCCGTGTTGTAATGTTCTTCACCTACGATTCGCGGATCAAGAATACGGGATGTAGAGGTCAACGGATCCACTGCCGGATATATTCCTTTTTCAACGATCGACCTTTCCAGGGTGACCGTGGCATCAAGATGGGTGAATGTAGCCACAGGCGCCGGATCTGAATAATCATCCGCAGGTACATATACGGCCTGCATGGAGGTGATCGACCCCTGCCGGGTGGAGGTAATGCGTTCCTGCAACTCTCCCATTTCGGTTGCGAGTGTTGGTTGGTACCCCACAGCGGACGGCATACGTCCAAGGAGTGCCGATACCTCGGAACCGGACATGGTAAAACGGAAAATGTTATCGATGAAAAGCAGTACATCCATACCCTGATCCCGATAATATTCTGCCATACAAAGAGCCGTAAGAGCTACACGCAGACGGACGCCGGGCGGTTCGTTCATCTGCCCAAATACCATCACGGTATCCTTCATCACACCGGATTCAAGCATTTCACGGTATAACTGGGTACCTTCCCGTGTTCGTTCACCAACCCCGGCAAATACGGATTTGCCTTTGTGCACAGTTGCAATGGATCGGATCAGTTCCATAATGATGACGGTTTTGCCAACGCCGGCGCCGCCAAAAATACCTGTTTTCCCGCCACGGGTAAAGGGTGCAATGAGATCGACTACTTTCAAGCCGGTTTCAAAAACTTCAACGCGTGAAGATTGTTCATCGAATTTTGGTGCCAACCGGTGAATGGGGTAATATGAACTGGTTTCCACCGGGCCAAAATTATCGATTGGCCTGCCCAGTACATTAAAAATCCGGCCTAATGATGCATCTCCCACCGGCACCATGATTGGCTTTCCAGTCCTGTTCGCCGGTGTTCCCCGTTGAAGTCCGTCAGTACTCTCCATGGCTACACAGCGCGTCCTGTTATTTCCAAGGTGTTTTTCCACTTCCAGGATTAACGGCTGCTGGTTCACGCGGGGTATCTCTAAAGCCTCAAATATTTCAGGCAGATCTCCTTCCGGAAATACAACATCCACAACCCCACCGGTTATCTGAACTACTTGCCCAGTTGCATTCATCCTAATAATTCCTCCAATTGCAGTTCATTCGTTTCATTCTAAAATGCGGTCTATGATTTTGCGGTCAGTGCCTCAACCCCACCGACGATATCCAGGATGTCATTTGTGATGCCCTGCTGGCGAAACTTGTTATATTCAAGCTGAAGAGCCCCGATTAATTCCTGAGCATTATCAGAAGCATTGCGCATTGCGACCATTCTGGCTGCATGTTCACTGGCCTGTGATGACAAAATTGCCTTGTACACTTGTAAAGCAGTAAAGCGTGGAACGATTTCTTCAAGGATCTCGGTCTGGTCTGGCTCGTAGGTAAATACAGAATGATTGCTTCGAACTGGTTTCTCTCCGCCGGTTTCATCCAACTCCAATGGCAGAAGTTTTTGAAAAATGATCTTCTGTCTGGCCATGGTTTCGAATTGGGTGTAAGCAATGAAAACCTGGTCAGTCTTATCCTGCAGATAATCATCAACCACCATTCGTCCGATGGCCGAGACATCCATGAAGCTGGCTGGTGAGGGAAGATCCTGGAATATTGCTGTAATGTTCTGTCCACGCCGTTGGATCATTTCACGGCCCTTACTTCCGACAACAATATAACTGACCGGTATTTCATAGTCCTTAAAGTGCTGCAAAGTGCTGCGTACAATATTCACATTAAACGCACCGGCCAAACCGCGGTCACTGCTGATCATCAATACCAGCGCGCTATCGAGACTTGATCTCTCCTTAAGCAATGGATGCAAACTGTTGCGACCTGGTTGATTGGCAAGGTGCTGCAGCAGGGAAAAGGCTTTTTCGGCATAAGGACGTGTAGCCTGAACAGCATTAATTGTTTTCCTTACATAACTTGCACTAACCGTTTCCAGCGCACGGGTGACTTGTGCAATACTTCTGACGCTGCGTATCCGCAGCCGCATTTCACGAGTAGATGCCATGTTTGCCTTCTACTATCTGCTAATGAATCCAGCCGAGGTTGTAATTTTTTATGGCTTCGCCCAGCATTTGCTCCGTTGCCTCGGTGATGCGTTTGTTTTCCAGGATATCCTTGCCAATTTCCGGGTGATTGGTGTCCATATATTTCAACAATCCGGTTTCCCACGCCCGAACAGATTCCAGTGGAACATCATCAGCATAGCCGCGTGTTCCAGCAAATAATACGATGACCTGGTTTCCCATGGAAATGGGTTCGTATTGAGGTTGTTTCAGGATTTCCTGCAGCCGTTGGCCTCTGCTGAGCTGGGATTGAGTTGCTTTATCCAGATCAGAACCAAACTGGGCAAAAGCTGCCAATTCTCGATAAACGGCCATATCGAGCCGCAGACGGGCTGCCACCTGCTTCATGGCGCGGGTTTGTGCATCACCGCCAACCCGTGAGACCGAGATGCCCACATTCACCGCCGGACGAATACCGGCATTGAACAGGTTGTTTTCCAGATAAATCTGTCCATCCGTAATGGAAATTACGTTGGTAGGAATATAAGAAGAAACATCACCCAATAGAGTCTCGATGATGGGTAAAGCCGTCAGCGATCCGCCGCTGCCTTTTACCTGCACAATTTTGTGATCGTCCAATCCCATATCACGCAAAGTTGTTTCTGCATCATGGCGGGAGCGAGGTCCATCAAATATCTTTGAGTCCCCAACATCATCGATTTCAGCCA
>JAJFTV010000157.1 GCA_021372725.1 Chloroflexota bacterium | reverse complement strand
GATGTGCCCGATTTGATGGCCGCCGCGGATATTTTTATCCTTCCGTCCCGCTCCGAGGGTCTCCCGCTGGTTTTGCTGGAGGCGATGAGCGCAGGTTTACCCATCATTGCTACCGACGTTCCGGGGGTGAGCGATGCGTTGGATGGCGGCCGTTGCGGGATCATCATTCCGATCGAAGATCCCCAGGCGATGTCGGCTGGTTTGCTCCGCCTGCTCTCGGATGAAACGCTGCGGGGTCATTTGGGTCAGGCTGGGCGGGATTATTTCCGGCAGGAATATACCCTGGACAGGATGATGTCGCGCTATCTGGATTTGCTGGATCCATCAGGAAAAATATCATCCCCCTGATATTTGCTGGCTTGTTTTGATACAATCAATTAACCAATAAATGTTTGGCAGAAAATTCATAAAAACGATGACTATCTATTAGTGCACAGTACATAAGAAAGGATTAAACCATGGCTAAAATATTTGTTCGCAACCGTCGTCATGTTCGCAAAGGCACCGGCAAGCCCCGGCTGACAGTAGTAGCCGTTGCGGATCTGGATCTGCAGATTTTCACCCGGCGCATCCGTAAAAAAGAGCTGGATGCACTGGCTGAGGCCGTGGGAGCCGAGATCGTCTATCTGCCGGTTCGTGACAGTAAAGAGGAAGATAAATCATCTGAATAGGGGAATAAAAAGCGGATGAACGGGAACGCTCCATCCGCTTAACAAATCCCTGCTTTACAACTGAATTATTTGACCTGAATTTCGATAACGCCTTTCACCTGCTGTCCGCTCTTGAAGTTGGGAAGGACAGTTCGCAGGCTGCCATCATCCATGAAAGCGACAATACAATCTGTACAGGCACGGATTTCTGCCAGATCGGCATCAGCCGTGTAACCGTCACCGGCTACAAAAGTAAGAGTGGCTGCTTCGGCATTCAACCCCGCCAAATCCAGAAGCTGGTTGATTGATACACCGGTATAGCTGTTGGTTTCATTATCTTTATTGGTGTAATCCACGGTCATGGTTTCCATGGCCTTTAACTCGTCCACGCTCCAGGTCTTCTCAGCGGCAAGCAGACCCGAAATTTTCAATCCCGCTGCAGCGGTAGTCTGCTCGGCTGCCTTTGCATCTTTCCAGGGTTTTGAATCCGGGATGAACAGGGACTGCCCAAATTCTTCCAGCCCAAAGGAAGCGATCTTTTCCTGAACCGGTACCGAGATGATCCAGTCGATGAATTTTGTGGCCAAATCCGCATTGATAAATGTACCCTTTTCAGGGTTTACAGCAATCACGCCATAAGGATTGAATAAATCTTTATCGCCTTCAACCAAAACTACCAGATCCAGGCCTTCCTTGGTACGTGCAAGGTAAGTTGCCCGGTCGCTGAGGGTATACCCCTGTTGTTCATTGGTCATGGTCAAAACTTCACCCATGCCCTGCCCGGTCGAAATGTACCAATCACCGGTGGGTTCGATTTCTGCTTTTTTCCAGATACTCAATTCCTTGGTGTGGGTTCCTGAATCATCGCCGCGGGAAAGAAACTCGGATTGAGTCTCGGCGATTTTCTTGAAGGCGTCCACGGCATTGGTCATGCCCTTGATTCCGGCGGGATCATTTTCCGGACCGAGGATGACGAAATCGTTATACATCACATCCTCGCGTCGAACGCCATGTCCGGCTGCCATAAATTCGTCTTCCTTGGCACGGGAATGGACTAACAACACATCGGCATTTCCATCCTGACCCAGTGTGAGGGCTTGACCTGTACCCACGGCAATGACATCCACCTCTACGCCAAATTCGGCTTCGAATTCGGGTACAAGAACATCCAGCAAACCCGAATCCTGGGTGCTGGTGGTGGTCGCCAGAATCAGAACATTACTGGTTGCTGTGCGGGTTGCTATTTCCTCGGTTGGTGCGACTTCCGTGGTTGGGGCAAATACTTCTGTTGCCGCAGGTGCTTCGGTTGAGGCGGATACTTCAGCCTCGGCTGGCGTTTCTGCCGCGCTGGTTGTCGCGGCGGGCGATGCACAGCCTGAAAGCATCACCACAAACAACATGATAACGCTCAACCAAATCTTCATTGTCTTGTTCATTTGTCCTCCAAAAAGATCATTCAATTTTGTAATCCGCCGGCCATCAGACGGGCGGTTAATACACCATATCACCGCGCACGAAAGCACCGGTACGGGGGTCTGACGGTGAATCGAAAAAGCGGCCGGTTTCAGCGACTTCAATTAATTTGCCTTCCAGAATAAATGCCACCCGGGAGGCCAGCCGTTTTGCCTGGAATACATTATGAGTTACCATAACAAGAGTGGTTTGGTACTGTTCGTTGATCCTTTTGATAATTGCCTCGATCAACCCAACGTTATACGGATCAAGATTGGCAGTCGGTTCATCCAAAAGCAGCACATCGGGCCTAAGGACAATAGCCCTGGCCAGTGACACCCGCTGTGCTTCGCCGCCGGACAAAGTACGGGCTTGCTGCTTTGTGAACTGTGCCAAACCTACTTCCTCCAATGCTTCCATGACTTGTTTATTGGAATCTTTCTCACCGCGCAAACGCAAGCCGTAGGTCACGTTATCCCAAACACTGCGGTTCAACAGCAGTGGACGCTGGAAAACCATGGTCACACGGCGTTTCAACTCCAGGGGAATATTGACGCCTGTTTGATACTCCACCCCCTCGAATTCGAAACTCCCGCTGGTGGGTTCCTCCAAAAAGTTCAGCAGGCGCAGCAGAGTGCTTTTTCCCGCACCACTGGGTCCCACCACGGCAAAAATTTCACCACGCCGGATTTCCAGTGCATCGATATCCAGAACAACCCGTTCACCGTAAACTTTGGTTAATCCCGCTGCGCGATAGATAAGTTCTTGATCAGTTACCGGCATGGCAGTTTTCATTGGTCGAAGGACTTTCCCTGCAAACGCAGCATGACCACGTTTGTGATAAACGTGATCGCCAACAGGACTCCCCCCAGAGCCAGGGCAAGGCTGAAATCGCCTTTACGGGTTTCCAAGACGATGGCAGTTGTCAATACCCGTGTACGTCCTTCAATGTTCCCTCCCACCAGCATTACGGCTCCAACCTCTGAAATGATGCTTCCAAAACCTGCAATCACCGAAACAATGACTCCTACTTTTGCTTCACTTAAAATCGTACGGGCAGCCTGCTGTTTGGTTGCGCCCAGCGCCAGCAGTTGCTGGCGGAGCTGAGGATCCACTCCCATGACGGCAGCCATTGTAAAACCAGCCACCAACGGAAAAGAAATGATGGTTTGCGCCAGGATCATGGCAGACGGCGTAAACAGGGATGGCAG
>JAJFTV010000141.1 GCA_021372725.1 Chloroflexota bacterium | reverse complement strand
AGGCTGCTTTTGAGAACGGGACATAGATCCACGAAAACCAGTCATACATACGGGCGAAGTGACGGTTCAAGCCGGTCAGAGCTTCAGGCTTGACAAAGCGCGGAATGCCCTGGATGACCGAGTAAGTTCTCGAACAGTTGTTGCATTGAAGCGTGCCACTTTGTATATCCTCAGCTTTAGTGCCTAAGAATTCCACATGTTCACGACAGAATGGGCAGGTCAGGATATCCAAAGTTTTATATTTCACAGTATCCTCTTTCTTATTCAATCAACCTGTTATTCCGTTTTATCTAGAAAGCCCTCCAGCACCTGGTTAAATTCTTCCCTGTGGGTAATACCGGACAGGTGACCACCGCTGGCGAACGTGTGCAGCTTTGCGCCCGGGTAACTGGCTTTCAGTGATTCCCTCTCGGCTATGGTAAACACCAGGTTGGATTGGGTAGACAGTGAGTATGCCATTCATCAGGAAATTTGGCTTAAGAAGGTCAGCGCATGTTGATTGAAACAATCCGGTAGCTCCTCGTGAGGTAGATGGCCACAGTTGGGCAAGACCACAATCTTCGCCTGAGGGAGCTTTTGGTGAAAGGCTTCTGTCATCGCCAGCGGATGCCAGGCATCCTCCTTACCCCAAACAATCAGCACCGGGCAGTGAATATCAGCCAGATGTTGCTCCACAAATTCAGGAGCCGTGCTGCGTTCTGTTCGTAAGTTCGCGGCCCAACTTCCAGGTCGAAGCAGCGGTTGGGTATACGCCTGTACATCCGCTTCCGTGACTTTCCTGGCGTCGGCATAGGCTTCTTCCAGGTTTTTGCGGATCATTTCAGAATTGAGAAAAAATCGGACCAGTTCGCCGATCACCGGTAGGCGGATCAAATTCCAAAGGAAAGGAAGTTGATGAGGCACTCCGCAGGTTGAAGACAGGACCAGCGCGGTTACGCGTTCTGGATGATGAATCGTGAAGTCCAGCACCGGAAGCCCTCCGGCTGAGCTGGCAGCCAGAATTGCCTGGGGTGCGTTCAAGCAATCCAGTACAGTCCCAATCAAGCGCGACATTCCAGAAACGGAATAATCATGCTGATCAAGCGCTGATGAATATCCATTACCCGGTAGATCCAGCGCCACTGCTCGGTAATCGGCAGCAGCAAAAGGATCAAGCTGATGCCGCCAGGTATAGGACCAGGCTTGACTCCCATGAACGAACAAAACCACTGGCCCAGCGCCTACCATTGTAATATGCACAGGTATACAAGCTGCATCCAGCACTTGACAATTCCCAATTTTTGGATGTCGATGATTGCAAGATGAGAGGTTTTCGTTCATGGAAAAATTCCTATGGTGCTATCGCCTATACTGAAAATTATTTTTGACTAGTTCCCGCCAGCGCCTTTGGCGATAACGATAGAAGACCTGAGAAAAGAGCCAGACCACTGGTGTCAACAGCCCGGCTTCGATATCCACCTGGTCTGTGTAGAGAGTCTTCTCATCCAGTGCATCCTGGATGTTGATCCAATGATCCCACTTCTTTATATGATCTCCATAGCCGTTGTCGCGGATATGGTATGGCCCATTTTCTGCCTGGGGCTTGCTGATGACAATCCAGTGTTTGCCAAAGGAGAACCAGCCAAAGATTTTCATGCGCACCTGGTAGGACCCCTCCACCCATGTTTCCGGCAGCCGGGAGGGTTGCAGCGGATCAAAGCGTACCAAGGGTGCCGCAATGTACTCCAACAAGCGAGTGGTCTGCACTGCTTGCCAGGCGCGCTCTTTTGGACAATTTAGTACCGTTGTTAATCGGATACGCATCCTGATTCCTTAGTCGGGCACGGGCTTGTGGAGGACAATGATCCGATATTGGCCGCGCAGCAATGCCGGCTCATCTTTTACAATCACCCCATCAGGCAACGCTCGAACCATATCGCTGAAGTGCCGGTTGGGATCGGTTCCCAGCCGGCGAATCAGACTACCGAGCAGGTTGCGGAATGCAGTGGATCGCTCATGGTCCGGAAGGAATTTATCGAATACCACCATGCGGCCACCAGGGCGTAACACGCGCCAGGCTTCTTCCAATGCCCGCTGCCCGTCAGGCACCACGGAGAGGATCAGATTGAGCAGCACCGCATCAAATTGGTCATCTGGAAAAGCCAACACCTGACCATCCATCACGCCAAACCCAACGGTTTCCTGGCACTTGCCTTGTGCCTGTTGGAGCATGGCCGAACTGAGATCAACGGCAGTTGTGCAGACTCCAGCCGGAATGACCGGCAAATCCAGTCCAGTACCGACTCCGGGAATCAGCAACTGCTCGCCCGGTTTCAGGTCCAACAGCGCTATTGCCTTACGGCGCGAATTTGCCGTCCAAAAGCGCATCAAACGGTCATAGAGCGGGGCATATAGGCGATACAGCTGGAGGTTATCACGGTTGTTCATTGGATTCCCGTCATTTTTGGTAGAAACCGACCGGTTCGGGCCATATATTGTACATACGCCACACCAAAGGTCTGCGTAAGAATGGATTCCTCCTTGCCCACCCGCCAGGCACTGGCAAGGGTCATGGCCAACCAGAACACGCCCACCAGCACATTCGCCGACAGAAGGAAGAACCCGACACTAAAACCGAATAGTGTGGTGTACATGGGGTGGCGCACCCAGCGGTATGGCCCTGCGGTAACGAGACTGTGGTTTTCCTTCACAAGAACCCCCACCGCCCAGTTCTGCCCCAGAGCCTGATGGATCCACCAGAACAGCCCATCCATCCCGATGCAAATCACCAGACCCATCCACCGCCATCCTTCCGGAAGTGCAATGGAAGTGGCTTTCAGCGCTCTAGGCCAAAGGATGTCAACCAATAGGACGCCATTGGATAAGACCATCAATATTCCCATCAAGACCGGTGACCAACCTGGTTCGCGCCGCCTGACAGCTTTACCACCTTTGCGATTTGCCTGCCACCCATAAATCAGGCGGATGACCAGCATCAGCCCATAAACACCTGCAAGAAAAAGGTGATCGTATGGTTCGATCGTCATTGTTTGCCTCAACGTTTCAGCGGGATGTCCCCGTATGGTTTACGCTTTTCCGCCTCGAAGCTGGTATCCCAACAAGCGCAGTGCATTCATTGCGACCAATACCGTACTCCCTTCATGGGCAACAACAGCCCAACTGAGCTGCACCAAACCGAGCACGGATGTGATAATCAGCAAAGCAATCACACCGAGGGAAATAGCCAGATTTTGCTGGATAATTCGCCGGCTGGCGCGACTCAGGCCGACTGCGAACGGCAGCTTTCCTAGATCGTCAGCCATCAAGGCCACGTCAGCGGTTTCAAGAGCCACCGCTGTCCCCGCGCCCCCCATTGCAATCCCAACTGTAGCAGTTGCCAGCGCCGGCGCATCGTTTACACCATCACCCGTCATGGCGACTGCCCCATATTCTTTTTGTAAACGCTTTATCGTACCCAGCTTATCTTCAGGCAGCAATTCCGCTTCAACGTCGGTGACCCCAATCTCTTTCGCAATCTGTTGTGCTACCTTCCGGTTGTCGCCCGTTAGCATGATCAAGTGCTTCACGCCCAGGTTGCGCAACTGAGAAAGGACGGCCGCTACACGAGGTCTGGGCACATCCGCCAAAGCCAGGACGCCCAGAAATACACCGTCGCGGCCAATCGTCATCGTCGTGCGACCAGCGCTCTCGAACTGCTCTACCGTTTGGCGAATACTGTCATCCACGGCCTTTCCGGCATTTTCCTCGAAAAGCTTGAGAGATCCAATCCAGATCGGTTGGCCTTCGACCTGGCTGCGCACGCCGCGACCAGGGATATTCTCCAAACCTTCTGCTACAGGTAGGGAGAGTTTCTGTTCTTGAGCAGCACGGACGACCGCCAAGGCCAAGGGGTGATTAGACTGCTGTTCAACGGCCCCTGCTAATCTCAGGATTTCATCGGGTTTCGCACCATTGAAAGGAATAACATCAGTAACCTGAAACTTACCCTGAGTCAGAGTCCCGGTTTTATCAAAAGCCATCGCATTCAAACGGCCGAGATTCTCAAGGTGAACGCCGCCTTTAATCAATACCCCATTGCGCGCCGCCTGGGCAATCCCAGCCAGTACTGCCGCCGGGGTACCGACGGCCAATGCACAAGGGGAAGCCGCAACAAGAAGAAGCATAGCCCGATAAAAACTCTCTGAAAATGGCATTAAACCCACCAAAGGAGGTACCACCGCGACCAACACGACCAAAATCAGCACAATCGGAACAAATCGGGCGGTAAACCGGTCGGTGAATTGCTGCGTAGGACTTTGCTGTCCTTGTGCTTCAGCTACCATTTTCATGACCCGGCTCAACGTGTTATCCTTTGCCAGCCGGGTGATGTTTACTTCAAGTGCTGATTCTTGATTGATCGTTCCAGTAAATACCTCGTCGCCAATACCCTTCTGAACAGGGACGGATTCCCCGGTAATAGGACTCTGATCGATGGCGCTTTCACCTTGAGAAATCACCCCGTCGACTGGAATCCGGTCGCCTGGGCGAACAACAACCA
>JAJFTV010000140.1 GCA_021372725.1 Chloroflexota bacterium | reverse complement strand
TGGCTGGAAGCGGTTTGTCCAGGACGTGGGCGATAAAATTCAGATTGTAGGTGATGACTTACTGGTTACCAACCCGGTACGGATTCGACGTGCCATTCGTGAAAAAGCTGCCAATGCCCTGTTGGTGAAACTCAACCAGATCGGTTCGTTGACCGAAACCATTGAGGCGGTGACCCTTTGTCACCGGGCCGGATGGAATGCGGTCACCTCGCATCGCTCCGGTGAAACCGAAGACACCACCATCGCTGACCTGGCCGTCGCGCTTAATACCGGACAGATTAAGACCGGTGCGCCCGCACGATCAGATCGGGTCGCCAAGTACAACCAGCTTCTGCGCATCGAGGCAGAACTGGGTGACACTGCAGAATATGCCGGTTGGAAGGCTTTTGGCAAAGCCGAGTAGACTTTAGATTGTTCTTAACCTCGCTATAACAAAGGTGCATAAAGAACGCAGGGTGAGTAACGCCCGGAGAGGAGCCATCCCCTTATTTGTTCGGAAATTATCTGTCATACAGTGCCTCCCTGTCAGTTTTATTCTCCTCTCGAGCCTGTTTCCTGAAAATTGATTTTAGTGGAGATCCATGAGAGGTTTTTAGACATGATTTCAATATAAAAAGGAGGAATGATGTCGATAATTGTTAATTTTATTCTCGGCATTCCGCTGCTCGTTTGGGGTCGAAAATTATTCTGGTTTTTTGTGGGAGCTGTTGGATTTATTGCCGGTTATTGGCTGGCAGACCGATTTCTCACAACAAATGAGCAATGGATCCTTTTACTGGTCGGTATAGCTCTCGGTCTGGTAGGTATCATGCTTGCCTTGTCTGTTCAAAAGGTGGCTGTAACGGTGGCAGGGTTCATCGCCGGATTTTTTCTGGTCTACCAATTGGCCCAAAACCTGAATTTCAGTCTGACAGGCTGGAACTGGCTTGCCATGGTGATTGGTGGCATTATCGGCAGCCTGCTCATCCTCTCCATTTTTGATTGGGCATTGATCCTTCTTTCTTCGCTTGTCGGTGCCGCCCTCATCACTCAGACTTCTTTACAATTGGCTGATTTTGAAATGGGGCCAAGGACCATAATTTTTTTTGTTCTGCTGGTGATCGGGATACTGATCCAGTCAGGACAAAAAACAACGTGATACCTGATTTTTCATTCAAAAGGAGCCGTTATGACAAGAGCCAGGGAATTGGGTATTCCTTTTAAAGGCCGTACCGGAAAATGGAATGCGATCACAGATGTGGCAGGGGTTGAAGTGGGCCATACCACAATTGTGTCAGGGGAAGGTAAACAGATTATCGGCCAGGGACCTGTTCGTACGGGTGTGACCGCCATCCTTCCGTGTGGTAAAAAATATGATCCACTCTTTGCCGGTTGGTATTCATTCAATGGCTGTGGTGAATTGACCGGAACAGCCTGGGTGGAAGAATCAGGTTTTCTGGAGAGCTGCGTCATGATCACAGAGACTTCCAGCGTGGGAACTGTGCGTGATGCAACGCTTAAATGGGGCTTCGAGAATCTCTACCGACCGGGTTTACAGATCAGAGATGTCTTTTATGGGCTTCCGGTGGTCGGTGAAACCTATTCCGGCGTTCTGAGTGATATGTTAGGTTTCCATGTTCATCAGGAACATGTCTTCCATGCGTTGAACACCGCCACAAGCGGGCCTGTGGAAGAAGGCAGCGTCGGCGGTGGAACTGCCATGATCTGTCACGAATTCAAAGGCGGTATTGGAACATCCTCTCGGGTGGTTGAAATCGGGAGTAATTCTTACACGGTGGGTGTCCTGGTACAGGCCAATCACGGCGGCAGGGAAAACCTGCATATCGCCGGCCTGCCTGTGGGAGAGGAAATTCCTGATCTGATGCCGGAGATTTATGAGGAATTGCGGGAACCCCCTCTGAGCTCCATCATCATGGTTATCGCCACCGATGCGCCCTTGCTTCCCAATCAGTTGGACAGGTTGGCAAAACGGGCCCCGTTGGGAATTGGTCTGGTCGGCGGAGTGGGTTCAAACGGCTCAGGCGATATTGCCATCGCCTTTTCAACGGCCAACCATCCTGTTCCCGGGCCAGACGCCATCAATCAGGCTAATTTCCTGTCCAATGCGATGATCTCTCCCCTCATGCTGGCCACAGTTCAGGCAATCGAAGAAGCGATTGTCAATGCCCTGGTTGCCGCCCAAACCATGACAGGCATCAATGGGAATACCGTCTACGCCCTGCCGCATGATCGTTTACAGGATATTCTAAGAAAATACAACCGGCTGGTGAATTGACTTTGCCAATTCACCTTTGAATTGACTTTGCCAATTCACCTTTGAATTAGCTTCGCTGACTCAGGTTAGAAATCTGCTCTACAAATTGGTAAGCCAAAAAAGATAAAGTGAAAGCCAGTGCTTTGAGACGCTGGCGGATAACAGAAATTTGTAGTCTAAAATTTTATTATAAAGAAAGAACTAGCCCTTGAAGACCGGCCCGTTCCCGCCCAATCGCACACCCGGACGCAGATGTTTGTATGGCGTCTTTGCCGGATCATCGATCACGGCAGCCGGGGCCGCTACCTGTAAAATGGCACTGCTGATCGGCTCGAAATCAGCCCGGTAATGATGCGAGCTCTTTAACGCAAGGATTTTTGCCTTTGAAGGCTCAATGCCAACATGGCGGAAATAGGATTGATCGTTGGCCTGCACCCGGGCGCTGGAAACCACTACCCGCACATCATCGATGCGGAGCAGAGCCATTTTTCCCAGATTGGTGATCCTTCCTTTCCCCATTGGCCCGGTGGCGGGGAAATCGCCATCGGCAAGCCTCTCCACCACAAAAACCGCCTCATACGGTTCCTGGCCGGGGATCAGTTTGCCGCCCAAACCGAGTTTCACCTGTGCCCCCTCACCAGCCTGATGGGCAATTTCAGCCGCTTCGGGGTCGAACATTAATCCCAGTACCGCTCCCTTTGCGCCATGTTTTACCAGCGACTCGAGAATCCAGGTCGTATCGGAGGTACTGCCCGCCCCGGCATTATCCTGCACATCCGCCAGAATCACCGGTTTGGCAGCCTTGTTGGACAATTGCATTGCCTGTTCAACAGCAGGATCCACATCGATCAAATTACATACCCATTCATCCTCGCGTTCAATCACGGTATCAGCCATCCGTTGGGCTGCTTCATCGGCCAACGCCTGCGTTTCAGCGTAAGCAAAAACAGTGGGACCGGCATGGTAGATGTCAGCCGGAGGGAAACCCTCCATAAAGCTCACCGAGATCACACCGGGGATATTTTCCAGATCGTCAATCAGGGCATAAACGCTGCGGGCAGGTTCGGCGTTGGTTGTCTGGCTGGAAAGCGGGATAATGAACGGCAGCATACGATAAGCTTTGAACAACGGTTTACCCTGCAAAAGATGCTTCATCACCTGGCCGCAGCGATAACCGGTTTCAAAGATATCAACGTGTGGATAAGTACGAAAACCTGCCATGGCCGAGCTGAGATCAATCGACTCGGCGGTAATATTGCCATGCAGATCCAGTGAAGCAACAAGCGGGATATTTCCGGCTGCTTTTCTAACCTTTCTGAGCAGCTCGGTTTCGCCATCCTGATAATCCTCTACCACCATTGCGCCATGCAGAGATAAATAGATTCCGTCGAAAGGACCTTTCTCTTTAATCAGCTCACACAGTTGATCGGATATCCGCTCAAAAGCATCCCGTGCTACCTGGTCGGAAGGCATAGTCGAGGCATAGAGCAGCGGTTCGATATCATATCCTTCCTTGTCGGCGAATCCAAAGAAACCCGATAATCCATTGTTATACTTTTTTCCACGCATTTGCAGTAGATCATCCCGATCCATCAAACCGCGCCCATCGCCCCCTCTGCCGGCAAACGATTCATAAGGAGTGGAAATTGGAGAAAAAGTATTGGTCTCGTGACTGAAACCGCCCATTGCGATTCTTGGCATTTTATGCTCCTTTAAAAATAAGATCGTCCATTTGCAAAACAGGAATAAAAAAATGATAATTGGTTCTCATCTTTGCATAATCCTCTATTTCTTAATTTGCAGCGGGCCGCAACCTTTCAGGCGAACACCTGATCGCAAGTGATTATACGCAAATGTACTCGGATCTTCCACATCACTGCCAGGTGCCAGCACATTGATGACATGGCTGGATATGGGTTCAAAATCAGCTCGAAAATGGTTGGCGCTCTTGACAAGGACAATTTTCATCTCTGGCGGATTAACACCCAGGATGGTAAATATTGACTGATCCGCAGCCTGTTCGCGTCGGCTTCCAACCACAATCAGGATATCGGCCAGACGGAGGAGCGCCATCTTCCCGAAACTAAACTGCATCCCTCTGGTCATAGGCCCTGTTCCAGTGACAATCCCGTCATAAAGGCGTTCAATTTTATAGGCAGCTCGCAGTGGAGAATCGCCGGCAATATATTTGCCGCCCAACGCCAGTTCGACTTTGGCGCCCTGGCCGGCAGAATGTGCAGCCGCAGCGCTTTCAGGATCAAAAATCATGCCGGCAGCCACACCGGTCGCATTTTGATTGAGCAGTTCTTTGAGTACAAACATGGTATCCGATGAAGAACCCCCACCGGCATTGTCCTGGATATCGGCCAGGATTACCGGTTTTACAGCGGTTGCAGACAACCGGATGGCATCGGCTATGGCTTCTTCTGCACCGGGAACATCCGAAGAAAATTCGCTTTCGCGATCCATGATGCCCTGGAAAAGAAAATCGGCAGCTTTTTGGGCCAGCTCGCGGGTGACCGCATAAGCCAGTACACTCGGGCCGGTGTGTTCCACGTCGGCGCCGCTGAACCCCTGCAGGATGGAAGCCGATACCACCCCCGGCCGGTTTTCCACATCACTGATCAGCCTGTAAAGGGATTTGGAAGGCTCACGAAAAGTGGTTTCTTTGGAAGTCGGCATCAGAAACGGGATTTGCCGGAAGGCATGGAAAAGCTTACCACCGTGCATAATATAGTCCATGATGACTGCACAGCGCTGGCCTGTTTCGAACATGTCAACATGCGGGTATTCACGGCAGGAAACAAACCCGGAACATAACTCCACCGATTTGGGGGCAAGATTTCCGTGCAAATCCAGTGATGCAATAATTGGGATGTTGCCCATCCGGGAGCGGATGGCACGCAGGATTTCCGTCTCGCCATCCACATACCCTTCCAATGCCATTGCACCATGCAGATCCAGGAAAATACCGTCGCAATCGCTGGCTTCAATACGGGTCAGAATATCACCCAAAAGCTGGTCGAACACGTCCCGAGGTACCATGTTGGATGGTTCGGCGGAATAATCAACCAGGGGGATTATGGAAAATCCAAAATGTTTTGCCTTGTCATAAAAACCGCTCACCGGGCTATTGAAATGATCCGATCCCAGATGTTCCAGTTGATCCCGATCCAGTTCTCCATTAAAATCCTCGCGGGTGGTCATGATAGGTGAAAATGTATTTGTTTCGTGCTGAAATCCGGCGATAGCAATTCTTTTCACTTGTACTCTCCTTTGCTGGTTCACGAATCACTGATGTTCAACGAGGCAAACAAGCAAGGTGCCTTGCAGGATTTCATTCTCTGGTTCGCCCGGCTTTTTAGTGGAAAAATGTGGAAAACTTGATTATTATAATGGAATAAACCGGACGCTTTGGAAAGTATTCTTATTATTTTTGAAACAAATCAATCTCTGTCGTTGAGGGTTATTACTTTATATTACAAATCGAGGTGCACCTTTGAATTATCCCTACTCAGTAGCAGACATCGCCAGCTTAAAATCTATTGATTTTGCAGATTGGGCGAATTCGAACCTGTCCGGTACCATTTCCACCCAGAATCTGTCCTCCCATCTGCGGGCTTTGGATCATCCGTTTTACCTTATCACAGATCAAAATAATCCATATTCATCAAATCAGGGCGCCTTGTCCATACCTGACCATCCTTCGAAACTGGTTGCATTTTGCAGCTCACTCAAACCCGAGGATTTGGGAGAACAAAGTTTTAAGAAAACCTACGGGGTTAACTATGCGCTTTATGGCGGTTCCATGGCCAATGGAATTTCGTCTGAGGATTTTGTAATCGCTCTGGGCAATTCAGGTTTCATGGGCTCCTTCGGCGCCGGAGGATGCCTTCCTGCCAGGATGGAAAAGGCAATCAACATAATAAAAGAAGCCCTTCCGGATAAACCATTTTCCTTTAACTTACTCAACAGTCCTTTTGAACCCGCGCTGGAAGCACGAACAACTGAGTTATATCTCAGGTTTGGGATTCGGACTATTGAAGCTTCCGCTTACCTGAATCTCACATCCAATTTGGTATGGTATCGTGCCTCTGGTTTGTCTCAATTTCCGGATGGCAGCATAAAAATCGCCAACCGGATCATCGCCAAAGTATCCCGCAAGGAAGTTGCCAGTAAATTTCTCCAGCCGGCTGACCCAAGAATAGTTTCTCAACTGGTAGAGGATGGCAAGCTCAACCAGGATCAGGCACGTCTGTCACAACTCGTTCCCATGGCAGATGACATCACCGTTGAAGCTGATTCGGGCGGGCATACGGATAACCGCCCCCTGGTCAGCATTTTGCCTGCCATGATTGCCCTGCGGGATGTCCTTCAAGCCAAATACAACTTCCATCAGCCCGTCCGGATTGGGGCGGCTGGCGGGATCGCTACCCCTGCCTCGGCGCTGGCCGCCTTCATAATGGGCGCAGCCTATGTGGTAACAGGTTCAGTAAACCAGGGATGCGTTGAATCCGGGGCATCAGAACACACCAGGAAACTACTGGCACAAATGGATGTCACCGATGTTGCCATGGCTCCTGCCAGCGATATGTTCGAAATGGGTGTCAAGGTTCAGGTACTTAAACGTGGAACCATGTTTGCCATGCGTGCGCAAAAGCTCTTCGAGATATACCAGCGATATGAATCCATCGATGAAATCCCGCCATTGGAAAAAGAAAAACTCGAATCCACCATCTTCAAACAAAATCTGAATTCAATATGGGAGGAATGTATCCAATTTTTCAGTGAGCGGGACCCAAAGCAAATTGAGCGTGCCCTGCAAAAACCCAAAGATAAAATGGCTCTTATATTTCGCTGGTATCTTGGACTTTCTTCAAGATGGTCGATGACCGGGGAAAAAGGCCGCGAGATGGATTATCAAATCTGGTGCGGGCCTTCCATGGGCGCATTCAACGATTGGGTAAAAGGCACTTATCTGGAAAATCCGGAAAACCGGAAGGTCGTGGATGTGTCCCTCCAGATTCTCAGCGGGGCGGCATATCTATACCGGGTTCGCATGCTGGAGGCTCAAGGTATCTATTTAGCTCCGGATTTGCAGGCTTTCGTGCCCACAGCGGATTAAGAATTGCCTGATCCCACGTCAATTCTTGATTGGGCGATTCAAGTACACACACCGTAAGGATAAATTCCCCCTCTCGAGACCAAAATATTCGAGAGCAGGGAATTTTCAATTCAGAGCTTGACATTTCAACCAGACCCCATCCATTGACAGTTTTTGCAGGAAGTGGAAATTTTATCTCCAAAGAACGGGTATCGATACCCAATCCAATTCCGCAGGCTTTCAGAACTGATTCTTTTACGCTCCATGCCAGAGTTGTAAAAAGGGAACCGTTGATTGAATCCAAAGTGTCAAAGAAATTCTGTTCCTTGTCAGTGAAATAATCTTTGACGAACTCCTCCGGTCTGGGTTCGATATGCTCAACATCCACTCCAAATCGAACATCGTCCGGTGAGAAAGCCGAAAAGTGACTTCCGTTGGAATGACTTAAGGAAATCCATCCAGGCAGTCTTCGTATGCCTTCAACCATTAAATAAGGTTCGCCGGATGGTTCTTTGAAAATCTGGATTTCATCCCGGCGAAGAGTTTTTGCCTCTGAACAGTGGGATATTACGAGGTCTTTCATGGCGACCCTGGAAGCAATATATTCATCCTTCCGCTTTAAAACCCGGTAATGTTCGTATTCAGACAGTTCCTGTTTTCCCAAATAAAAAACTACATTTTTATGCAGAGAATCCAGGTCTTCTCTGGGAAAAGTTTTAATTGATAAATGGATCATGTTATAAAAAGTCGACCACCCCAAATCAAATAAGGCTTCGGGGCGGTCATGCAATCTTTACTCGCTGGCTGAGGAATTGTCGGCTGTTACCAGCACCTTCATCGGTTCCGCCAGGACTTTTTCAGCCGGATTTGGCAACGGTGACGTCCGATAATTGGTGATTTCAAGAAAGAGATTCCCTTTGGCGTCTACAACCCGTGCATCAAAGGAGAGCTGCCCGTTACATTTTCTCGGCCATACTTCAGCATAGATACGTGCACCATTTATTCGCTGTTTGTATACTTTCAAAAAACCAACCGATTGAGGTAAGGCCATCATTCCGGTGGCTCCCACCTCCCATAATCCTGCAGTTTGAAAACAGAGTTCAATGAGCATCGGCGCCGTTAACAAAACGGGATCGTCGGCATGAATGCCCTTGATCTGTTTATTAAACCTGCCCAAAATCATATTCTCTGAACTTTGTACGGCTTCGAGTACCTGGAAGGATGGGCCATGAAAGAAAAGCTTATATATCTCTTCTGCTGAGACCGATTTTTGTTTACCCCATTTCGGTGGTTCTACGATCATCTCAGATTTGGGGGTTTGGGGAGTAAGATGCACCAGCCCTTCAAAATGAACAATGTGTTCCACTTGTCCATTCCACCGCTTATAATCGGATTCCAGGCTAGCCCGAACGGTTAACCCCCTTGAGGTGCGGAAAGCAGAACCATACCAGGTCAAAATTCGAGATTTATTTCCATAGAATTTATAGGGTGCCAGGAATCTAATGTCTTCCAGACTTTCTACGTCAAACCCGGCTTGATCAGAAGCCAGGACGGATGAAATATGTTTCGCAGCAACAGAAAATCCCTCGATCCCGATTACACCGGGCAGTACAGGCGTCCCATTGATGGAGTGATCCTGTAAATAAGTAAGCTCCTCGGGATTGAGCTCAGCCTCCAACCTGATGCCGGTCTTTGGATCATATCCCGTCAGGTGGCTTAGCATTTGATGGATCGGCGTTCCGGCCCGCAGAGCGGCATCACCCTTTGGGATGTCCAGTCCACCATTTTCATCGGAAGATTGTTCGAGCACTCCCAGCGAGCCTGAAATCACCACTTCGCCGCTGGTGCCCCTGACAAGTTCATCTCGCAGCATGGGAGCGGCGATTTCCGGGTGCAGCATTTCCATCCCGGCCATTTTCATCAACTCCGGAATATGACCACGGCTTGCCATGCCCACTTCCGCCCAGGCCCCCCAATCAATCGAGATCACCTGCATTTTCGGGTACTTTCCAGGCAGCCAAAAGGCATATTTGGATAACAAGTCATTGGCAGCGCTGTAATCAGTCTGTCCGGAATTTCCGAATCTCCCTGCAACGGATGAAAAGAAAACCACTTTTTCCGGAAGACGATCCGATCGCTCCATCGCACTGAAGATATTCAGGAAACCATCCACTTTTACGGCAATCACTCGTTGCACCTCATCCAGTGATTTGGTTTCGATCTTGCGGCTTATTTCCAGCCCGGCGGCATGGATGAAAACGTCGATCCCCTTTTCTGTCTGGCTAATCGCTTCGACAGCTTTTTCCACGGCAACCTGATCCGTTACATCGCATTGAAGATAAGCTGCCCTGCCGCCAAGCTTTTCAACCTCGCTGATCACCTCAAGTGTGTTTGCGATACGTTCGAAGGCGGCGAGTTTTTGCTCCAACTGAACAGGGGTTACTTTTTCACCGCTTTTGATCATCCTTGACTGAAGTTCCAACCGGAAAGCGTCGGGATTCTTTTTGTAGGTGATCAAATCCACATTGTTGGGGTTTACATCCGACCGGCCCAGCAGATAGAAGGTTCCACGCGTCGCCTTTGCCAGATCACGAACAATCGCCCCGGTAATCCCGCCGGTTCCCCCGCTGACGACGAAAACGCTGCCCTCCTTCAGGTTACCTTTTTCTGTCGAAACGGTTTGATCCTGCCGGATTACGATTCCATACCTCAGATTGCCCTCACGGCCAATTTCCACCGAGACCGGATCATGAAGCGTTTCAGAAATCAATTGCCCGGCGATAAACCCGACATCCGCCTTTGTCTCGAAATCAATGACTTTGATCAATTGTTCCGGGCGTTCTCTTCGCAAGGCCTTCAGGAATCCGGAGACGATGCCGCCCAGCGGATTCGCCGGTTCGATCACACCATGAAAACCGCCCATGCGTGTCGCGGCGATGATGAAGGCTTCCTTTGGCATGGTGCGGGCTACATCATACAGCGCTTGTATCCAATCATTCTTGACCGCTTTGTACTCTGTATCATTTTCGGGGGACCAATCGGGATCAGCATTCAAGGAAGTAAGGAAGTACAATCCGGTCACCTTTCCGGAGCTTACGATTTCCTGCAACTGTTGAGCTGCTTCAGGGTATGAAAGCTGAATAACCTCAGCGTGTTGTGATTTCAGCTTCCTGGACAAGGCAAGTGCTATTTTGGATTTGTCGCCCACAACGATCAGCCGACTTCCATCCAACTGGATACCTGTCGGCAGGCAGAGATCCAACCTGGGTAACAGCACCGGAACGGGAATACGTCTGAAAACCGGTTTGGATTTCTCCCCGTGAATCATGGGCGAAACCGCAGAATCCAGCACAGTCCCGGACTGGGCATCGGAAACTGATTGTGATGGGACAGCCTCCTTTGCATTCACGGCTGCTTCTCTGGGATTTCCATTTTGCATGAAATCAATCACCTTTGCCAGAGTGTTGTAGTCCGACAACCTCATATCTTTGCTGCGGGCAATGCCAAAATGAGTACGAATTGATGCAAACAGTTCCGCCTGTTTGACGGTATCAATGCCCAAATCCGCTTCCAGATCCAAATCAAGATCCAGCATTTCAATCGGGTAACCGGTTTTTTCACTGACGATTGAAAGGACATACGATTTAATATTTTCTGAACTGGTGCTTTTCTGATTGATCGTGCTTCCAGCAGGTGCCGGTTCGGGGGCTTCCAATTCCAATTCAATTTGACTGGTGGACAGTTGCGCAGCGAATGGCGGGACCTCAACTGGTGTGCTGACAGGAGTCGTATCAACGCCAGGCACATCTTTGGCTGCCCAAAGACGTGGAACCTGTCCAAATCTCCAGGTTGACCGTGCAGGTTCCCCTTGTGGAACTCCGTACGATTTAACACGCAAAGTCCGTTTTACAACTTCCAGTTCTGCCTGGTCAACTCCGGCGGCATTGGACAACCAATGGTTGTATTTTTCGCGATCAATGCGTTCCCCAACCCCGGGGATTTTCCGCACCAGGGTCATCGCAATCTGCGAGCCGAAACCAGCGCCCAGGCGCAAATAATATTGCGGATTGTAAATACCACCCTTCGACAAATTCAAGTCGCCCAGCTCCACATCTGGCTCAAAGTCGTCGTGGATGTAGGCAACCGGCGGAATCTTGCCGGTTTCGAGGGATTTCACTGCAATCACATCTTCGATACCCACCCCCATCGAGTGACCGGTAAATCCTTTGGTATTGGTGATGACCACATTGTTTGCCAGTTCCCCAAAGCAGGAGCGCAATGCATGAATTTCGGCACTGGCGCTGCCGCCGCGTGCTGGGGTATACGTTTCATGAGAGACAAAAACCGTCTGTGGGGCAATCTGTTCACGTCTGATCCCAAATCGTCTTTCGGCAGTTGAAATCAGTTGATCCATCACCTGGCTTACATGCTGAACATCCAACTGGGTACCATGAAAGGCGCTGTTGGCAAAAACCGATGAGAGGATTTCGCCGATGGCTCTTACGCCGCGTTCCCGGGCTGCATCTTCACTTTCGATGACCAAAGCGGCTGCACCCATCCCCATGATCAGGCCGTTGCGACGTTTGTCGAATGGCAAGGCAGCCATGCGCAGGTCGCCTTCCGCCGTGGCAGCCCCGCTGGCAAACAGGCTCGAACCGATCCACGGAACCAGGGTCGGATTTGTTACATCGTCACCGGCAATGACCACCACCCTTCTGCACCTGCCTGAACGGATCCAGTCTTCCGCCACAGCAACACCCTGTGTGGTTGTCGAGCAGGCCGCGTTGATATGGGTGTTCGGGCCTTTCGCTCCAATAAACTCTGCAAATTGGGAATGTCCCATGGAAAGAACACGGAAAACATAACGCCGGTCAAAATGGTAATCCAATTCCTTGATCCTGGATTCAGTCTTAATAATCCGCCTCTGCAGGTCGTTCTGCAATTCAGTGTTTCCGGTGGGGCACAAGGCGTAAACCAGTTCGGCAGTCTCTTTAAGACCTTGCAGCTCACGCTCGAGTATCCTGGTTTCATAATACCGGTCTGCTTCTTTTACCATCCGGTTCAAGCCGGGAAAGGCGGAACAGAATATCACCCCCGTTTCATCCTGCATCGATTGAGGTAATTTCCATCCATTCGGTAAATAAGTACCTTTGCTGGTCTTCCGGTAGCTCATAATCAGTGGGATGCCCGCGTCACGCAGTGCTTCTATTCCTGCTGCGATGGCGAGCTGGGTGGACACGTCAAGCGCTTCCACACGCTCCGGGGGAACCCCAAACTCCTCCGCCAGGTCAAATAGACCACCCTGGCCGGCAAGTTTCAAAACCTGATCAATTTCTGTGATGTCCTCCATCACAGCGCCGGCGTCACTTTTGACCAGGCGCGTGATGTGTTTTTCCAACATGCCATACCGCGAGTCATCCGGCAGCGGCTCAATCCGCATATCCCCGTTCAGGATGCTTTCAATATTCGTGTCTTCAAAGACATGATTTTTCCTGCCAGGCAGACCCAGCCCCGCGCCGCTGATCACTACCGATCCGGAAAGAGGAATTTCCCCGTTTACAATCCTCTCCGGCAACGGACTGATTTCATTTTCATAAGCTTCATCATGCTGCCCGGAAAATGACGGGATTTGGATACCCTCCTTACGAGTAGGTATCCCTGCGGCGTACATTCCGCACAAAGCTTCATTAAAGCTGGCTTTTCCACCTTTTCGTGGATGATTGGTCGCGATAATCGTGACATCATTTTTGTCCTTTAGATTATCAGCAGCCAGGGTACTCATCACTCTTTTTGGCCCAACCTCAATAAAGATTCTCGCTCCCTGTTCATACAACGTCTTCATCCCTCTAACGAATTGAACCGGAGATGCAACCTGGCTGGCCAGAATATCCAAAATTTCCTCACGCTCTGTCGGATATAACTCGCCGGTGACATTGGCCACAATTGGCAGGATTGGCCGCTTTACATTCATGCGGGCGATTGCCTGGCGGAGCGGTTCACTGGCCGGGGCAACGATTTTCGTGTGGAATGCATGGGAGACTGGGATTTTCACCGCCTGGAAACCCTGGGATTGAAACTGAATGATCGCCATATCGATCGCCCTGGTTGTACCCCCCAGCACACATTGAACCGGGCTGTTGATATTTGCAATGACTACATATTCTTCGATTGAGCGAATGACTTCTTCCACTTTTTCCAGGGGGGCCGAAACCGCTGCCATACAGCCCGGATCATCCAGCTCGATCCTGGTCATTTCGCGTCCACGGGCACTGACGACCTGGAGTGCCTCTGCAAAGGTCAGCACGCCGGCTGCAACAAGCGCAGCGTACTCCCCAAGACTGTGCCCAATCACCATATCAGGCCTGATCTCATATTTGTTCAGAACCCTCAACATGGCGACATTTGTCGTCAACATCGCCGGTTGGGTGATGGCGGTATTTTTTAATTCTTTTTCAGCCTGGGCAAGCGCCGCTTCATCACCCGACGTGTAAATGAAATGGGTTAATGGTTTTCCCAGAATGGGGATCATCACCTGGTCAGCTTCATCAAAAGTGTCCTTGACCACCGGCTCAGTATCACGAAGATCCAGGAGCATATTCACATATTGAGATCCCTGCCCCGGGAAAAGGAAGGCGATTTTTCCCGGCTTTCCGCTCCCCCTGTAGATGCCATGAGCTTGCAAGGCTTTCCACATCACAGGGTCTTCATTTTGCGAGACATCCACTGCTTTTTCCAACCGCTTGCCGAGTTCCTGAACATCGGCATAATCCACTGCGATGCGCTCATTTTTTGCGAGCTCATCCATGGATGGACAGCGGCTTTCCGGCACAATCCCATTTGAAAGCGATTGAAGATCCGCCCAAATTGTCGAATAAAGTTCATGCGATGTATCCGCTGAAACAAAATACAGACCCTGGTAAGGCATTAATGTTGACGCATCCGCATTTGAAATGAGCGGAGTTGGATTATCATTCGTTTTCTGTGGTTTCTCATCCTCAGCTTTGGCAAGTGATGCCTCAGGGACAGAATTCAATGCTTCCATAACAAAATCAACCACTTTTGTCAGGGTGTTATAGTCCGAAAGGCGCAAATCTTCCTTTCTTGGGATCCCGTAATGCGTTCGAATGGTCGCAAAAAGTTCAGCCTGTTTTACGGTATCAATGCCAAGATCGGCTTCAAGATCGAGTCCCATATCCAGCATCTCAACCGGATATCCTGTTTTTTCACTGACTATTGAAAGCACATATTGCTTTATCTGGCCAACATCCACCGTTTGAAAATTGGCGCTTTCCGTGAGCAAAATGCCTGATGAATTCAATGTGTTGGCTGCCGGAACAGCGACGATCCTGTCCGTTGAGGAAATCTTTGCGGGAATCGCATTGACTGAAGAATTGCTCCCGCCAACACCCGGGAAATATTCCTCCAATACGATGTGAAAATTAGTGCCCCCAAAACCGAAAGCACTGACACCCGCAATACGATAATTTCCTTCCCTGACAGGCCATTCCTGGGTCAGGGTATTCACTTTGAAAGGCAGACTTGCAAAATCGATATTGGGATTTGGTTTTTCGAAATTTGCCGAGGGTGGAAGAACATTGTGATGCAAAGACAATATCGTTTTTAATAACCCCGCTGCTCCAGCCGCGCTTTTTAAGTGTCCAATATTGGATTTGACCGATCCAAGCATCACAGAGCCGTTTTTTAGACCGAGCGAACCGAATATTGCGTTCAAGCTGTTTACTTCTGTCACATCACCCACTTTTGTAGACGTACCATGTCCCTCAATTAATCCAACCAATTCGGGGCTGATTTGTGCATCTTTCCATGCCCGCTCCATCGCACGTTGCTGCCCGAGCGGGTTTGGAGCCGTGATTCCCTTGCCTTTCCCATCGGAGCTTGCACCGATCCCGCGAATCACAGCATAAATCCGGTCGCCATCGCGTTCGGCATCCTCAAGACGTTTCAGCAGGAATACAACAGCTCCTTCTCCCATTACAAACCCGTCAGCCCCTTCTGCATAGGGGCGCGAACCTTCTCCGCTGAGCGCACCGATTTTGCAGAACTTGATGTAAGATTCCGGGCCCATGTTGCGGTCGATCCCACCCGTCAACACCGCATCAAATTTGTTGCCCAGGAGACCGTCACAAGCTGCCTGGATGGCCGCCATGGATGAAGCACAGGCTGCATCGGTAACAAAATTGGGGCCGCTGAAATTAAACACATTGGCGACTCGGCCAGAAATAATATTGGATAGCTCTCCCGGCATCGTGTCCTCGGTGATCACCGGGATCCTCGAGCGGACATTTTTTGTCACACCCTCGATCAATGCTGTCCTGACATTTTCGGGTAATCGTTCGAAGTCTGGAACTGAACGAAGATCTGCAAGATATTCCGGCAAGAGGATCCTGAATGTCGAACGATAGTGTTTCTCGCCAGCGTTGGAATTTCCAAAGATGACTGCCACCCGTTCAGGATCAAGTTTCTTTTCAGGATATCCATAATCTTTCAATGCTTGCTGGCTTACTGCAATGGCCCATTGTTGTGCAAGATCCATGACCGATAAAACTTTGGGGGGGATTGCAATTCCACTCTTCAACGGATCGAAATGATAATCCTTGACGAACGCACCAATTTTTGAATACGTCTTGTCGATGGCAGACGGATCAGGATCATAGTACAAGTCAACATCCCAACGGTCTGCGGGAACCCCGGTCACGGAGTATTTTTGGGTTGTGATGTTGTTCCAGAATGCAACCACGTCTTCCGCATCGGGAAGTACCGCTCCTAAACCAACAACTGCAATCATTTTTCCATTGTTCATTACTCAATCTCCTTAATTCGCTTCAAGCGATGGGTATGTTAAACTGACAGGAACGTCAAATATTCCTGGCGGATCAGGCCATAAAATTACCTGGCGGATAAACAATGTTATTTCTGTGATTAAATTCGAAAACGGATATTTAACTCCAGAAATCCATTTTCCAATTTTTAATAATCAAATTTTAGAATTCTGAAATAGATAACACACGAATCATTGGGGAGATGCGCTAATATTCCGTCAAACATGATTCAATGATTTCATTTTTAAGTAACGGAATACTTTAAGCTCTGTCAAAGTAAAAAAGTAAATGTATGCTAAACTATCATCATTACACCAATTCCGTAATGCTTTCAAGGAGCATCGTTTATGGCACAAATCACAGAGCGTGTCGATCAAATCTTTGCCGACTGGGATAAACCCGATTCACCCGGCTGTGCCCTGGCAGTGATCAAAGATGGCTGTATTGTGTATAGCCGGGGATATGGCATGGCCAATCTCGAGCTGAATGTTCCGATAAACCCTCAATCGATTTTCGATATTGGCTCCACCTCCAAGCAGTTTACTGCGCTCTGCACCCTGCTCTTGTCTCGAAAGGGCAAACTGTCCCTGGATGATCCCATCCAAAAGTATCTGCCTGAAATACCGGAATATGAGCAGCCCATCACCATTCGTCATTTGATTCACCATACCAGCGGCATCCGTGATTATCTGACTCTCATGGCGCTGGCCAACATGCCCTTTGAGAATGATTACCAGGAGCCTGAAGTGGTTGCCTTAATCGCCAGACAAAAGGCTTTGAATTTTCTCCCCGGTGAGGAGCACCTGTACTGTAATTCAGGTTATTTCCTGTTGTCCGAAATCGTCGGGCGGGTATCCGGCAAGAACCTGCGCGATTTCGCCGAGGAAAATGTCTTTGGCCCGCTCGGGATGAAGCATACCCATTACCACAACAATTTCAAGGAGATCGTCCCCAATCGCGCCAGCGCCTACGGGCCCAGGGAAGGTGGAGGATTTGAAATTGACATGGGGATTTTCGATGTGCTCGGGGATGGCGCGGTCTATACCAGCGTGGAAGACCTGTTCCTTTGGGATTGCAATTATTACGATAACAAGCTCGGTGGTGGCGGGCAGGAATTGATCCACCAGATGGAACAGCCTGGGGTACTGAATAACGGTGAAAAACTGCAATATGCTTTTGGATTAATGCTTTCACCCTATAGAGGTCTGCATACAGTCAGTCACGGCGGTTCGTGGTATGGCTACCGGGCTCAAATGATGCGTTTTCCTGACCAGCACTTTTCGGTGATCTGCCTGTCAAACCTGGCCAGTTTTAATCCTGATTTCGTATGCAAGAAGGTGGCGGATATTTATCTGGAAAATGTATTCCCTGAAAAGGCACCGGGAGAAAGCATCCAGGAAGCCGCGGCAGTGGATCTGAACATTGAAACACTGCTTACCAGGGTGGGGAAATTCCAGGATGCAGAAAAAAATAATGTTGCCGAAATCCTCGTTGGTGAAGAATCGCTGGTTCTGGATACCATGGGTCAAAAATTCCCGATCGAGCCCTTGAGCGAAAACCATTTCAAAGCCACAAAAGCCCCGCTTGCCCTGAATATTTATTTTGAGGATGACAACAAACGCCTGATTGTGGATATCAACGACGGGTATCAAAAAACTGTGTTCGAGAAAATCGCCGCGCTGGAGCTTACGGCGGCGCAACTGGCCGAATATACCGGCCGCTATTTCAGCGACGAATTGAACATGACATACGAATTCACCGCTGGTGAAAACATGCTCAATGTGAAACCGGCAACCTTCTACCTGAAGGAGCTAAAACCGGTCATGAAAGACTCATTTAACTCAGGTATTCTCACTTTGGTGTTTCAGCGTGATGAAACAGGAAAAGTGACCGGTTTCAACACCAATGCCGGGCGCGTAAAAGACATCGTATTCAAAAAGACAGCATCATTCCAATTTTGAAAAGGAGCATAAGGTGATTGAGATTGCTCTGATGATCGAAGGACAAAATGGGTTGACTTGGCCGCGTTGGAAGCGGATTGTCAAGGCAGCGGAAGACCTGGGGTTCGCCGGGTTGTACCGTTCGGATCATTTTACCGGTTCCAATCCCCCGGACCAGGATTCGCTTGAATTGTGGGTTTCATTAACCTGGCTGGCGGATCACACCCGCCGCATCGAGTTTGGCCCGCTGGTGACGCCGGTTTCCTTCCGCCATCCCGCCATGACAGCCCGTATGGCCGGCGCAGTGGATGACCTTTCAGGCGGACGTCTTCAACTGGGATTGGGTGCCGGTTGGCAGGAACGCGAGCATCACAAATACGGTTTTGACCTGTTAAGTGTCAGCCAGCGTTTCCAGCGCTTTGAGGAGGGCCTGCAGGTCATCACCCATTTGTTAAGGAAGGAAGAACCCCTCACCTTTCACGGCACTTATTATCAGATGGACGAAGCGATACTGTTACCCAGACCGCAGCGAGCCGGCGGCCCACCGGTTGTGATCGGCGGGAACGGTCCGCAGCTCACCCTCCCTCTGGCAGCCCGTTATGCCGATGAATGGAATTGCGTTTACCAGACGTCGGAAAAATTCAAAGTACTGAATGAAAAACTTGATCAAGAGCTGAACCAGGTCGACCGTAAACCATCCTCTGTCAGGCGTACCATGATGACCGGGGTACGGATTGCACAAAACGAAAAGGCGCTGGCAGAAAAACTGGCCGGCAATAACCCGGATGAACTGCGCCAACGGGGGGCAATCGTCGGCACCCCCGCACAGGTTGTAGAACAGGTTCAACGGTTGGAGCAGACAGGCTTGCAGCGGGTGATGTTGCAATGGCTGGATCTGGATGATCTAAAAGGGATTGAACTGCTCGCCAGGACGTTGATTCATTAGGTTGGATGCACTCGTCTGATGATGAACGAAAGAGGGCTATACGAATATCTGGTCGACCACCAAATCGCCTACCAACGGATCGAACATCCGGCTGTCTATACGGTCGAACAGGCCAGCTTTTACCTGCTGGATGCTCCCGGAACGCGCACCAAAAACCTTTTCATTTGCGATGAGAAAAAGGAACATTACTTCATTCTGTGGATACAGAGCGACAAACAGGTATTCTTTAACCGATTGGGAAAGGAACTGGGATTAGGCAAACCGCGTTTTGGAACACCGGAAAAACTGAAGGAATTGCTGGGGCTTGAACCGGGTTCAGTCTCCGTTCTGGCACTCATCAACGATACCCAAAAGCGGGTTGGCATTCTGGTGGATCGCTCTCTTTGGCAGTCTGACTCTTTTCAGTGTCACCCGCTGGTCAATACCGCGACGCTGGTAATCAGCAGGGATGACATTGCGCGCTTTTTTAACCTGACCGGGCACATCCCTCAGATCATCGATGTGCCGGAAAAACCTGTGTCACTTGACCAGAAACGCCTCGACGGCGGATAAAAATTCCTCCGGACACTCCTCCTGCGGGATGTGACCACAATTTTCGATGACAACCAGTCTGGCATCAGGGATTGCCTTGGCCAGGCGCTGGCTTTGCCAGATGGGGATCACGTGATCATCATCACCGGTGATCACCAGTACCGGCAGCGAAAGCTCCTCCAGCCTGGGTTTGATTTGCGGATTACTGCGGGCTTTCACCAGTTCCCATAGCGCTGTGTCCCAATTATCCACCTGGAACGGCCTGAAATAGCCTTCCACAATATCCTGTGTCATGAGAGATGGATCATGCCAGGCTCGTTCAAGGAGCTTTCCTGCCCGACCTGAAACGAGCCTGATAAAGAGCGGCCCAAGCCTGTCAACCTGCCGCAAGTTGAACAATTTGCGCACCCATGCCGGGGCGCTCATGCTGCTATATACCGCTGCATCCACCAGGATCAACGACTCCACCCGTTCCGGGTGTTCCAGGGCAGCCTGTATCGCCACCGCACCGCCGGCCGAGTGACCAACAAGGATCGCTTTCTGCACGCCGAGGGTATCCATCAAGGCCCATAATTGCTCCAACTGTGCCTCATTGGAATACGGATTTTCATCCCCCCATTCACCCGGCAACGGGCGCTCGGTAAGGCCAAAAGCCGGGCGGTCGTAAGCAATCACCGTTCCCTGGCTGGCAAAATCATCAAATACCGCACGCCATGAATAGGTGGAGCCACCTAACCCATGCAAAAGGATAAAAACCGGCTCGTTCACGCCCGACTGGCGGTAATAAATTTTGACCCCCCTGGCATCGATATACTGGCTGTCGGGGTCAACAAGCTCCTCCAGCGGCCGGGTATTCGGGGCCGGCTCAACGGGTATCAGCAGTGGTACGACTGCCAGCAGAATGGCAAGAGTAACCAGGACGTAGGCCAGCACTTTGACGGTTCGGTTCATGGGCAGCATTCTCCTGCATGGCAGGAATGCGTGAAGCCAGCGAAAGCAGGCAGAAGCAGAATGAGAAATGAGAAAGCAAATTTCCGGGACATAATCACCCCGTTGAAATGAAGTACCCTCAATTCTACGCTGAATTGTTGTAGAATTGAGCAGGCAAGATCGACATTTTTTGATTCGAGAGTATTGAATTCGGTTCGATATCGAATAAAGAACAGAAAATACACTCACTGATTGTAGAGAGAATCCCGTCTGAGAATTTCACACATTCTCACCCGTAAATTGATTGGAGGACACGATGACCGAACAACAGAAGAACATCAGCCCGGAGGAATGTGCATTTGAAGTCAACCTGATGGCCCGTCGAACGGCGCTGCTACATTATTACTTCTCTGAGATCATCGTCGAAGAGCTTGGCGAGGAAGCAGGCCGGAAGCTCATCCGGAAAGCCATCCAGGCGTATGGTGGACACTGCGGCAGAACCTGTCGTGAGGGTGTTGAGGCGCTGGGACTGCCCCTGACCGATGAAAATTACGGTAAAATCCGCGACTTGCCCAAATACGGCTGGAAAACCAGTCTGATTATACTTCCTGATGGTGAGCAAAGGTCCATCGCGACCTTTTGCCCCATCGCCGCAGCATTCAAGGAGATCGGGCCGCGCGCCGTCGAGCTGGGAAGGTTGTACTGTTACGTGGATCAGGCCAAGTATCAGGCCTACAATCCTGATCTTGAATTTATCCATTCCAAAAACGTTCTGGATGGGGATGAATATTGTGAGTTTATGATATGCCCTGCTTTCCCTTGTGAAAACAGGGAAAGCCTTCTATAATCTGACAGCCCCTTATTCTTACCGTTCCGAGGTGTCCCATTCTTATCGACAACACTCAATTCATCGCGGCATTTGCCACCGTATTTTTTATTTTTGCACTGGGATTTGGGGTACAACGTCTGCACCCCATGGGAGAAGACACACTTGCGGATCTTTCATGGCTGGTGATTGATGTCCTGCTTCCGTTTTATCTGTTCTATACCACTTCCCGAAACGCCTCAATCGAAGCGCTGGGACAAGCCCCCATTGTTCTCGTGGCAGGTATCTTCATTCCTCTTATCAGTTTGCTGATTGCACCTCTCCTGTATAAACCACTGAGAGTTCCTGAAAAACGAAAATCGGTCTTCAGCTTCTGCCTTTTGCTCGCCAACACTGCTTTCCTGGGGATTCCGATCTGTGAAGCGCTTTTCGGCCCTACCGCTGCATTCTATGCGGTCATTTATGATTTCGGGCTAACGATCGTGGGATTTTCGCTGGGGGTCTGGCTTTTGAGCGGCGGGAAGGCCGGCGACTGGAAAAGCATGTTGCTTAACCCGCTGGTCATCAGCGTTCTGTTGGGCCTGATTGTCGCGACAGCCGGGGTTGAGTTCCCTTCCTGGCTTACCAACCCGCTTTCCACAGTAGGTCAGGCTACACTTCCCATCGCACTGCTGGTTGCCGGAGCACAAATTGGGAATCTGCGCTTTCAAAAATCCGCTTTAACCCGTGATCTGGCAGGGGTCGTTGTGCTGCGACTGGTCCTGGTGCCCCTGCTGATGCTGGGAATTTTCCTGATCAGCGGCCCACTCAATCTGCCCGAGAACGTAATCATCATGGAAGCAGGCATGCCGGTGGCCGTTTCCACCACCATCATGGCAAAACGTTATCAGGCCGATGCACAATTTACAGCATCGGCCACCCTGTTCAGCACCCTGCTCTCGATGATTACACTGCCCCTCCTGGCAATTCTTGTTCTCTCGTTCCATTAACAAGATTCCTTTGTCCACTGTAAAGATGTGGTATAAATAAATCTGCTGAGTCATAAATCAAAGTTGATCGGCATGATCTATTATTAACTCGCCGCTGTTGAGCATCGCGAAAAAATGAGAACCAATGTACTGGAATATCTGGAGCGCTCGGCCGATAAGTATCCCAATAAAACAGCATTTGCCGACCCGCAAGAGCAGGTAACGTACTGCGACCTTCTTCATCAGGCGAAGGCAATTGGAAGCTATCTGGCCGCAGTATTAAATGGCAAAACCAACCAGCCTGTCGCAGTTGTGATTAACCGGAATATCTCAAGCCTGGTATCGTTTTTGGGAACAGTTTTCAGCGGGAATTTTTATGTCCCCATCGACGGCAAACAACCCCCTCATCGAATTGATTTGATTCTAAACGCCCTGCAACCTCAAGCCGTCATCCTGTCACACAAGGATGCCGAGTTAATGAACTTGCTGCAATTCAAAGGGCAGCAAATTCTGTTCAAAGATGCCGTGACTTGTCCCATCGATGAAGACAGGCTTTCCGGAATCCGCAGCAATTGCCTTGATTCTGATCCATTGTGTATATTCTTTACTTCCGGATCGACAGGCATACCCAAAGGTGTTGTGATCAATCACCGCTCTGTCATATCTATGACAGATATTTTTTCAGAAATTTTTGAATTTTCAGCAGAATGTATTTTGGGGAATCAAGCTCCATTTGATTTTAGTGTTTCTTTAAAGGATATTTACTCAACCCTTAAGCATGGAGCGACACTGCAGATCATTCCTGGCGAACTATTTTCCTTCCCGTCGAATCTGGTCAAATACCTCACTGAAAAAAGAGTCAACACCGCAATTTGGGTAACTTCGGCCTTGCGCGTTATTGCCAGTCTAAAGGGGTTGGACAAGGATACTCCTGCATACCTTAATAAAATCCTGTTCTCTGGTGAGGTCATGCCAAACAAGGTCCTCAATTACTGGCGGAAATACCTTCCAGAAGCACAGTATATTAATCTTTATGGTCAATCAGAGATCGCCTATAACTGCACATATTTTATTGTCGACAGGCCGTTTGCGGATAACGAAGTGTTGCCCATCGGAACGCCCTTTCCGAATAACAGCATCCTGGTACTTAATGAGAAAGGCCGGCCCGTTGAAAACGGCGAGTTGGGAGAGATCTATATCCGAGGTTCCTGTCTGGCAACCGGGTATTATAAAAATCCCGACGAGACAGCCAAGGCATTTTGTCAAAACCCGTTAAATCCCGATTATCCGGATTTGATTTTCCGAACAGGTGACCTGGGCAAATATAATGAACGCAACGAATTGCTGTTCATCTCCCGCAAGGATCACCAGATAAAACATAAGGGGCACCGGATTGAATTGGGTGAAATCGAAGTCGCGCTTAACGCATTGAATTTTATCGACGCGGCTTGCTGCCTGTATGATCCACAGCGTGAAAAAATCGTCGCATTTTATCAAGCTCCTCAAAAATGTGAGCGGGAGATTTTAATCGGCCTGCAGAAATATCTTCCCAAATATATGCTGCCCAATAAACTGGTTCACTTTGAACAACTGCCCCTGAACAAGAATGCCAAAATTGACAGAATCAAATTGAAGGAACAGTATCTTGATGGAACGGGTTAATGATCTAAAGCATTTCAGCGCTCTGGTAAAAGAGACAAAGGCAGCTTCAGGAAATCTGATTTCAAACTGTTATCTCCTGCCGGCTCATATCCAACGATACACTCATCAAAAGAAAATGTTCTATGCGAGCATGGAAACCGGGATTTGCTTTCTTTGTGATGAGGGAGATTTTTACAACCTGTACTTTTATCTGGCAGAACAGGCCGAGGTTGGGTTTGGCAAACCAGACAAACCGGTTATTATCAACCTGATCCACCGGGATTCAAGTAAACCCGGCGTACTATGTGCGATAGAAGACAAATGGGTTGGCGGCGGCTTCACCCGGTACAAATCTTACAAACGGATGTCGCTCACTGCCGGTTTTGTGGATTCGGAGCCCTTCAATCCGCAAATTCCGGATAGCATGGATTATACGAAAGCATTTGCCCGGTGTTCGCACCTTGATGAAATCACAGCGCTCTGGAGAAGCACACTGGATATTTATAGTGATGCCCTGCCTTCCGGTGATGAGATGATAAACTATCTCGAAAAAAAACAGATCTTGTGTGTTCTGGACAAGGGTCAACATATCGCTGCTGCACTCCAGTTTCAGCCTGAAAACAAGGTCTGCATAATCCGGCATGTGGCAGTGGATGAAAAGCACCGGCGGCGCGGGCTGGCAAAGATTTTGATGAATTTCTGTTTTTCAGAATGTATTAATATCAACCGTTACATTCTTTGGGTGGAAACCAATAATTTGCCAGCCATCAAACTGTATCTTTATTTTGGATTTCAATTCGATGGCGTGGTTTCAAGCCAACTGCTCCAGAAATTACAAGATAATCACATCCAGATTTAAGGAAAAAATAATGGAAGAACTGTTAATAATTTTGTCCGAATTGCGACCTGACGTGGATTTTACAAATCAACAGAAACTGATTGACGAGGGTATCCTCGATTCCTTTGACATCATTTCTTTGGTGGGGGAAATCAATGATCATTTTGATATTGAAATCGGGGTGGAGAACCTGCTTCCGGAAAACTTCAACTCAGCAAGTGCCATTATTGAACTGATCCGACGGCTTCAAGACGAAGGGTAATTCCTGAATTGCACAGCCTGCCTGGCTGAAACATCAGGACGAGGGAATCATCGATGAGTTTTACTTCACTTCCATTTTTTATCTTTCTGCTGGTATCATTTGCAATCTATTTTTTGATCCCAAAAAAATTTCAATGGATCGTGACGCTCGTGGCAAGCTATGTTTTTTACATTGCATCCGGCCCGCTGACCTCACTTCTTCTCATCTTCACAACAGTAACAACCTTCTACACTGGTATTCTGATGGGGAAAGCGAATGACCGATATACCAGGACACTCGCTGAAGGCGTCGATACACTAACCAAAGAGCAAAAAAAGCAGTTAAAAGCAGAAAACAAAAAGAACAAGTATAAAATTCTCGCGGTTGCATTAGTCATCAACTTTGGAATTCTCGCCTTCCTAAAATATTTCAATTTCTTTGCCATCAGCACCAATTCACTGTTGAGTTTTCTGTCGATCAAGGCAGCGCTCCCGGAATTGAATTTGCTGCGACCACTGGGGATCTCGTTTTATACCTTTCAGTCCGCTGGTTATGTGATCGATGTATATCGCGGAAAGATTACCCCGGATAAAAATATTGCCAAATTTGCTCTGTTTGTTTCTTATTTTCCACAAATCGTACAGGGCCCTATCGGCCGCTATGACGAACTGGCAGGCCAGCTTTATGAACCTCACAAATTCGATACTACTCAGGCCAAATATGGCCTGCAATTGATGCTGTGGGGGCTGTTCAAAAAACTGGTCATCGCAGACCGGGCGGCGATCATTGTCAATACGGTTTTCGATAACTATCTGGAGTATGAAGGGCTTACCATTTTTATTGCGGTTTTTCTCTACTGCGTGCAAATCTATTGTGACTTCTCCGGCGGCATCGATATTGCCAGGGGTATCGCACAGGTGATGGGGATTAACCTGAGAGAAAATTTCAGGCGTCCATTCTTTGCCACCTCAATTTCCGACTTCTGGCGAAGATGGCATATCTCGCTTAGCGAATGGATGCGGGATTATGTTTTCTATCCCCTTTCGCTTTCCCGTTCGTTTGTGCGTCTGGGGAAATGGTCCCGCAAAATCTTCGGCAATCACCTGGGCAAACTGGTGCCCACCTTCCTGGCCATGCTGATTACGTTTTTGGCAGTCGGTATCTGGCATGGGGCAAACTGGAAATATGTTGTCTATGGCCTGTACAACGGTACGCTCATCTTTGCCGGCATTTTGTTTGATCCCTTTCTTTCCCGTATCTTTACTCAAGACAATGCAAAAATAACAAGTTTCAGTTGGCGCTTGATGAAAATTCTGGGTACTACGTTCCTGATTGTCATCGGTCGATATTTTTCCAGGGCGCCCGACCTGATGACAGCCTTGAGGATGTTGAAGCGAACATTCAGGATCTTCAACCCGTGGGTCTTGACTGGCGAACAGTTTACCAGATTGGGGCTGAATGAAAAAAACCTGGAATTATTGATCGTTGCGATGCTCGTCCTGCTGGTGGTAGGCATCTTGCAGGAAAAAGGTTACAAGCTGCGCGAAAAAATATCCGAGCAAAATATTGTTTTTCGCTGGGCGATTTATTTCACTGCCATATTTTCCATTTTGATATTTGGCATTTATGGAATCGAATACGTTTCCTCCGATTTCATCTACATGGGTTTTTAAAGTGCTTCAATGAAGAGCAAATATCAACTTGTCATCAAAATCACCGCATTCCTGGGTATATTCTGCCTTTTGTTCTCGTACTTCTCTACAATTTTTAACCCTTATAGTCATAGAGATGTGCCGGTGGTTGCACGGTTCGATTCATTTTATGATCAGCCGGAGAATTCAATCGATGTCTTATACCTGGGAGCCAGTTCTTTTTACATGGGCATCATTCCCCTGGACATGTGGGAAAAACATGGTTTCACCGGTTTTGTCCGTGCCACAGCGATTCAGGCGCCTGTTGTATCCTATTATTATCTGGTTGAGACACTCAAGTACCAGACGCCGGATGTGGTTGTCATCGAGACAAATTCCATTTTTGATAAATACCGGGTGGATGAAGAAGAAAGTAGTCTGAGAAGATCCATTGATCCAATGAGGTTTTCAAATGAAAAACTGCAATTAATTATGGAGGTTACCTCAAAAAGTGAGAGACAGACCACCGCGAGCTATATTTTTCCCCTGTTGCGTTATCACTCGAGATGGGATGAATTAACTCGTAACAACTTTGAAAAAAGTGCAAATGAAATAATCGATCTTAACAAAGGATACTATGGATTGTATTTTAATACATCATCCGTGAATTTTCCTCAGGATTTCATGCAGCCGGCTGACAAAGCAAAGAATTTATCGAAAGATTCGCTAAATTATTATGAAAAAATGATCCAACTGTGTCAGGAAAACAACATCCAGGTCGTTTTAATAACCATGCCCAGAACCAATTGGGACTATCCGATGCATCTCGGCATCCAGCAGTTGGCTGACAAGTATAATTTGCAGTATGTGGATTATTGTCTGGATGAAAACATGGAAACAATCGATCTGGATACAAATACTGATTTCGCAGATGATATTCACCTGAATACTCTCGGTGCAAAAAAAGTATCTCATCACCTGGGCGGTTTTCTCCAGAACACGTATCACCTGGCAGATAAAAGAAATGATCCTGTCTATCAGCAGTGGAATATCGATCTACAAACTTACAAAGATGACTTTGCCGAAGCGATGCCAGTCACGATTGCCAAGTAATCGAAAAGAATGCCACAGATTTTATCTCAACGGGTTCACAAATTATCTCAATGAAGAATAAATATATACAAATCATCAAAGTAACCGCATTCCTGGGTATTTTTTGCCTGCTGTTTTCGTATTTCACGAAAACGTTGATACCTAAAGATGGAGCTTTTGCAACAACTCTGGAAAATAATATGGCCTTCAACGACCAACCAGAAAATTCGATTGATGTCCTGTTTCTGGGTGCCAGTACTTTTTTCCAAGGAATATCTCCTCTTTTTATGTGGGAAGATTACGGGTTTACCGGGTATGTCCGTGCGATCAGCGGCCAGGCACCCGCAGTATCTTATCACTACCTGGTTGAGTCATTAAAGTATCAAAAACCGGCAGTTGTTGTGATCGATACGACTTCCCTGTTTGCAGATTACGATGTGGATGAAAAAGAGGGCAAACTGAGGATAGCCATTGATCCAATGAACCTATCGGCTGAAAAACTCGAACTTGTCATGGACGTTGTCTCCCGCAGTGAGAGACAAACCGTTATAAGCTATCTGTTCCCCATACTCCGCTATCATTCCAGGTGGGATGATCTTGACAAATTGGATTTTACAAATGATGTAAAGAAGGTAGGCTATCCATATAAAGGTTTCTATGGAATACGTATTGAAACGGGAGACCTTGAATTCCCGGAAGATTATATGCAGCCAACCGATACCATCACACCATTTTCGAAGGACTCCCTTAATTATTTTGAAAAAATGATCCGGCTATGCCAGGAAAACGATATCGGTGTAGTGATTGTAACCTTACCCCGAGTCAACTGGGATTATTCGAGGCATCTCGCTGTCAAGCAGCTAGCCGATACTTACAATATTCAATATATTGACTATTGCCTGGACGAGCTGCTGGATGCAACAGACATCAATACAACAACGGATTTTTGGGATGAGCTTCATCTCAATATTCTTGGCGCTCAAAAGGTCTCGCATCATTTAGGTGCTTACCTCCAGAAGACATTCGATCTGGCTGATAAAAGAAATGATCCCGCCTATCAGCAGTGGAATATCGATCTACAAACTTACAAAGATGACTTTGCGAAGGTGATAGCTGCAGCAGCGGAATAAAACACAAGTGCTGAATCAGACTCATTCAGATGATTTCCTGATCCTTGCGCAGATGATACGGTCATGCTAAAATTCGTGCTGTAATGGCAGCCTTTCAGGGTTGACAGCTGAAATTAGAAGGGCGCGTAGCTCAGTTGGTTAGAGCGCACGGTTCACATCCGTGAGGTTCGTAGGTTCGAGTCCTATCGCGCCCACTAAAACTCCCGATCAAGCGGGAGTTTATAACTTAAGGTCGTACAATTGATTAATACCAAACTTCCTTTTCCAAAACTTCTTATTCGAAGAATTGGATCTGGACGACTCATCTTTTTTGATATAATCATTCTGGCTGGAGCCATAAATATTGAATCCGCACAGCATTGACCCCTTATCGATAAATAGTGCTCTGATGAACCCCTGTCCCGCCAGCCTTTACAAATCATGAAAAAATGAAGAGATGAGGTATAAATTTCATAGCTGCAAACTCTCATCGCACTCAATGATTGGTATCGATTACAATGTCAATTCGCTGGTATGCGTGATTACGTTTGATTCGAAAAGGATGATAATCGATGGATCACAAAAAAGCTGTCGAAGAAGCTTTTACCGAGTTGGCTCCCCGATATGAGAAAGTAGTGGATTCAGAGCTTCGACTGATCTGGGGTTGGACCTATAAAGAATTCGTTGATCAACTGATCGAGCTCACCAAAATCGAAGATCACGATCTTATCCTTGATATTGCGACCGGCACCTGTGTAATACCGCTGCGGCTTTCCAAAACTCCGAATAACGGTTTTCACTTTGTGGGTCTCGATATCACCCCAACGATGCTACAACATGCCAGCCGAAACATTGCCGAAAACAATCAACAGGAAAAAATCAGGCTGACATGCGCTTCAGCCATGAACATCCCTTTTAGCAATGATACCTTCGACCTGATTACCTGCGGTCTTGCGACACATCACATGGATGTGACTCAACTGATTGCAGAAATGATGCGCGTACTGAAACCGAATGGCCGGATCACTGTTGCAGATGTGGGAGCTGCTCCGGTATGGCACTTTCCACCCTATAAAATAGTGCTCCAGTTTATCGTGTTTTGTTATTTTCTGCCCAAAGAAGGCTGGGCCCGCGCCTGGGCTGAAAGCCGGGCAATATCCAATATGTATACCATGCAGGAATGGGAAACCGCATTGGAAAACGCCGGCTTCATCCAAATTGAAGTAAAAGAAATGAAATCAAAACATTTTTGGGCTCCATCACCCATCGCATTGAGTGCCTGTAAAGCAAACCTCGCGGAAGGAAACCCTTGTGACAAAGCCATCTAACCTTTTTATGGATGAAAAGAAGAAGGAAATTTGGAACAAATATTGCGGGTTTCTGGACCTAAGCCTGGCAGAATACATGCATATCCAGAGGACCCGTTTGATGGAACAGGTGCAGTTTTTAGGAAACAGCAAGATCGGCAAGCACCTGTTTGGCAGCAGCCTGCCCCGCAGTGTAGAGGAGTTTCGCAATAATGTTCCGCTTACCAATTACGAAGTTTACGCGCCATTTCTGCTTGAAAAAAGAGAGGATGTGCTTCCTCCGGGAGAATATCGATGGGCGTATACTTCCGGCCGCACATCCCTCAGCGGTCACAAATGGGTGCCTTTATCCAGCAGAACGTATGATTTCCTTGGCAACGCTGTCACCGGTGGGATGCTGCTTGCCTCCAGTAAATTCCGGGGGGATGTCAATCTGGAAGACAACGATAAAATACTGTTTACAACAGCCCCTCAGCCGTTCATTTCGGGTTTCCTGAGCCGTTCAGCCGAGCAGCAAACCAACATCCAATTTCTTCCTTCGCTGGATGAGGGTGAAAAAATGTCCTTCGAAGAGCGCATCAATACCGGTTTTGAAATGGCCACCGAACTGGGGTTGGATTATTTCTTTGGGCTTTCCAGCGTACTGGCCAAGGTCGGTGAAATGTACGAGCGCGGGAAAAAGTCCAAACTTTCCAGCAAATACCTGAAACCCAAAATCCTGTCCCGCATGCTCAAAGGCCTGATCAAATCAAAAATCGAAAACCGGCACATATTACCCAAGGATATTTGGGATGTAAAAGGCATCATCACCACAGGAACTGATACAAGGGTGTATCGCGAGAAAGTTGAGCGGTATTGGGGCAGGAAACCGCTGGAAGGTCACATCTGTACCGAGGGCGGTGCCATGGCAACCATGGCCTGGACCTATTACGGATTGAACTTCTACCCCGAAAGCAATTTCCTTGAATTTATCCCCTATGAAGAATATTTGAAGAATAAACTGGATCGAAATTATCAACCCCATACATTGCTTGCCGATGAAGTCCGGCATGGCTTGTATGAGCTTGTTTTCACCAATCTGCTGGGAGGTGTTTTCACCCGCTACCGGATCGGTGACTTGTTCGAGGTGATCGATCTAAGCGACCGGGAGGCCGGCATCAATTTACCGCAATTCAGACTGTATTCGCGGACAGACGATATCATTGATATCGGCGCCATTGCGCGCATAACAGAAGTACAAATTGCTCAATCACTTGAATACACGCAATTGAGATATGTGGATTGGGTGGCCAGAAAAGAAGAGAATGACGAAGAAACATTTCTACACATTTACCTTGAGCTGAAAGAAAATGGTGTCATCTCGGAAGATGATCTATCGAGAGTACTGCGCGAAGGGTTAATCAAGAACGTACCGGAATTCCCTGATCTGGAAGAATTGTTGGGATGCGGTCATTTGAAGATCACTAAACTCGTTAGCGATTCTTTTGCTTATTACAAAGACTTCCAGTTAAAAGTTGGCGCAGATCTTGCTCACTTAAAACCACCACATATCCAACCCTCTGATGCGATCATGAACGTATTGCTGGAAAAGTCGCGTAGAAAGTGATACTGAATGTCATTGGGTATTCGCACCCTGATTCCGCTTTTTGCCATCGTTTTATATGCCACTCTGTTTGCAATTGTAATTCTGAGCAAGCCACAGACTAGAGAAAAGATTGCCTTCAGGTTTTACCTGATCATTATGTTTTTATGGTCGGTTACGGCGTTGTTTGTGGTTATTGGTGCAGAAAACCAGACCACCTGGTTCCGGCTGATGACCGCCAGCGTAATTACAGTGCCGATTGGTGTTTTCTATTTTGTTCAAGTCACACTTTCAAAACCACGCAAATGGGCATTTTGGGTATATATGGTTCTTACACTGTCCATTCCGGTCACTATTTTTACGCCATGGGTGGTCAAATGGGCTTCGGTCGATGCAAGCGGAATCCAATATGAATTTAATTCAATCGGTATTGGACTGGTTGCTGTCACAGCCTATGTGGTCTATGCGTTCAGCATGACCGACCTGTTAAAAGCTTTCAGGCAGAGTGATGATCCGACCCAACGTGCCCGCCTGCAGTACCTGATGCTCGGTCTCGCCATCATCGTCCTTGCCTCGCTGATCAACTGGACGCCTTTGGGCAAATATCCCATCGATATTGCCGGAAATGTGTTGGCAGCGCTTGTGCTTGCCTATGCGGTGCTCAAGCACAAGCTGCTGGATATCGACGTTGTCATCCGTAAAAGCTTGATTTACTTCATCCCGACCACTATTATCGGTGCCACTTACTTTTTCTTCATCAGTATTGTAATCAGGGTGTTTGCCAATTTTAAGGGTGCAGAAATTTTATTTACCTCCATGCTGGTGGCTATCCTGTCGGCGATCATTGTCCAACCGATAAGGGACAGAGCGCAGGCCTGGGTTGATAAAATTTTCTTTCGGGAAAAATACGATTCAAACCTTATGCTCCAGCGGGTAAGCCGCTCAGCCGCTTCCTTCCTCGAGATCAATATGTTGGCGAATATGATTTTGGACGAACTCATGTCCACACTCCATATTGAAAAAGCAGCTTTTTTTCTGAAAGAGAATCCTGATCAAGATTACCGCCTGATCACACATCGCAACCTGGGAAGCAATACCAATATCCGGCTGAAACCAGACCACCCGCTGATCATGCGCTTGAACCTCTCCAACCAGGTCATTACAAGACGAGATATTCGACTTCTTCCGGATGTGTTTTTATCGGACAATCCTGAAAACGACATTCTTAAGGGAATAAACGCTGAATTGTACATCCCGCTTAAAGTGCAAGGAAATTTGATCGGGATCCTCACAGTCGGAGAGAAAAAATCTGAACAACCCTATTCACAGGATGACCAGGAAACTGTAATCGCCCTGGCAAATCAGACGGCCATCGCCATCGAAAATGCCCGCCTGTACAAAGTGGAGCAAACCCGCCGCAAAGAAATGGATTCCCTGTACACTCTATCCAGTGAATTGGTGGCTACAGATGACATACATACTGTTCTTGACAGGGTAGTAGAACACGTCCTGGAGAGCATCCATGTAACCTTTGCAAGGATCCTGATCAGGGACGATGAGTGGTCTTACACATGCAGAGCCATTCAACCGGTAGCCGGTCTGGATTACGATCTGCGGTTGGGAGAAAAAGATCCCAGCATCCTGTATCCTTATTATGAAAAAGTGCTTGACAGCAAATCTCCGGTGGTGCTGGAAGCCCACAAATCCAACTTGACACCGGAAGAGAGCAACGCTCTGTATCTGGAACATGTGCACAGTTTGTGTATCTGCCCGTTACGAATTGGCGAAACGCCTATCGGCATTCTCGTTCTTGGTGAAAGACGGCACGCCAACCGTGAACCTTTTGATGTAGATAAACTTCGGCTGGCGGCATCTATTGCTGATCAAGCCTCAAGCGCCATTCAACGTGCCAGGCTGCACGATCAATTGGAAGAGAGCTTCTTTCAGACCGTCATTGCACTTGCCAACGCCATTGATGCCCGTGACAGTTATACCAGTGATCACAGCAAGCGCCTGATAATACTGGCTACTTGCACAGCAAGAAAACTTGGCTGTTCACCAGATGAGATTAAGGCCATTAACTGGGCCATGCGCCTGCATGATATCGGAAAAATCGGGATTCCTGATGAAATACTGCGTAAACCTGGCAAGCTCACTGATGAAGAATGGATGCAGATTAAAAAACACCCTGAAATCGGTGCCAACATTCTGGCGCCTGTTAAACGTCTTCAAAATGTTGCTCCCATCGTACGCGCTCATCATGAAAGATATGACGGCAACGGCTACCCTGCCCACCTGAAGGGAGATGCCATTCCACTGGGTGCCAGGATCCTGGCAATTGCCGATTCGTATGGAGCCATCACGGATGAGCGGGTGTACCGTAAAGCACGCACCCACGAAGAAGCGATTGAAGAAATTAAGCGCTGCACCGGAAGCCAGTTCGATCCACTGGTGACAGAGGCATTTTTGGAAGTTGTCGATTTGTACTACCAGGGCAAACTGGATGTTCAGATGGACGATACATCGACGCAGGGTCTTTAATCAGGAATAGATGGCCGGTTTTCTCTTTCAGGAAATACCGGCGGCCAGGATGGGTTCAAAGGATTTCCTGAGACAATAAAACGGAAATTGCAGCGCGCGCAACCCACTGCCAGTGTCTCGTTTCGTTGCAGCTCTATTCCCATTGCATGATATGTGATGTAATCAACCGCACATAAATAGGGTAAAAGTTCCTCAGCTCCCTGATCTGTGAGGAATTTCAAAATGCCACATTCATGCATATCAATCCCGTAATCGAACTCCTGGCCTTCCCCCTCAATAAAATCATAAACCCAGTCTGCTGCATATTCACGCCTTTGTGAAATACGGGCCTCCCTACGCATACGGGGATATTGAAATTTTGAATTGGCCCACATGCCATAAATATGTAACAATGGTTTGGGATATTTGGAAGCCACCAGGAGCATGCCTTTATAAATCAATTCTCCGGCTTGCTCCAGACCGCCGCCCCATTCCTGGACAGTATGGTACAACGCCAGAGCCATCGCAGTTTGTTCGAGGTAAGTTGTGTATGGATTGGCCCGCCCTCCAATAAAGGGGATATTCGGGACAATCCGGTCGTGAAAATCGGTCAAAGCGTGCTGTTGAAACATAGATTTTTCTTCAACGCCGTATTTCTCTTCCAACAACGGCCTGATTGTTTTCAGCATCGTCTTGAATTGTTCAAACATCTTTGATTTTTGTGATGATGAATATTGGGCAAGTTTTTTTGCGGCCACTCTTTTCCTCCCCTTTATCAATCATGATCCCATTATAAAGAACAATATTTCAGGTAACATGCTCGCAGATCATTCTTTTAACATTAGAATCATTATACAGAATCGATCCGATTAATAACAGTGCCTATTGTCTCAGATATCGATTTGTGCATAATGGAAAACAGGAGTTGTTTCATCGGTTCGATGGCTATCGAAAGCACGCGTGGATGATGGTCAACATGGGCAATGTCAATTCCTGATGTGAAGCCGGATAACAGCATCCGCCAGCGGTATGCAGATATACGCCTTCAATCCTTACCGCAGGCAACAATGGCTAATCTTGTAACAGCCAGGGTGACAAAACTAACTGTGCTGCGTACCGTCAGGCATTACCGCACCGGTAAGAATAGCGCCTTCAAAATTAGCATCCTGGATTACAGCATCACGCAAATTGGCATTTCGCAGATTTGCACCGCGCAGGTCTGCGCCTTCAAGGATTGAGTGCTGCAAATTGGCATTTTCGAGATTGGCTTTCGATAGATTTGCTTCGCGTAAGACAGACCCCACCACATCGGCAAGATATAATTCAGCTTCCTGCAAATCAGCGCCCAGCATATTGGCGCCGCGCAGGATTGCGCTCCGCAAATTAGCTTTTTTCATAACAGCATCACGCAAATCGGATCCTTCCAGATTTACCTGGTGAAGTTGGGCATTGCTCAGGTTGGTGCGGTTCAAATTCGCGCCGCGCAGATTGGCCCGCTGCAGGTCAACACCTTCCAAATCAGCACCTACAAGCCAAAGCGGTCCAGGACGGTTCATCAAGTCATACAATTGGAATCGGGTAATTTCCATTTTTCATTTACTCCTGATACGGTTGTTTATTATCGATGCAATAATTAAACCATCCCAGTATTTTGTCAAACATAAACCTGCAATTGGGCCCTACTCATTGAATGTTTGACAAAACTTAAAGTGTTCTGTTCCGGTTATTTTCAAATTCCTCATGGATATTCGACAGAACACTAGCGGATCAAACCATTGGGAAGAATGGTATTTTCAAAAACTGCTCCTTCCAGGTTGGCATCTTGAAGATTTGCTCCTTTTAAGTTGGCGTTTTTCAGATTGGCACCTACCAGAATTGCTCCGATTAGCACCGCACCTTGTAAACTGGTGCCTTCCAAATTCGCATGATGCATCTTTGCATACAACAACTTTGCGTTGGACATATCTGCACCACTCAGATCCACACCACTTAGAACCGCTCCATTCATTTCGGCATTTCGTAAATCTGTGTTGTTTAATTTTGAGCCTGAAAAATCGGCCAATTTTACAACTGCATTACGGAAGCTAAGACCCGAAAAATCGAGCCCTACGAGCCATAACGGCCCTGGCCGATTGATCAAATCCACCAGTTGAACTTGTGTAACCCGCTCCATACTGGCTCCTTTATAAAAAAATGACAGAATTGCACACAAAAGATTGAATTAATAATACTGATAATGATACATTTTATCAAGTTAATTCGTATAAATGGTTGATGGAAATGCTATAATGAAATAAATTCGCAATTTTCTCTTTTCCCCTGCTATACAATATAATTGGGTAAAGCTATCATTTATTAACGCCCGGAATGATATGAGAATTCGTATTTTCGAGATGTACAACACAGGCAAACCATCCGGTTATAAATATGCCGAACCGTTTCAAATTGATGAAGGCGATTACTTAAGACTGTCTGAACATGAACATCTAAAAATCGTTTTCCACAAAGCTCACCGCAGCTATATCAAATACTTGTCATAAAGGGAGGATATCAGGATGGAAGATTTTGAAAAACTTGGAGTTTTTTATCTGGGCAAGGAATATGACCTGAAGAACGCTCAACTCAAGGACGGGCTTCTGCTCTATGATTCAAAAGACCTCCTGACCCATGCTGTCTGCGTTGGTATGACCGGAAGCGGAAAAACCGGACTGTGTATTTCATTGATCGAAGAGGCAGCGATTGACAACATTCCCTCCATCATCATCGATCCCAAGGGTGACCTGGGAAACCTGCTGTTGACTTTCCCCAATTTGCGCGGTGAGGATTTTTTACCCTGGATTAACCAGGACGAAGCCCGCCAGAAAAACATGACTCCTGAAGAATATGCCCAAAAACAGGCCGAGACATGGAGCAAAGGGCTTGCCTCGTGGGGACAGGATGGGGCACGCATTCAAAAACTACGCAATGCGGTTGATTTTGTCATCTATACGCCCGGCAGCAACTCCGGTATCCCGGTTTCCATCCTTAAATCGTTCGCCGCCCCCGAGCCGCAAGTGATGGAAGATCGTGAAGCATTTGCCAGCCGCATCAGCTCAACCGTTTCCAGCCTGCTGGCTCTGGTGGGGATTCAGGTGGATCCCATTCAAAGCCGCGAGCACATTCTGCTTTCCACCATCCTGGATCAAACCTGGCGCAAGGGGGAGGACCTCGATCTGGCCAGCCTGATCCGGCAGGTGCAGACACCGCCAGTCAAAAAGATTGGCGTGCTCGATCTCGAAACCTTCTACCCATCCAAAGATCGTTTCTCGCTGGTATTGGCATTGAACAATCTGCTGGCGTCGCCGGGTTTCAGCGCCTGGCTGGAAGGGGAGCCGCTGGACATTAATCAAATCTTGTACACTCCGCAGGGCAAGCCCAAAATCGCCATTTTCTCCATCGGACATTTGAGCGACGAGGAGCGCATGTTCTTTGTATCCATGCTTCTCAACCAGGTACTGGGATGGGTTAGAACCCAATCCGGCACCACCAGCCTGCGAGCCATCCTGTACATGGATGAGATCTTTGGTTATCTTCCGCCCATTGCCAATCCGCCATCCAAGCTGCCATTACTGACTCTGTTAAAACAAGCCCGCGCATTCGGTTTGGGGCTTGTGCTGGCCACTCAAAACCCGGTGGACATCGATTACAAGGCGCTTTCCAACACGGGTACCTGGTTCATCGGCCGGCTGCAAACTGAACGCGATAAAGTACGCCTGCTGGACGGCCTCGAAGGGGCCACGGCTGCATCGGGGATGGTATTTAATCGGCAGCAAATGGAGACCATCATATCCGGTCTCGGCAGCCGCGTATTCCTGATGAACAACACCCATGAGGATGTGCCGGAGGTATTTCAAACCCGCTGGGCCATGTCGTATCTGCGCGGCCCGTTGACCCGCGATCATATCAAAAAACTGACCGACCCCATTCGCGACCAATATGCATCACAACGAGCCGGTGGATCGGGTCAGGCAGCAATGGCTGCCGGCGTTGCGGCGGTGACCGGAGCCGTCGCCGTAACAGCCGCTGCCGGCGGGCCGCCTGCGCTGCCCCCGGAAATCTCCACCTGCTATCTGCCGCTGCAAAAACGGGCCAGCTCCGGAGACAGCCTGATCTACATGCCCTACCTGTACGGCTCAGCGCGGGTCAGGTTTGTCAATACCAAACTCCAGTTGGATGAACAGAAGGATCTTTTCTGCCTGACGCCCATCACCGACGAGATAGTGGTTGTGAATTGGGATCAGACCACCGCGACCGATATTGAACCGGGTGATTTGGAGAAATCGCCCGAAGAAAAAGCCATGTTTCACGCCTTGCCTTCCGATGGAGTAAAAAGCAAAAGTTATGCTTCCTGGAGTAAAGGGTTTGCAGACTGGATCTACACCACCCAAAAGCTTGAGCTGCTGCAAAGCCCCGGCACCGGTATCATCTCCAAACCTGATGAGACCGAGCGCGATTTTCGCATCCGCTTGCAGCAGTCCACCCGTGAAATGCGGGATGAAGCGGCGGAGAAACTGCAGAAAAAGTACGCCACCAAGATTGCCACCCTGGAAGAACGCATCCGCAAGGCTGAACAGGCGGTGGATCGGGAGAAAGACCAGGCCAAGCAGGCCGGTTTCCAGACTGCCATCTCACTGGGATCCACCATTCTGGGCGCCTTCACCGGCCGGAAGATCGCCAGCAAAAGCAATCTGGGCAAGGTGGCCACTGCGGCCAGGGGTGCCGGCCGAACGTCCACTGCCCAGCAGGATGTGGCACGTGCCAGGGAAACTCTGGAAACCTACCAAAAGCAACTGGAAGATCTCAAAGTCGGGTTCGACACCGAGCTGGAGAAACAGGCAGCAAAAATCGATCCGGCTGCCGAAGAGCTTGCGTCGGTGGCGGTTAATCCACACAAGACGGATATCCAGGTGCAGGTGTTCACCCTGGCCTGGGCGCCATTCTGGAAGAACGAAACGGGTATCGTCACACCGGCATTCACCAGAGAATAAAGCTTTGCGGTCCGTCAGTATAACTTCCTGAAAAGTGAGTATAATGACGACTCGGTAAAACTAGCCGGTGAACCGCGCCGGCCGGAATTGGTAAATGTATGATTCTGGCCGGCAGGTAACCTGGCCGTTGAATTATTGTGAAAGCTGGAAACTGACTGAATGAATCAATATTATTCCGGGCGAAGCTCGTATACACAGCCCACCCGTTTACGGCAGTCCGAACCGATTGAAAAATTTCAGGCGGTTCGCATCAAAACACCCAAACAAAAACAAAAAAGAGGCTCCTGTCTGCTGCCTTTGCTGTTGCTATTGATTGTGGGCTGCCTGATCGTTCTGGTTTTCTATCTGGTGCTGCCCACACCGGTCAACTTTGTTGTGATGGGCATCGATCGGGCACCGGAAAACACCGCCCTGGGACGCAGTGATACCATCATCATGGTCACGGTTCAGCCTTTTAAACCCTACGTAGGGATGCTTTCCGTCCCGCGCGACTTGTGGGTGCAGGTTCCCGGTGGGGGTGAGAACCGCATCAATACACCCCATTTCTTTGCCGAAGGCAACCAACCCGGCAGTGGACCGCAAGCATTACTGGACACGATTTTCACCAATTTTCAACTGGATATTCCGTATTATGTCCGTTTCAAATTCGAGGGATTTAAGGATGTCGTGTCGGCAATGGGCGGTGTGGATCTTACCTTGGAAAACGCCACCGGAGGGCTTGAGGCCGGCACCCATCACCTGGATGGAGATCAGGCACTGGCCTTTGTGCGTGATCGGGCTGGCAGTGATGATTTCTTTCGCATGGAGCGCGGCCAGATCTTTGTAAAGGCCGTAGCACGCCAGATACTGAAGCCTGCCACCTGGCTGCGGCTGCCGATGATCGGTTCGGCGCTGCTGGCAAATATCGACACCAACCTTCCGGTCTGGCAATGGCCGCGGATTGGCATTGCCGTTCTGCGGATCGGGATCGACGGTATCGACAACCGCACCATTAGCCGGGATTATGTCACCCCGTTTATCACCAATGAGGGGGCCAATGTGCTGCTGCCGCGCTGGGAGCTGATTCTACCGATGGTGCAGGAAATGTTTGCGATCCATTAGGAGCGCGAGGGGCTGGTGGCATGGTCTCTTACTTTATGGTCAACAAATTATATTTATATTTGAACCACCCTGTATCACCCGGCTCGGGAAGGAGGCGATAATACTTGATCAGTGGGCGCGCTTCTTTTCCAGACATTCTTCTTCATTGACCAGAACAATTACCCGGAAGGTTTCTGCATAGGCCATCTCTTTGCCCTTCGCCCGTTCTGCCGCCCACTTCCTGATGTCCTCTTCGGGGTCCCATTCCTTCATCTGGCTTTTGTGTGCACGCAAGGCAGCAACCTTGATATCGATCGTTTCGTCAATACTGACAGATTCTGCTCCATTTGACCAGCTCATCACGTACACTTTACAGGGCTTGAAGGCCTGCAATCCTTCCTTCTCCAGCTCCTGGAACAGGTGAGGTTGACCGGCAGCCGGGAAAACGGCGTCCAGGGCGGCCTGACCGGCGGCGCGGTGATCAGGGTGGTTGATGTAATCGTCACTTGGAAATAAAACGGTGGGATCATTGCACAGCACTACTTCGGGTTTGAAGCGACGGATCTCACGCACCAGCTTTTTCCGCAATTCCAGAGTTGCCTGTAACAGTCCGTCCGGCTCGTGTAAAAACACTACATCGCTTACCCCGGCAATCCTGGCTGCTTCAAGCGATTCCTTCTCGCGGATCTCTGCCGCTTCCTGCCGTGTGATGGATGTGTCGGCAATACCCACATCCCCACTGGTGCAAAGGACATAACAAATCCTGGCACCCGCGCGTGCCCAGCGAGCCAGGGTGCCCACACAACCAAATTCGATGTCATCGGGATGAGCTACAATCGCCATCGCACTTTCGGGTACAAAGAATTGATGAGTCATAACGCTAATATCCTTCTACTCGTGAGATAATTGGAAAGTTCTTTTATCATGAATCAATTTTACTCTTGTTTCAGGGCGACATCAGCCCGTAGAATTTGAAATGATCCTTGCAGAGGATAACCAGTCGCACAAGATGGCTCGATATAAAACAAGGTATTGTCTCCTGATCATTTTTCTGTTCGGTAATATCCTGACCGGCTGCGCCGATACCGCTGTGCCGGCCGGAAATCCGGTTGTCCAACCTTCTGCGAATACGCAAGGCCAGGTGACCGAAACTGCACAGCCCTCCCGTGAGGATTTCCCCAGCCGGACGATCTGGCTCGATCCACTTCTGCCGGAGTCCATCACCGAGTCCCTGAATTTCCCTGCCGGATGGCAACTCAGCGGGGAAGCAGAAGCATCCATTTCCATCAGATATGGCAAGGGGAGCCCGGCAGCACAATGGATCCTCGTTTTGGCTGCATCATTCCCCACCTTGACGGATGATGTTTCCACCGTTGACCTGTTGAATGCATGGCAGGGAAAATCGAGCGGCGATTTGACCGGCAGAACACTGGTTATGTCAGAACCCGTATTCCATGCGCTCAAGCTGACCTGGGGAGAATCTGCCAGCCATTTGATACAGGTCATGGATGAAGATAAACTGCTTCAAACGGCCTGGGATACCTCCGCAATGGCAATCATCCCCTTTGATACTCTGGAGCCGCGCTGGAAGGTGATATCCATAGACGGAGAATCCCCCATCCACAATGACTTCACCCCGGATGGATATGCGCTCAATATTCCCATTTCACTGCAAGGAAACCAGGATGCGATCGATCTGCTCATTCAGGATGAGCAGATCGACGGAACAGCTCTCTTCGTTGCCAGCAATCGGGATGCCTCCAAATTGACCGTACTGGCCATGACCGGGGTCACAGCGCTGACACGCTCCACGGCCTATACAATGGAAGAGAAGGGCATCATCTACCCGGGGCAGGCTGTGCAAAAATGGCTGGCTTCCGCCGACATCACCCACATCAGCAATGAAGTTTCATTTGCCGAAAATTGCCCTGCCCCGACAGCCAACCGGACCGGTATGATGTTTTGCAGCAGCCCGGATTATATCAAGCTGCTGGAATACGTGGGCACTGACATAGTGGAGCTGACCGGTGATCACCTGGCAGACTGGGGGCAGAAAGCCATCTCTCTGACCCTGGAGATGTACAAGGAAGAAGGCTGGCCGGTGTATGGCGGGGGTGAAAACCTGGAGCAGGGAAAAAAAGCGGTCTTTATCGAACACAACGGCAACCGGCTGGCTTTTATCGGCTGCAATGCCAAGGGAGCGGCGTTTGCCACCGCAACCGCTACTACTCCGGGGGCAGTGGCTTGTGATTTCACCTACCTGAGAAGCGAGATCAAAAGGCTGGCTGACCTTGGTTACCTGCCCATCGTCTCCATCCAACACAACGAATATGACCTCTATGAAGCCCAGGAAGTACAAGAGCGCGATTTTCGCCGCCTGGCAGAAAGCGGCGCTGTTATCATCAGCGGAAGCCAGTCACACCGGCCGCAGGGGATGGAGTTTTATAAGGGATCATTCCTCCACTATGGGCTGGGCAATTTGTTTTTTGATCAATATGGCGTGGGAGAGCCCAACCGGCAAGGGATGATAGACCGGCATGTTTTCTATGACAACCGCTACATCAGTACAGAGCTGCTCACCACAACCTTGGTCGATTTTGCACAACCCCGGCTCATGACCGCTGGCGAACGCGAAGCGCTGCTGGAAATCGTCTTTACCGCCAGCGGCTGGTAGACAATCGCTTCGAATACTCGTTTTTTATGAATGGCTGCATATCAAAGGGATTGTGAAAACTATTCGTAAAGCAGGAAATCAGTCCTGTCCTTGTTGAATGCTGACAGGTTATCACCCCAGCCCGATGTAATAACATCCAGCGACACGCCGGCCAGGAGCTGGGTACGGATGGCGCTGTTGCCAACCAGCAGGTCAAAATGCGGATGATTCCCCTCCCAGCTTGTCTCGAGAAATGAAAATTGAGGGGTGGATTCGATCAATTTCTGTAGAATCACCAGTCCGCATGGCAGGGATTGAAACTGACGTGGATCGGTGATGTGCAATTGCACTCCCTGGCAGACTGAACCACGGTATTTGCTGTCGCCGGGCTGAAAATGGGTGGGGCGGAAACGGACACCAGGCAATTCCGCCTGGTTGAGCGCTTCGGCCAGCGCATACCCAGCCAGCCAGGGGGCACCAAAAACCTCAAAAGGCAGCGCGGTGCCGCGTCCCTCGGAAAGGTTGGTACCCTCGATAAGACAGGTACATGGATAAGCAAATACCGTCGACAGGTGTGGAATCCCCGGCGAGGTGGGTGCCCAGGGCAAACCGGTATCATTAAATAACATATTTCTGTCCCAGCCCAGCACGGGAATAACCTGCAAATCAGCCTTGAGCGACAGGCGGGTGTTCATCCACCCGGCCAGTTCCCCTACCGTCATTCCATGCTGTATCGGAAGCGAGGTAATCCCCACAAAAGATTCATACCCGCGATCGATCAACGGCCCTTCAGCCGCAACTCCACCCAAAGGGTTGGGACGATCCAGAACAATAATTGGCTTGCCCTGTTCACCGGCAGCCTTGAGGACATGGTAAAGTGTGCTGATAAATGTATAGAAGCGCACGCCCACATCCTGCATGTCAAAGAGGAGCACATCGAGCCCATCCAGCATTTCCGGGGTGGGAGAAAGGTGATCTCCATACAGGCTGTAGGCCGGTATACCGGTGCGTGGATCGACGGTATGCGTCACCTGGGTGGCATCCGCTTCAAAACCCAGGTAGCCGTGCTCCGGCCCAAACAAGGCACTGATCTGCACGCCCGCTGCCTGCAATGCTTCCAGGCTGTGACGCAGATCCGGCAGTACCGCGGCAGGATGGGTCACCAGTCCCGCGCGGGCTCCTGAAAGCTGTTTCCCCTCATCCAAAAGCACCTGGAGTCCACTTTTTACATGCATTCTGACCTCATGAGCAATTATAATACTCACATCATTTGAATTTTCCTGGAAAGGATTATATCCATGACCACCCAACCACTTCCCCCTCGTGCTGACATTCCGGAAGATCAAACCTGGAATGTTGCCAGCATTTTTCCGAATATCGAAGCCTGGAAAAAAGCCTTTGCAGAAATGGAGATCACACTGCAGGAGACTGAAAAATATCAGGGAAAGCTCGGCAGCAGTCCCAAGGTACTGCTCGAATGGCTTGAGTTAAGCGAAAGAATCAAGCAAAGAATGTACCATCTCTATTTTTATGCTTCCCTGAATTATGCTGTCGATACCACCAACCAGGAATACGCCGCCCTGACAGGCATGGTGGGCGGGTTGGTTGCGCGCTGTATGGCAGCCCTGGCCTTTACTGAACCAGAGATCATGGCGATCGATTTTGATACGCTCAAGAATTGGGTAAAAACCGGGCCGGGGTTGGATATTTACGCCCATTATTTTCATAACCTGGAGAGGCAGGCCGCTCACATCCGTAGTGGCGAAGTGGAAGCCTTGCTCGGACAGGTCGGCGACCCGTTTCAGGCTGCTTCCGAAACCCATAACATCCTGGCCGTGGCCGATTTGACTTTCAAACCGGCTCTGGATTCGGCAGGCAATGAGCATGAGGTTTCGCACAGCAATCTGGATGTGCTGCTCTCCAGCCGGGACCGCGAGTTGAGGAAGAATGCCTTCGAGAGCTATGCCGATGCGCATCTGGCCTTTCGAAATACCATGGCAAGCTGCCTTTCAGCGGGGTATCGGCAGGATGTGTTTCTCTCCAGGGCGCACCTTTTCAACAACAGCCTGGAGGCGGCTTTGGCTACCAGCTTCCTGCCCGTGGAGGTCTATCATAACGTGATCAGTACCTACCGCAAGAATTTGCCCATCTGGCACAGGTACTGGGAGGTCTGCCGGAAAGCGCTCAAACTGGATACCATGCACGTTTATGATACACGCGTCGACCTGATCGAAAACATGCCGAAAGTCAGCTACGAACAGGTGAGTGATTGGGTAGTGGACGGGCTGCGCATCCTGGGCGATGATTATGCCGAAACCGTACGGCGCGGCATCAAGGAGTTGCGCTGGGTGGATTATCACCCGAATAAGGGCAAACGGTTTGGGGCATTCTCAGCCGGGTATGCCGGTACCCAGCCGTTCATCATGATGAGTTTCGATGGCACACTGGGTTCCCTGGGAACCCTGGCACACGAGCTGGGTCATTCCATGCATTCACTGCTGACGTGGCAAAACCAGCCCCTGGTTTATTCCGATTACAGCCTGTTTGTCGCCGAGGTGGCTTCCAACTTCCACCAGGCCATCGTCCGTGCGCATCTGTTTGAGACTGTGAAGGATCCGGCTTTTCAGATCGGGATGATTGATGAAGCTATGGCGAACTTTCACCGCTATTTCTTTATCATGCCCAGCCTGGCCATCTTTGACCTGGAAGCCCATCAACAGATTGAAAAGGGCGGCGCACTCACCGCCGAATACCTGACCAATCTGATGGCCGATATTTTCCAGGAAGGCTACGGCCCCAACGTGGTGATTGACCGGGAACGGGTTGGCAGCGTGTGGATGCAGTTCTCCACCCATTTATATTCGAATTATTACACCTACCAGTACACTACCGGCATTTCTGCAGCGCACGCGCTGGCCGAACCCATCCTGGCAGGAGATACCGCAGCCCGTGACCGCTACCTGTCGATGTTGAAAGCCGGCGCGTCCATGGATCCACTGGATGCATTGAAAATGGCCGGCGTGGATATGACCACCCCTGAACCGGTGGAGAAAACTTTCAAGGTTTTGGAAAAACTGATTGACAGACTGGAGAAATTGGTAGTCAATGAATAATGCCCTCTCATGGCTGAACAGATTTGAATCAACACACCTGCGCCGGACAACCCAGGCTATCCTGCGGCATATCAATGACCCGGAGATCGATGAAACGAAACGCCAGCAAATGATTGAAACGGTGGTGGAGCAAAGCCGTGAAAATTCCGACCGTTTTGAGGTTCCGGAACTGATGCTGCATTTGGCAGGCTTCCATTTCGCCCGGCTGGAAGCCTCGACCGCCATGGAATATGCCCGCCAGGCCCGGCTTGCCCTGGCTGAGGGCAGCCATGCTTGCGCTGTGTCTGACTGGATTTTAGGCATCATCGCCTGGAAAACCGGTGATACCTGGCTTGCCTTTTCATCCTGGTATCAGGCCCGCCAAACCTTTGAGCAGCTTGCTGAAGCGCAGGAAAGGGCTGAGAAAAATGTCAACGCCCAATGGTACCGGGATCTGTTAATTCGTATTAATATGGAGATGATTTGCAAGACCGAAGAGGTGTACACCTGGTTGGATATTTTTGATCCAAGCCGTCTATCGGGTAAAGCGCTGAGTCTGGTCGATGCAATCACCGATCAACTCAACCAGGAATGGCTTACCGAAAGTGACAAACAGAGCATCGCCGGTTTGGTGAATGATCTGCACAACCTGGGTTTGAATTCACTGGATCCGCTTGAAAGCGCCGAGGTATTGGTGGAATGTGCCATGATCGTTTTCAGGCTGGGAGACATTACCCAGGCGCAGGACATGCTTCGCAAAGCGGTCGAAATCTTTCCCCCACAGAGCCACCAGCGCACAGTCACTTTATGGCTGCTGGGCATCCTTGAATGGCAGCTTCCTGACAGCCGCAGCAGTGCCATTACCCACTGGGAGGAATGCCTGGAAATGATGGAAGATCTGATCCAGATTTACCAGCAGGATGAAAAGCCGGAGCGGGTGGCCTGGTACCGCCAAAAACGTGGGTTCATGTCGCGCGTGCTGGAGAAGAAAATCGCGGCTGCCGCGGCTGTAGGCAAAGGATGAGAGCACCTCATCCTCTGTTTCCGTCCCAAAATTTGGGATGTTGAAAAGATACGGCGTAGAATCATTTTGTGTCACCCCACCCCTTTTTCCCCGCCTCTAAATTGGCGGGAAATTGAACGTTATCCCCCGGCAACCTCCACATAAATCTGCCTGGCATTGCGGTATCCCAACACAACCGTTTGATCATTCACCTCAAGCGACAGCGTGTCGTTGAAGGGGAGTTTCTCGCGGATCATCGCCTGGCTGCCGGGCAGGATGTGATATTCTTCCAGAAATGACATCAGGCTCATGCGGCTTTCGGCATGCTCATGGATACGCCGGATGATCAGCGGAGTGTCCAGCGGGGCATCCAGCAGTGTGCCCCAGGATTTCACAAAATCTTCATTACCCGGTATGGGATTCCCGTGCGGGCACACGCTGCGCTCCCCCAACTGTTTTGTGAGCCGCTCTTCCACATCATCGGAAATGTAATGCTCCAGTTGGTGCGCTTCATGATGCAGCCGCGACCAGGGAACAGCAAGCATTTCAACCAGCAGCCATTCCACCAACATGTGTCGCCTGAGCACTGTTTTGGCTGCCTCAGTGCCTTCGCGGGTAAGCTGGATATGCTTGTTTGGATCCATTTCCACCCACCCATCCCGCACCATCCTTTTCAGAGTGACGGTTACGGTAGGCGGTGAAACTTCCAGCAGTTCAGCCAGCCGTGCACCGATCACCTCTTCCCCATCCCGTTCCAGGGTAAAGATCAGCCAGAGATAATCCTCGATGGTTGGAGAAGGCGACTGCGACTGAATTTCATCGTGTGTTGTCACTAAATATTCCTCTTCTCTCCGTGCAATTTGTGCGCGTATGCTTGACGAACGGATAAATTATAGTATACTCATATTAGTATATGCTAATAATATTCATTAGCAATGAACGTAATTTTTATTATATATGTACTCTTATTTTACCCTTGCCAGGCTTCGAGTCAAGCGGCCGACAGGGAAGCATTGAACAACAAGGATAAAGTGATGATCAAACGATTGGACGAACTGATTCCTCGCCAGAACGGCCTCATCAAACAGGTGCGCGGTTTTGGCGCCCTGCGCCAGCGGATGATGGATATGGGGCTGGTACCCGGCGCTGATATCGAGGTGGTACGCGTAGCGCCCATGGGGGATCCCATTGAATACTGTGTCAAAGGTTATCATCTTTCGCTGCGGGGCCATGAAGCAAAAAATATCCTGGTGGAAGTTAACACAATCGTACTGGATAAGGCACAAAAAGGTGACCTTGTCCGTATTATCTCATTTAGCGCTGGAAGACAGGCTTCCAGAAAATTGATGGAAATGGGTCTGCAACCAGGTGATACACTTGAAATCCTGAGAAACGAACCCTCAGGCAAAATCCTGGTTAAAAGCAATGAAAAACAGATCGAAATTGGGCGAGGTTTAGCCTGCAAGATGCTTGTTGAAATCCTGCCCGTTGAGGTGTCAATTTGAACATGGAAGAAAACCGCCCCATTCGCGTGGCATTGGCCGGCAACCCCAACTGTGGAAAATCGACCATCTTCAACGCCCTGACCGGCGCTCACCAGCATGTAGGAAACTGGCCGGGAAAAACCGTCGAAAAAAAGGAAGGTCTGTACCAGGCGGGGTCCGTTACCCTGGAAATTGTTGATCTGCCAGGTGCATACAGCCTGACGGCTTACTCGCTGGAAGAGATCATCACCCGTGATTACATCCTGCAGGAACATCCGGACGTCATCGTCTCGGTGGTAGATGCCGCCAACCTGGAGCGCAATCTGTATATGACCATTCAACTGCTGGAGCTTGAGGTTCCGGTGGTGATCGCCTTGAACATGGCCGATCTGGCCGAATCGCGCGGCATCCAAATCGATGATCAACGCCTGTCGCAGGCATTCAAATCACCGGTTGTGCGCACTGTGGCCAGCAGCGGAAAAGGCATTCCGCAACTGGTGGAGGCCATACTGCGGGCCAGAAGAATCCCCGAACATGAGGCAAATCATGCAGCATGAGGTAAATCATGCAGCATGACCTGGCTTATACCCGCCGCCTGAGCTTTCAAATCGATTACGGCCGTGAGATCGAACAGGAAATCGTGCAGGTTCAGACCCTGATCGAAAAATATCCCGCATTGAACGAGGCTTACCCATCGCGCTGGTTAGCCCTCAAGCTGCTTGAGAACGACAAGCAGATCGCCGCCCAAATTGCACTCCAGCCGGATGGCGCTCAATTGATTTCCGACGTGCAAAAAAACATACACCACCTGGTATCCATTTTTGGTGAAGATGTAGATACACTCATCGCTGACCGTCGTTACGGCTGGATCAACGGTCTGGTCAGGGAAACAATGCAGGTTGAAAACAGCCAACGGCGTACACTCACGGACCGCATCGATGACGTCGTTACCAATCGCATCCTGGGCATCCCCATTTTTCTGTTATTAATGTGGGGGATGTTCAAGATCACCACCGATCTGTCGGCCCCGTTGCTGGATTGGGTCAACGCGGTGCTGGAGGGCCCTGTCACACATTGGGTATCGTCATTGGTCATGCTGCTTGGTTTGAACGGCAACTGGGTTGAATCCCTGTTGCTCGACGGGGTGGTGGCCGGATTAGGTGGGCTGCTGGCCTTTGTGCCGGTGTTGATGGCACTGTACGGTGCGCTGGCCATTCTGGAAGATTCCGGTTACATGGCCCGAGCGGCCTTTGTGATGGATCGCTTTATGCATGTGCTGGGGCTGCACGGAAAGAGCTTTCTGCCATTGATTGTGGGATTTGGTTGCAGTGTGCCCGGGATATTTGCCACACGCACTCTGGAAAATGAAAAAGATCGCATTCTGACCGCCATGATGGTTCCATTCATGAGCTGTGGGGCGCGCCTGCCGGTTTACGTCTTGATAGCCGGCATCTTCTTCCCCGAAAAGGCGGGCCTGATGGTATTCTGGATGTATCTGATCGGCATCGTCATGGCCATCACCGCCGGACTGCTGCTGAAAAACACTCTTTTCCGCCGCCGTGCGGAGTCACCGTTTGTGCTGGAGCTGCCGCCCTACCGCATCCCCACGCTGAAGGCCATCTGGATCCACATGTGGGAGCACACCTCCTCGTTCATCAAAAAAGCCGGCAGCCTGATTTTATCGATGAGCCTGGTCATCTGGCTGCTGCTGGCCATACCGGTAGGGGGAGAAGGCAGGTTCGCCAATGTTGACCTGCAATCCAGCGCGTATGCCGCCATATCCGGCAAGCTGGCTCCGCTGCTGTCGCCGGCCGGCTTTGGATCCTGGCAGACCAGTGGTGCCCTGATTTCCGGCATTGCGGCCAAGGAAGTGATCGTCACCAGCCTGACGCAGGTATACGGGATGGATACCCCCGTTCAGGATACTGCCCAAACCAGCTTTGTGGAAGATGTGAGCAGCATCCTGACTGGTTTTGTAAAGGCGCTGTGGGAAATGGTCCTGTCGATACCCAGACTGATCGGCATTGATCTGACAGGCAGCGATAAGACGGCCACGGAGACCGCCCTGGCACCCGCAGTACGGGCCGGCTTTGAGCAGACCAGCGGCGGGCACGCCGGCCTGGCCGCCTTTGCTTTCATGGTTTTTATTCTTATCTATACGCCCTGTATAGCTACGCTGGCCGCCCTGCGCAAGGAACTGGGCACCCGCTGGATGCTGCTGAGTGCCTTTGGGCAGCTTGCGGCAGCCTGGCTGTTGGCGGTGATTGTCTTTCAGGGCGGCATGCTGCTGGGATTGGGATGATACTATGTTGATGCAAGTACTGAAAGAGATTGAAAACAGTCACGGGGCAATCCGCATGGATGTGCTGAGCCGCAAGCTGGGCATCGATCCATCAGTGCTGGAAGGCATGGTGGAGCACTGGGTACGCAAGGGACGCATCCAACGCTTGCAGCAGGATGATTTGCTGTGCAGCGCCAAAGCCTGCCAGGATGGCTGTCCATTCTACACGCAGAGGAATTGTGCGCAAAAGGATTGCTCAGGTTAAGGTATGTTTATTCATTTTAGCAGCAAGTAAAACCAGGCAATTACGAAGGGGCTACAGCATCGCCACAAAAAGACCGGTGAGCTGGATATCAGGTAATGTCCGGGTTGCTGATCAAGAGGGTAGCCGGTGCAATGCTCTTCCGCTCAAAGGAGGTTGATGAAATCCGATACAAAGCCCTCCGGCGCGATGAATTATAATAATTTCTCGTACGCATCCCCAGCCAAGGATATTCTCCATGAGCGAACCCCTTCAAACTTATCTTGACTTTATCAACGAAACCGCCTTTCTGGCCGGCCGGCTGACCCTTGGATATTTCCAGTCCAACCTGGCCATCGACACCAAAGCAGATGGATCGGTAGTGACCGCCGCCGACCGCGGAGCAGAGCAGTTGATCCGTGCACGTATCGAACGCTACTTCCCGGAGCATGCCATCCTGGGCGAGGAATACGGCGTGGTGGATAAGCCGCACAGCCCCTACCGCTGGATCATCGACCCCATTGACGGGACGTATTCCTTCGTTCACGGAGTGCCCATCTATGCCGTCCTGATCGGCCTGGAAATCAACGGCAAGGTGGAGGTTGGAACGGCACACTTCCCGGCCATTCATGAAACCATCAGTGCAGCCAGCGGGTTGGGCTGTTTCTGGAACAATCTGCACACCCATGTCTCACCCGTTCAGACTCTGTCCGATGGGTTGGTGATTTGCAATGATTCCGCTGCCTGCCATGAATATGGTCATGGCCCGGCCTGGGAGCGCATCTCGGGGGCCTGCAAGTCCCGCCGCGGCTGGGGGGACGCCTATGGATACTTGCTGGTGGCCACCGGACGAGCCGAGCTGGCAATGGATCCCGCCATGAAAGTGTGGGACAACGGCCCATTTCCGCCCATCTTCGCCGAAGCCGGCGGGTACTTTGGCGACTGGAAGGGCAACGCCACCATCTACGGCGGTGAAGCCATCGCCACCAGTTTGCAGCTCCTGCCCGAAGTGCTTGAATTGATCGGAGAAAAATAGTCTGTCAGACCGGTAAAACTGAAAACAACACACCAACACCGAAAGGAAAAGAATATGTCCACTCAATACGACCTGATCCTGCGCAACGGAATCCTCTATGATGGCAAAGGCGGGCCGCCGGTAGAGGGAGATGTAGCCATCGTAGGGCAAAAAATCGCCGCGGTGGGTCATCTGGGCCAGGCCAGCGCCAGACAGGAGATCGATGTAAAGGGTTTGGCCGTCACCCCCGGCTTCATCAATGTGATGAGCTGGGCAAATATCTCGCTGATCGTTGACGGCAAATCACAGAGCGATATCCGCCAGGGCGTGACGCTTGAGATTCTCGGCGAAGGCACCTCGGAAGGGCCGATGACCGGAAAGATGAAGCAGGAACGGATCGAACGGCAGGGCGACATCAAGTATGACATCCCGTGGAATACACTGGGAGAATATTTTGATTATATGGAAAAGCGCGGTATCGCTACCAATATTGGTTCATATCTGGGCGCTGCAACGCTGCGTATCAACGCCATCGGCTATAACGACCGCCCGGCCACCCCGGCCGAGATGGAGCATATGCGCCGGCTGGCCCGCCAGACGATGGAAGAGGGTGCCCTCGGCATCAGCTCAGCCTTGATCTATCCCCCCGGCAGTTACGCCGATACCGCTGAACTGATTGAGCTCGCCAAAGTGGTGGCCGAATACGGCGGTATCTATATCTCGCATATCCGCAACGAGGGCAATTCGGTTCTGTCCGCCCTGGATGAGCTGATCACCATCGCCAGGGAGGCAAAGATCGGCGCAGAAATCTATCATCTCAAAGCCACCGGTCGCAAAAACTGGTCCAAGATGGAAGAAGTAATCGCCAGGGTCAACGCAGCCCGGGCAGAGGGTCTGCAAATCACTGCCGATATGTATACCTACCCGGCCTCCGCCACCGGCCTGGGTGCCACCATGCCGGACTGGATCCAGGATGGCGGTTTTGCCGCCTGGATCCAACGGCTGAAGGATCCCGAGACACGCACCCGTTTGTACAGGGAAATGACTACCGAAACCGATGAATGGGAAAGCAGTCTGATGGGTGCTGGCGGAGCACAAGGGGTGCTGCTGCGCAGTTTCAAATCCGAGCGGTTGAAACCCCTCATCGGCAAGACCCTGGCCGAGGTTTCGGCCATGCGCGGAACCGAACCGGCCTATACCATCATGGATTTGATTGTCGAAGATAATTTCAATGTCGGCGGCGTTTATTTCACCATGACGGAGGATAACCTGGTGAAGCAGCTCAAGCAGCCATGGGTTTGTATCGGCTCGGACAGCGAATCCCAGGCTCCCGAGGGGGTATTTCTCAAATCCGGTGTGCATCCACGCGCTTATGGCACCTTTTCGCGCTTCCTGGCCAAATATGTACGGGATGAAAAAGTGCTGTCCCTCGAAGAGGCTGTGCGGCGGATCACATCTTTCCCGGCCGAAGTGCGCAAGATTAAGGAGCGCGGCCAATTGAAAGCAGGTTTCTTTGCCGATATTGCGGTTTTTGACCCCGCCAAAGTGCAGGATCATGCGACGTTTGCCGCCCCGCATCAGTATTCGACCGGCATGGTGCACGTGTTCGTCAACGGCACGCAGGTGCTGAAAAATGGAGAACATACCGGCGCTCTGCCCGGCATGGCCGTACGCGGCCCAGGTTATCGGAAATAGATATTTTTTGAGTTGGGCCGCATCGCGGCCTGACACCTAACTTCCCGACCCGCTTCCCGCCGTAAAGGGGGGAAAACCATTTTGTGGGATTTTTAGCCGCAAGGCGGCTAAAAATCCCACAAAGATAAAAACTGTCAGGCTTTTTTGACCAGCGTCCGGGAGGTTTCGTGCATGTACAACTGTAAATAATAGACGCCGCCTGAGTTCTTGCCGCTGGCACCGGAACCCTTCCAGCCGCCAAACGGTTGATATCCCGGCCACGCGCCGGTTGTAGCGCCCTGTGGTCGGTTGGCGTACACCGTGCCGGCTTCGATATGATCGAAAAAGTATTCCACTTCTTCCTGGCTGCCATAAAAACCTGCTGTCAGACCATACTGTACGTTGTTTGCCAGTTTCAGGCCTTCTTCCACGCTGTGGATGGGAGCAATGGTCGAAATGGGCAGGAACATCTCCTGCTGCCACAATGGATGATCCAATGGCAGATCGTCGACCAGAGTTGGAGCAGCAAAGTAACCTTTCCCCAATGCACCGTCTGTCAGTATCTTGCCGCCGGTCAGAATATTTCCGTGCTGCCTGAGATCCGCACAGAATTTTTGGTAATCCTGATAAGCGTCTTTATTGATCACCGGGCCCATGTTGACTTCCCGCCGGGTAGGATCGCCAATCACAAGGTTATTCGTATTTTCGACCAGCTTCTTCACCAGTTCATCGTAGACAGGTTCTTCGACGAATATTCGCGAATTGGCAGAACATTTTTGTCCCTGCAAACCAAATGCCGAACGCATAATGCCCAGGGCAGCGTCATCGAGATTGGCATGCCGGCTGACCACAGACGGGTTCTTGCCACCCAGTTCAAGAATGACAGGCCGTACATAATTTCCTTTGCCAAAGCTGCGGTAAATCCCCATTCCTACATCCAGTGAACCGGTAAAGGTGACCCCGGATACATCCGGTGAATCGATCAGCGCCTGCCCCAAAGTACTTCCCGGGCCGGTGACAAAATTGAATACACCTTTGGGGATTCCCGCATCGATCAGGCATTGAGCTATCAGGCGCGGCACCCAGGGCGTATCAGTCGCCGGTTTGAGTACAACGGTATTGCCGGCCACCAGCGCCGATCCGGTAGGGCCGAAACTTAAAGAAGCCGGGAAGTTAAACGGGCTGATGACCAGCCATACACCATAAGGGCGTAATACCGATACATTCGTGGAAATATAGCCTTCCACAGGATCGTTACCCATTTGAACAGTGAAACCATCATTCTTTTCCATCCGGTCGCAGGCATAACGGATCAGGGCCGTTGATTCAGCAACGTCGCCCAGTGATTCCATACGGTTCTTGCCAACTTCCATGGCCATGGCCGCGCTGATCTGAAAAGTTCGTTCTTCAAGCAAATCGGCTGCCTTACGAAGCAGCGCAACCCGTTCCTGCCAGGGCGTCCGCCGCCAGCTATAAAACGCTTTGCGTGCTGCTTCCACAGCATCCACAGCATCCCGGGCTGTACCCTTCTGAAAGACCCCCAACAGCATACCGGTATCGATCGGAGAACGATCTTCAAACTTTTGATCTGCAAACCGTTCCTTGCCATCGATCCACATGCTGTATTCTTTACCCAGTTGAGACCGGACTTCAGTAAGCGCTGCATCAAATCTGTCATGCAGCTCATTCGGTGGGTTATACATTGTTCCGTAAGTCAACTCAAATTTCCTGGCAGTCATTTTTTATCCTTTCCTTGATTTGTCATAGATTGTTCATTGTTACAATAGTAATGGACATAGATTAGAATCAGCTAAAACGGGTATCAATGAAATCAGTTGGTCTTGCAAGCCTCGATCATGAGTATATTATCCCCTTCTTCATAAGGGCGAAAATCATAATCTGCATATTCGTTGACCACAGTCAAACCGGTTTCCTGCAGCAGCCTGGTGATCTGCTGGCGGGTAATAATTCCCTGCACCGCTCCCTGGACAATCCGTTCCACCATCCTGCCGCCACGGTAGGTTTCGAAAACAAATGTGACCTGCAACACTCCTTCCGGTAAAACCCGGGTGGAGAGTGACCTGCGAATCTCGCCGCCGTCGATTTGAACCTCACCGGCAGGGGAAAGAGGTGTGTCTTTCATCATCCCCAACGAGATATCGAATACCAATGTGCCGCCTGGTTTGAGATGGGCAGAAATGTTTGCCAGTGCGCGCAGCCGCTCTTCATCCGTAAGAAAATGGCGAAAACTTCCAGACATCATTGCAAGGGGGAAGGTTTTGTTTAGTTTGAAGGAAGCAGCATCCGTTGGAACAATATTGATCCTTTCCAGCAAGGACGGCTGTTGCTCGAGTTTTTGCTCCAGTTGTGTGCGCATGGCCTCGGACGGCTCAACACAAAACAGACGGCAACCCAGCTCAGCCAAAGGCACGGCAATCCTGCCGGTTCCTGCGCCAATATCCAGTGATTCACCCGCCTGAGAGGCATAGAAGTAATAGAAATTAATGTTGGGTTTACGGTCAAACAAATCGTAAAATTGTGCTGAAAGCTCGTATCCTCGATCGGTCATTTCTTGTTCTCCATTTCATCGATGCACTGCCTGACCCATTCAGAATCCATTTTAATCAGGCGTTTTTTTTGAAGATTTTGTTTCATAATCCATCGGATATCCGGGTCTTTACTGTTCAACCAGTGTCCTATAAAAGGCTTTCCCTGCTCGGGCAGTGCAGCAACTGCCACACTCCAGCAGTAAGCCAATCCCTTTCGCAAAACCCGAAAATCCTCCTGTTTTCTGTCAGTAATCGTTAGCAAATCTTCGGTTACCTGGTTCAGCAAGTTCAAAACGCTGGCAGCATCCACTTTGTTTTTGAGTAAAACCGGTTCGCAAAGCGTCGCTATCGCCGCACGCTGCTCATAAGGAGCTCCGTTTGCCCAAATACTCATCTCGTTGAGGAGAGTGGGCATATCTACCTGCCCAAACCGTTGCAGCGCCATACATACTGATTCACGAACCCGCCAGCGAGGATCCGAAGCAAAATAACGCAACACAGCCAACCAGGAATAGTCCCCTTCGGAGAGCAGTCGTCCCAGACCAACCACACCACAGCAGGCAAGAAAGCATTGTGGTGTATTCTCCGGAGCTTTCTGCGGGGTAAACTCCAGCCATTGTTCGAGCATTTCCCGGGAGGCCAAATCAGAACAGGCATATAAAAGTTCAAGGTTGGAGCGGGCACCTGGCAGCCGCGACTCTTTTATCAGGTAATCATTCCAATCCCGGATATCCTTTAGAATAGAGCGATATTCCTCAATTGCGGGCATTTTTCAATACACCATTCAGCCGGCTCCAAATGGTATTATATCAGCCATAGTTCATTTTTCAGAGTTATAAAGATAATGGATAAAGGTATTACATTGGTATATAGTTCAATATCGTTCTTGAGGGTATTGAAATATTTTCCATTTCACGTTTGGAGGCTGTGAAAATTTCTTTCATATAGAGTATTTTCTTGCCCAGGGTTTGTCTGGAAAGTACATCCAGACAGCCAATTTTCAAAATAATACTTTGATCTTATCCGCAAGTTTACAGAACCGTGAGGTTTTTTACATTACAATTGGACATCATGGGCATTGAAAAACAACCACGTGAAGCCCGTTTCGCACGTATATCTCCCGGGGTGATGATGGCCATCAGCGTGCTGGCAGCATCCTGCGGAGCTATTTTTGTCCGCTATGCCCAGCAGGAAGCACCTTCGCTGGTGATTGCTGCCTGGCGTCTTGGGATTGGCACACTCATCATGGCTCCGTTTGCTCTCATCAATCACCGCAATGCATTGCGGACGATGACCCGCCAGCAGTGGAGATTTGTGGTTCTTTCCGGCATCTTTTTGGCCGGTCATTTCGCCTGCTGGATCACCTCATTGAAATATACAACCGTCGCCAGTTCGGTGGTGCTGGTCAGCATGTCACCCCTGCTGGTAGCATTGATCTCTACATTTTTGTTAAAGGAACCATTGTCCAAATCAGCATGGGCCGGGTTGGGTATCGCCGTGGCCGGCAGCGTACTGGTTGCATTTGGGGATCAATTGGCGCCGGGTTCGAATAACACATCTGTCAACCTGCCAACCAGCCAGAATGATTCCCGGATGTGGGGAAATATCCTGGCGTTGGGCGGGGCCGTATTTATGGCAGGTTATCTGACCATTGGCCGAAAACTTCGCGCCTCTCTCCCCCTGCCCCCATACGCCTTTACGGTCTTTGGAAGCGCAGCTTTGGTGCTGCTGGCTGCCGCATTGCTCGGCCATGAAAAGATGACCGGTTACCCGCCAGTCACCTATTTGTGGTTCCTGCTGCTGGGGTTAATCCCTCAAACACTTGGGCACGCCGGTTTCAATTGGGCATTGAAATACCTGCCAGCCTCCATCGTGTCCATTGCCCTGTTGGGCGAACCGATTGGCTCCAGCATCTTTGCCATGATCCTGCTGGGTGAACTTCCGGTTCCTTACGAAATCGCCGGGGGAGTATTGATCCTGACCGGTATCTATCTGGCTGCCAGCCAGGGCAGGAATAAATCATCTGTCGCTGCTTGAAACAGGCAAATCGTTTTAAGCCGCTACCCGGCTGCAATTGAAGATATTTCTACATCAACACCACCAGTTCGTCGATTGTCTTTCGGCGCTTGGGGCGTGTAACCTCATTGGGATAACCAAGCGGGGAAAACAGGAGGGGGGTTTGGTTCGCAGGCAGTTGTAGAGCTTCACGCGCCGCATCAGGGTCAAAGGCAGCCAGCCAGCAAGTTCCCAGACCCAGATTGGCAGCCATCAGCACCAGATGATCAAAAGCAATTGCTGCATCTACCATGGCATAACTGCATCCATCAACCTGTCGTTTCCATGCCTGCTCATTAATCAGGCACATACAAACCACATAAGGGGGTTGGACAAACCAATCGCTGTTGTAAATCTTCCGCAAAACATCCTCCCGGCCTTTGGTTGAGACGACATACAATTTGTAAGGCTGCCGGTTGACGGCGCTGGGAGCCAGGCGGACTGCTTCGAAAAGAAGCTCCAGTTTTTCGGGCTCGACCGGGTCAGATTTATAGTCCCGTATACTGCCGCGCTGATTAATCAATTCAAAAAAATCCATTTCTTGTCTCCTTTCGGCATTTCTGATTATATGCTATCACTTAACAGGCCTGTAAAGGTTGAACAAGAAAAGCATTTTTACCTCGTATGAGACGATTAATGCCTTACACCTGATATTTAAGGTAAAATAAATCCGCCGTCGGTATGGAATATCCGACCTGGAGTATGACGAGTAAAGTATGAGCTACCAAAAGCGAATCATCAGATGGGCTGCTATATTTATCGTATTGATTCTCGCATATTTATTGGTCGTGGCCAGATATATCAACCCGATTCTTGCTGAAAATACAAATTCTCTTGCCATCGGGCAGCGATCCATCGTTGAATCATTGACTGTTCCTATTGCAGACAGCATCGATTTGGATAACATGACCCGTGATGAAATTTATGCATTGCGGCAAGAAGCCATCATGGAGTATCCCTGGCTGATATACACGAACTATGAACCGTTCAAGGCGGTTTTTTCGAACATATCTGATGATCTCCCCTGGTGGGGTACGGCTGGCTGGTACTATTACGGCAGCGGCGATATGAGTGCGGATGGGCCTTCAAAAGAAGCGTTGCAGATTCTCAATCCGTATCTGCTGGTATCAGCCGACTTTTCAGGATTATCCATCCATTCCAAGGCAACTGCCGGAAGTTTCTGGAACGAGAGCCTTGTCACCAGTGCTGCCCTTGAAAAAGATAATTTCCCTTTTTACGTCTCTCCCGAAAATTTACGCTGGTGGCCTGAGCGTTCCCGCGTTGAGGTCACCTATGATCTCTCTGAATATCTTTCTGCCCTGAATCATTGGACTGCACGTTCCTTTCGGGTTGGTGACGCTTCCTTCGATCTGATCGCTTATAATGCCCGTGACCTGAATATGAATTACATCTGGGTTGATTACACTCAGTCCCTCAACGTGACGAAAGATATTTTGCCCACTGAGGCATCTGGGATATCCCATAATCTGCGCCACAGTGATGACTGCGGCCTGGCCGGTGGCTGCAACAGCGTCGATGCGGTTACACCGGAAATCCAGGGTCTTCAGGTGAAAAATTTGCCTGCCAAATTGATCATCTATTTATGGAATGACCGCCCATCATCGACCACCGATACGCCTGATATTACTTATGTGATCAATATCAAATGAATTGTTCCTGTCTGCAAGATATCCCTTACCATTCCCGGCCTTTGTATTTTCAGGTGGTTTATAAATTGCACCTGTCATTTCTCACAATTTCAACAATGGATAGATCAACATGGAAGAATTGATTTGCATCGATTGCCAGACAAGATATCCAGCCGATCAGCCGCGCTGGCGGTGCGACTGCGGCGGTTTGCTGGACCTGATTTTTGAACCTGTTTTCGACCTGCAGCGGATCAAGAACAGACCACCGAATATGTGGCGTTACGCTGAGGCGCTGCCATTGACAAACCCGCATCCGGTCAGTCTGGGTGAGAGTCTCACAGCGCTGCTGCCGGTTGAACTGGGGGGAAAGACAGCCTGGATCAAACAGGATCACCTGTTTCCAAGCGGTTCTTACAAGGATCGTGGAGCTGCCGTGATGATCAACAAAGCGCGCGAATTGGGGATCCGTTCGGTCGTGGAAGACTCATCCGGCAACGCCGGCTGTGCTGTGGCAGCATACTGTGCCGCATCAGGGATCGACTGTGAAATCTTTGTCCCCGCCTCCACGTCACCCGGAAAGCTGGCCCAGATCCGCATGTACGGTGCGCGCCTGAACCTGGTTCCCGGAAGCCGCGAAGATACATCGCAAGCCGTCTGGAAGGCGGCTCAAACAAATTTTTATGCCAGCCACATCTGGAACCCGTATTTCTTCCATGGCACCAAAACGTGGGCTTTTGAGGTATGCGAACAACTGGGCTGGCGAGCTCCCGACAGTATCGTGATCCCGGCAGGTCATGGGACATTGCTGCTGGGCGCTTACATTGGATTTACCGAGCTGTTGCAAGCCGGCATCACACAGAAGATTCCACGCATTATCGCCGTCCAGGCGGCCAATTGTGCCCCGCTTTATACTGCCTACAAAGCCGGTAGGGAACAACCACTGCCGGTTCAAAGCGAACATACACTGGCAGAGGGCATCGCCATTGCCGTTCCCACCAGGGGTAAGCAAATTCTGAAAGCGGTCCGTTCCAGCCAGGGTCAATTCCTGGCCGTCAGTGAAGAGGATATTTTGGCTGCCCTGAAGGAAATGTCAACAAAAGGTTTCTATATCGAACCCACTTCCGCAGCGATCATTGCGGGGTTGAAACAGTACCTGCAAACCAGCCAGTCTGATGAGCTTGTTGTTTCCGTTTTCACCGGTCACGGATTAAAATCAACCGAGAAGATGTTGAAAATTGTCGAAAAGTAGGCAAATACCATGATGAAAGATTGGCGGCCGAATTGCTTCCACAACAACACCGCCAGTTTGAGAAGTTGCCAGGAAAGGTATTGAATATCAATCTGTGTAATTAGGAGAGCTATATGACCATTTCCGGATTATTTGCACCCATTCCTGTCCCATTTAACAAGGATGAAAGCCTTGCATTGGACAAACTGGAGACCAACCTGAAACGCTGGCTTTCACAACCTCTCGACGGTGTGGTACTGCCAGGTTCAAACAGCGAGGCACCGTATTTATCGGATGATGAACGGCTGGCAGTGTGGCAGGTTTGCGGCCAGGTATTTCGGGACAGCGGAAAGATCTGGCTGGCCGGAACCGGTGTGGAACGCACCCCGGATACGATCCGTTTGACGCTGAAAGCCGCCGAATGCGGCGCAGCCGGAACATTGGTGGTCCCCCCTCATTACTATAAAAAAGATATGACCCACGAGGTGCTTTTGGCCCATTACCGGTCGCTGGCCGACGCCTCGCCGATCCCGGTGATGATTTACAATATCCCTGCCTTCACCGGCATCGATTTTGAGCTGAAAACGCTGATAGCGCTGGCGGAGCACCCCAATATCATCGGTATGAAGGACAGCAGCTCGAATGTTCTCAAGATGGGACAACTCCTGCAGGCTCGACCGGATTTTATCGTGTTTGCAGGTACCGGCGGCGCATTGCTGCCGTTTTTGAGCATCGGTGCAGCCGGGTGCATTTCGGCCTTGTCCAACGTTGCAGCAGTGCCATTGAAAGAAATTATGAATGCCTTCGCAGCCTGTGATTTGGAAAAAGCCAGGCGGATACAGATCAGCATCATGGAGATCAATTTTGCCGTGACCGGCGGATACGGCGTGCCGGGGTTGAAATATGCCATGGACCAAACCGGTTTTTACGGCGGCCCTCCCCGCAGACCATTGCTGCCGGTTGGCGAAGCGGCGCGCAAACATCTGGATCGGTTGATTGCGGATTTGAAGCTGGCATAGATTTTTCAAGTCGGATACTTCCCTGTCGTTCAGCATGACAATGACGGCAACATTTCGCCCGGTTGTCAACCTGAGTGAAACGAAGGCTCCGCCCAAGAGCCGATTTCCTGAACAAACCCTTTACGCACCGGGTTCCGAACTGTTTACTCCTACTGATAGACCCAATCCTCAAACAAGCCGGTCAAATCACACCCACAGTATTGTTCGGCGACCCGCTTCAAGTCCTCTGTTTCTGCAATCTGCCAGTGATACCGGTTGTAGTAATCCCTTAAAAATTCGCCAAACGCATCTTCGCCCATCACATCGGACAGCTTCTCAAAAAAGTACGGACCGCGCCCATACACCACCGCCGAATATTCCGTCTCGTTGTACGCGCTACTGGGCAGACCGATGGGCATTTCCTGATAATCGACTTTTTTCCAGCGAGAATCCCAGGAGGATTTATACCCTTCGTACCCCTCCGTCCCATAACGATCCAAAAAGTACAGACCGGTTATATATTGAACCAGCGATTCATCCAGCCAGGGCATATCCGACTGGTCATTTCCAACGGCATTGTAAAACCATTGGTGACCCGTTTCGTGAGCGGTGACACTTTCCAACATTGAACTGGCCGGTATTCCTTTGATGGTGGCAGAAAGATCATAGGAATTCATATTTATCCAGGTCATTCCGGGGTATTCGATACCACCGGCCAGCATGGGAGTGGACACCACATCAAACTCCGTATAATCGTATGCTCCGATCCGGCCGTCGAAGATCCGGATGGCAGCCAGTGCTGATTCTTTGGCCAATTCCATCCCTTCTTCCATGCCAGGCAAGCCGTAGCTGTTTACCGTTACCCCATTTTCCTCATCACTGTCCACGATGAAATTTCTACTGCCGACCAGGCTGAAATCACGCGCCGGGCCGACCGCATAGGTCACCATTTGGGTTCCATTATCTGTCTCCCGGTCGACTTCCACTCCAGAGGTTACCAGTACAAAATCATCCGGAGCGATAACCCTCACCAGATAAAAACTGGCATCGTTATAAGATAAATCTCCATTTTTTGAAGGTGTTTCGCTGTACCAGCCTTGATCATCATAAGCAGGAATCATCGGTGAAAAAACGTCCAGCATCAATACATCGCTAAAATATCCAAACAAACCGTAATTGCCGCCCATTTCCAGTGGAATTTGCAATGCGAAATCCATCTGGATCAGGATACTTTCACCGGGGGCAAGCGGTTCATTCAAAGACACAGCCAGCGTGCTGTTTTCATTAATGAGCCGGGGATCGACCGGTTTCCCATTGACCCGTAAATTGGAGACCTCAATCGCTCCTCCATTGACGTTGGCAAATAACCGAAAAATGATCTCGTTCAGGTCAACATCCTCCTGATTTGTATAGACGACCTCCTGTCGACCTGACAAGCCTTCCACTTCGTCGGGGATGATCAGCTCCATACGATAGCGTGAGGCATACGGCAAATCAGCGACCCAATGCCTTGATTTCGGTCTCAGGCCCTTCAGGAACAAAGAATTATTCTCCCAATCCAGATCAAACAACTCGGAAGGCGGGATCTCTTGCCAGACAATTTCCCCGCCCGGTTGTGAAGAAGCAGCAACTTCCGGCTGAGATAACGGTGGAACATGGCTCTGCGTTGGCGTCAATTGAGTTGTATTACTATCTTCGCTATTCATTGTGGATGTAGAAGAAACAGTCCTGCAGGAAAGCAGAATTGAAAATAGCAGTCCAATGACCAGAATCTTCTGTTTCATGCTCTTACCCTCTTATTTGAAACATGGCGGATTACCTCCATCATAACATTTTCAATCTATGAATACCAACTTCAGCGAGAAAAGATGAACGTTTTCAAAAAATATCAGGGATCGGGTGAAAAATTTCGATGAGTATGATAAGATAATCATCAAAAAGCGGTCAGCATGATTCCAGTTTATTTGAAGATTTCAGGGTTTCTTTCATACCAGCAGCCTGTTGAGTTACAGTTTGATGGTTTTGACCTGGCCTGCATTTCCGGTTCGAACGGGGCAGGAAAATCTTCGCTGCTGGATGCCATTACCTGGGTCCTGTTTGGCCAGGCTCGCAAACGGGATGATTCAGTGATCAACAGCCATAGCGACGGCGCCGAAGTGGTGCTGGATTTTCGTTATGAGGGAGAAACCTATCGCGTCCAGCGCAGCAAGGTGATTGACAAACCCACCATGCTGGATTTCTTTATCCTGGACAAAAACGACCGCTGGCGGACCCTTTCTGAACACACGATGCGGGAAACCGAGAAACGTATCGAACAGATACTGCGCATGGACTACGATACTTTTACCAATGCGTCCTTCTTTTTGCAGGGCAAGGCAGACCAATTTGCCCAGCAAAGACCCGGTGACCGCAAACGGATATTGAGCAACATCCTGGGGCTTGATTCCTGGGAAACATACCGGGAAATGGCCATCCAACGCCGACGGCAGCAAGAAATGGAGCTCAATATCCTCAACAGCCGCCTGGATGAAGTGGAATCCGAGCTGGCCGAGGAGACAGAGCGAAAATCCCGGCTGGAAAGCCTGCAAAACGAAATGAAACAGGTCACCGCACTCCGTACTGCCCGCCAGGAAGTGGTGGATCAGCTTCGCAAACTGGCCAATTCGCTGACCGAGCAGGAAAAAATGGTACGCATACTGCATGACCAACTGGATGCTTCTGTCCAACGGAAATCAGAGCGTTCGGAACTGCTCAATCAGCGCCGGCTGGAACATGGCCGCTATCAGGAGCAAATTGCCGCTGCGCCGCAAATTGAAGCTGCCTACCAGGAATGGCAAAATTCCCGCCAGGAGCTGGAAAATTGGGAAAAGATTGCAGTAAATTTTCGTGAATTTCAGGAATTGCGCAACAAACCGTATACGGCTCTTCAAATCGAGCGATCCCGCATCACCCAGGAGATCAAGGTACTATCCGAGGCCCAGAATCGTATCTCCATTCTCGATGCTGAACTGGCGGAAATCATCGAAAAACGGGCTCAACTTGCCGAAGAAATCATTCAGACAAAATCCATTTTGGAAGGCCGCAGTGTACTCGAAAACGACTTGAACGAAATAAAACAAACTGCTGCCGACTCAGCAGCAGAGAACAAACGTATGCGGCTGGAAATGCAGGATCTGAAAGAGCGCATAGACCAATTGAAGGAAACGGAAGGGGCTGCCTGTCCGTTATGCGGCCAACCGCTCAGCCCGGATGACCGTCTGCGGCTGATCGAATCACTGGAAAATGAAGGCAAGTCACTTGGTGACCGCTTTCGCGCCAACCAGGATTTCTCCCAAAAGGCCGAACTCCGGATCAAGGAAATCGAAAAACAGCTTGCCGAAAACAAAAAGTATGACACCGTCCTGTTGCAGCAGCAGCGCCAGAGCGACCAGATGGAAGATCAAATCAGGCAACGGGTGGACGCCATCAACGAGTGGCAGCAGAGTGGGGAACTCCGCCTGGCAGAATTGAATACAATGCTGGCAGAAGAAAGTTTTGCCACCGACATCCGCCAGGAACTGGCTGCCATGGATGATCAACTGAAAGCCATTGGGTATGATTCAGCCCGCCATGAAAGCATCCGACAGCAGGAGGCCGGGCTGCGTTCCAGCGAAGAGCAGAAACGACAGCTTGAACGAGCCCGCGCTACCCTTGAACCACTGGAGCGCGAAATTCTCGACATCCAGAAGGGAATCACCATACTGGATGGTGAAATCAGCCGCCAGGAGCAGGAATTCCTCACGGCCTCGGAAAAATATCAAAAGGATGCCGAGGGGCTGCCGAATGTGCAGAAAGCGGAGAGCGAGCTCATGACTCTCCAGGAACAGGAGAACCGCCTGCGCACAGAGGTTGGTGGTGCCCGGCAAAGAGTCACGGTACTGAATGACCAGCGGAAAAGAAAGACGGAGATGCACAAAAAGCGCGAAGGTATCAACCGGCAAATCGGCCAACTCAAAACGCTGGAACGGGCGTTTGGAAAAGACGGCGTACCGGCTCTGCTCATCGAGCAGGCGTTGCCGGAAATTGAAGTTCAGGCCAACCTGATTCTCGACCGGCTCACTGCCGGTGGGATGTCGGTTCGTTTTGAGACACAGCAGGATTACAAGGATAAAAAGCGCGATGACAAACGTGAAACGCTGGACATCCTGATCAGCGACTCGGCCGGTATGCGGGATTATGCGCTCTTTTCCGGCGGGGAAGCCTTTCGGGTGAACTTTGCCATCCGGCTGGCCCTTTCGCGGGTGCTGGCCCAGCGGGCCGGCGCCCGGCTGCAAACACTGGTCATCGATGAGGGGTTTGGCAGCCAGGATGCCGAAGGCCGCCAGCGGCTGATCGAAGCCATCAACATGGTGCGCCCGGATTTTGAAAAAATCCTGGTCATCACCCACCTGGAAGAGCTCAAAGACGCCTTCCCGGCCCGCATCGAAGTGGAAAAAACACCGACCGGTTCCCAGGTAACGGTGGTACTGTGACCAGTATTCCCACCCGGCTCGGATTGGTTCAACGGGTGCTGCCTGAATACCGTATCCCCTTCTTTGAACTGCTGGCAGAATCCTGTGAGGGAGGTTTGAGCATTTTCAGCGGTGAGGCACGCCCGCATGAAGCGATCCAGACTGCACAGACGCCTCCGAAAGTAAATCTCACACCCGCCAACAACCGGCATTTCTTCCGCGGCAAATTCTACCTGTGCTGGCAGGGCGGTTTGCTCCGCTGGCTGAAAATCTGGAACCCGCAGGTGCTCATCCTGGAAGCCAATCCCCGTTACCTCAGCAGCCCGTCCGCAGTCCGATGGATGCGCCAGCATCACCGGCCGGTGATCGGGTGGGGTTTGGGAGCTCCCACGGGAAGCAGTTCCAAAGCCGGTATCCGGCGCAGTTTCCAGCGATCCTTTCTGAAACAGTTCGATGCGCTGATCACCTACAGCCAGACCGGTTTTGAGCAGTATCGACAACTGGGGTTTGACCCTGAACGGATATTCAGCGCCCCCAATGCTGCTGTGCCAAAACCCGCGCGGGCACCGGTTGTCAGGGAGCCTGCCTATCCTGGCGGAAAAGCCGTGCTGCTGTTCGTGGGACGTTTGCAAGCCCGCAAGCGTGTCGACGTGCTGCTGCAAGCCTGTGCCAGCCTGCCGGAAACCATGCAGCCCCGCCTGTGGATCATCGGTGACGGGCCCGAAAAACCCGGCCTCGAAAAGCTGGCCCAAACCGTCTATCCCCAGGCTGAATTCCTGGGTGCAAAGTACGGCACCGACCTGGAGCCTTTCTTTGACCAGGCGGATCTGTTCGTGCTGCCCGGTACGGGCGGCCTGGCCGTGCAGCAAGCCATGGCCCACGGCTTGCCCGTTATTGTGGGAGAAGCCGACGGCACCCAGGCAGACCTGGTCAGACCCCAGAACGGGATTCTGGTTCAGCCAGGCAGTGTTGAAGCACTGCGTACTGCTTTGCAGAGCCTGCTGTCAGATGTGACCAGGTTGCGCAGGATGGGCGACGAATCCTGTCGCATCGTCGCCGAGGAAATCAATCTTGAAAACATGGTCCTGGCATTTGCCCGGGCTGTGAATTGTGTGCTGGAGAAATAACCTTGCACATCCTTTTGATCGCCGACGGCCGCAGCCCGACCACCCGCACCTACCTCCGCACGCTGTATGCATTGGGGTTGCAGGTATCCCTCCTGTCCACCTTCCCGTGCAGTGAACCGGACGGCTTGAAATCCTTTGAGTTGATGCCGGTTGCCCTGGCGCGTTTTGCCGGCAGCCAGGCAAGTGCCGTGAACACTTCATCCAGGATAGCAGGTGGCGCAGACAAAAAATCATTCGTCCGTAAAATCGCTTCCTTTTCCCGCAAAGTCGCCGCACCGGCCAGATATGTGGCCGGCCCATTGAGCATCGCGTTTTACAAAAATCAATATCTGGATACATTGAAACGGATTAACCCTGACATCGTCCATGCCCTGCGCATCCCCTACGAGGGCATGCTCGCCGCCTGCATTCCTGCGGGGATCCCGCTCATTATCTCAATGTGGGGCAATGATCTGACGCTTCATGCCCACGGCTCCCTGTTGATGAAAAATCTCACCCGAAAGACCCTTCAAAGAGCTGACGGATTGATTGCCGACACCCGGCGCGACATCCGCCTGGCCAGGGAGTGGGGTTATTCCGAAGATAAGCCCGTTCTGGTGATCCCCGGCTCGGGCGGGCTGGATCTCCAGGCAGTCGACCAGGCCAACCAGGCGGTTGCGAATCTATCCGAAAAGCTGTTGAAGGCATCCCGGCTGGTGGTCAACCCGCGCGGTTTCCGCCCGGGAAGCGTGCGGAACGACACGTTCTTCGCTGCCATTCCCCTGGTTTTGAAGCAACTGCCCGATACGCTGTTTGCCTGCTGCGCCATGCAGGGCCAGCCTGAAGCGCTGGCCTGGGTGGAGCGGTTGAAAATCCACAATGAAGTAGTTTTGCTGCCATATCTTCCCCAGGAGGAAACCTGGGCCCTGTTCCACATTGCACAGGTGTCCGTCTCGATCAGCCAGCATGACGGCACCCCCAACAGCCTGCTGGAAGCCATGGCATGCGGGTGTTTCCCGATTGCCGGGGATATCGAATCACTGCGCGAATGGATCCAGCCCGGTCAGAACGGTTTGCTGGTCAACCCCGCAGACCCACAAGAGCTGGCAGAAGCGCTGGTGGAAGCGCTCACCCATGAAGAGCTGAGAAAGAATGCCGCCCGCATCAATCGTGAAATTGTGGAGACACGCGCAGAAAAAAGGTTTGTTCAAGCGCAGATCGATGAGTTCTATCACATCATGGAAAATCCTGCCAATCGTTTGTCAGACCGCTGAAAGTATAAAATAGTCCTATTGAAATTGGTACAGGAGAAAAACATGTCAAATTTACCCAAAAAAATCGTCCCGTCCGGCGGATTCCTGCATGAACTGGCGCTGCAAATCAAGCTCATCCTGCGGCTGATAGGGGACAAGCGGGTCAACCCGTTTGTGAAAATCATCCCGGTTGTCAGCGTGCTGTACCTGATCAACCCCGTTGATCTTCCCACCCCTATCGATGACGCTGCGGTTCTCGGTCTGGGCATGTATCTTTTTATAGAGCTTTGCCCACAGGATGTTGTGGCAGAACACCTGAAGAATCTGCGCAACATCAATGTCATTCAAAGCGATTCCAACCCTGATCAGGAAGTTGTGGTGGACGCAGATTTCGAAGTAGAAAAAACCGATGAGGTTTCGACCGATGAGGTTTCATCCAAAGATCCCCAGCGCCCAAGTCAATCCTGATTGCCCCGTCGCTTGTACATAGGACAGGATGTGTATATAATTGGAACAATTGTTTTATCTTCGTTGGTTTTCACTGGACAGTAAACCATGCCGGTCGATTTTATCCAACTCAAACAGCAGATTTCTGAAATGGGGGCGCATGCCCGCGACTATCACACGCGGCACAAGTCATTGCTGGAAAAGGCAAACGAACAACTGCAGAAGTATGCCGGGCAGGGCGACCAGCTCTGTTCACTTGTCGAGCAAGCTGAGACAACCAACCCACGGCTGCGCTGCGCCATACCCACTCAACCTGTGATCACGCAAGCGTATGACGCGCAACCCTGCCAGCAGGCCGGCCTGATTCTGGCCGCCGACGGTTCACAGATCAACCCCAGCCGCCACGATCCCTTTCCAATTTGTGTCATCAACGTCGGCGCTTATCAATGGATGCCCGGGTCAACCCCACAGGAAATCCAGGAAACGCGGCTGTTGTATTTTGATGATGTTCTCACCAGGCAGGGGCTGCTCACTGAAGGGATGGTGGCATTACGCCGTGATCTCGACGAGCGAAAAACGCTGGCCCGTCTGGCAGAAGGCAAACCGCAGCCAGTTGTGACCCTTACCGATGGGCCGCTGGAATTATTCTCAGAATCCCGTGAAAGCGAGGAATTCCGTAAGGCGCTGCGTGAATATCTTGAATCATTGAAGCAGATGGAAAAGATGCGTGTGGTCACCGCCGGATACGTGGACAAACCCTTATCCGACCTGGTGGTACGTCTGCTGGAATTGACCCTGCTGCCTGAGGGTGCTTTCTCGCAGTCGGATCGTGTGCACCCCCTGATGGGCGTGCGCGATGAAGAGCTTTTTGCCACACTCCTGAAACCCGGGCAGCGTTCAGCCGTTTTTTCCATCCAGTCACAGCAGACTGCCAATTTCACGGATGGGCTCGCACTTCATTTCTTCTACCTGAATGTAGGTCGTGAAGTAAAACCTGCTCTGGCACGCGTGGAGCTGCCGGCCTGGGTGGCGGAAGACCCGACTATGCTCCATTTGCTGCACAGTACCTTGGTTGAGCAATGTGCCCAAATGGGTACCAATCCCTACCCGTATTGCCTGCACCGTGCGCACGAGATTGCGCTGGTAAGTTTTGACGAAAAAAGAAAAATATTCGACATGATCGCTGTCGAACACCTTAACCAGGGATTGTCGGTAGAATCACCTTCCAACAAACAATCCAACAAGGACCTGGATGCTGATCGAAAGAGGTATGGATGAGTACAAACCAGACTGCATTGGAATTGGGCCGGCTACTGCGTTCCGGAACTGCCGGCTGCGTGGTGGGTTGTCGTGTAAACCAGATGTCCGCTCCGGAGTTCGGTGGCATGGTGCGCATTCCCATTGACGGCCCTCAGGATCTGCAAATATACGGCCTGATCTATGACATCCACATCGATGACGATGGGTTGGTACGCCAGTTGATCACCGCCGAGCGGGTAGAGGAAAGCACAATTCAGGATAACCGCGTCAACCGGAATGTGCCGGTGGAGATCAGCGTCCTCTTCATCGGCTATACGCAAATCAGGAAGGTGTACCACCTGTTGCCTCCCCGCCCGCCGTTGACTTTGGACCGCATCTTTACCTGCACCCCCGCTGAACTGAGAGAATTCACCTCTGCCGGCCGTTTTGGTTATCTGCGCCATATTCTGCGTACGGAAAATATCCCCACCGGCGAGCTGCTGGCTGCGCATCTACAGATGGCGGCGCGGGAACACCACCAGGCCGGCAATCCCGGCTGGGCCGGCTCCGCCACCCGCGAGTTGATCACCTTGCTGCGCGATGATTATCCCTCCCTGATGGGCGTGCTGGGCGCACTGGCCGATACGGATATCCAATTCCGCAAAGAGGAGTCGTAAATGACGGATTCGGACGAAACCAACAAATCGATTGGGTACATTGTCGGAGGCGGCCTGAAGGAAAACCTGCATGCCAGGCTTACCATCCCGCCCCAGCAAGCCAAGGAGGGCAGTTTTGTTGTCACACACAGCGGGGACTGGAAATTCTACGGCCTGGTGACCGATATCCAGCTTGGCTCAACCGATCCCCGTTTTGCCGATGATAACAGCGAAACCCGTCTGCCGGCCGATCTGGCGGCCCAGTTGCATGGACAAACCCTGTACACCAATCTGGAGATCCTCTCTCAACTGATGCTGGAGGTAGGCCCTGAACTGGATGATCCGCGTTATATGGAATGGTTCAAGAATCTGATCGATACTCCGCGCCCCCTGCCGGTGAAGACCGTCCCATCCCATCATGCCCAGGTATACATGGCCGAGGCACAGGACGTGGCCGAGATCTTTGGCGACCCCGAGGATGATGGCAATTTTGTTATCGGATACACGCCGGAACAAAACCATCCCATCTGCATCAACCTGAAACATTTTGTACAGCGTTCAGCAGGGATATTTGGCGCAACCGGCAGTGGAAAATCATTTCTGACGCGCATGATCCTGGCCGGCCTGATCAAGTACAACAAGGCCTCGGTGCTGGTATTCGACATGCATAACGAGTACGGTTATGATGATACGGCATCCGATACCAACCAAAAAGTGGTGGGGCTGCGCAGCAAATTCCCCCAGCGGGTGCGAATTGTCGGCCTTGGACGTGGCGCTAACATCCGAGGTAACACCCCCGACTACAACCTGGAAATCGCTGAAAGCGATATCCAACCGGAAGATATCGAGATGCTCACCCGCGAACTAAATCTTAAAGAAACCACACCCACCACACTCGAAGCATTGGTGAGTACACTGGGGCAGGAGACCTGGTTCCGTAAATTCAGAGAAATGAAATCAGGCAAGACGGTGGAAGACGAAAACGGTAAACGCATGCCCGCTTCCGACAGTATCGAAGCCTGGGCCTTGCGAGCCGGGGTAAACATCGCTGCCGCCGACGGATTGCACAGCAAAATGGGACGCGTATTCAACAGACCCTACATTGTAGAGAAACCGGCGGTGGATGGACTCAAGCAGATCATTCAAAGCCTGGAAGCAGGACAACACATCATCTTTTCTTTTGGAGATTTCCAAAACGATCTGGATTATCTGCTGGTCACCAACCTGCTTACCCGCCGTATCCGGGAAGCCTGGGAATACCGTACCAACCAATTTCGAAGCGATAACAAGAAAGAACCTCGTCCGCTGGTCGTCGCCGTGGAAGAAGCCCACAAGATCCTCAACCGCGAGATGGCATCCCAAACCACCTTCAGCACCATCGCACGCGAGATGCGCAAGTATTACGTCACCCTGCTGATCATCGATCAACGCCCGTCACAAATCTATGACGAGGTGATGTCGCAGTTGGGAACGCGCATTTCCGGCTGGCTGGGTGATGAAAACGATATCCAGGCAGTACTATCCGGTCTGGCCGGCAGGGATGCCCTGCGCGGCATGCTGGCCCGCTTGCAGCCGAAAGAAGAAGCACTCCTGCTCGGATGGGGTGTTCCCATGCCAATCCTGGTACATTCCAGACGTTACAATGATCTATTCTGGGAGGAACTGCTCGGCAACACAGGGGAACCGCGCGGTGAGCGGCAAATTCTGGATGATCTGGGTATCGATTGACCGGTCTCAGGGAAGCAGAAGCCAAAACAGGATGGGAACGATCAAGCCCAACACCGCACCACCGATTACCTGACGGTGAGTGTGTCCCAGCACTTCCTTAAGCTGGCTCTCAGAAATCGGGCGCCCTTTGAATAATTCATTGATAATCACGTTGAGTTTTTGTGCCTGCAATCCAGCCTGGCGGCGAACACCTGAAGCATCGTAGGAAATGATCATTGCCACGGCAAGTGCCAATGCAAATATCGGCGTATCAAAGCCATAATTCAGACCGGCGGAAAATGCCGTCGCAACCACGAGGGATGTGTGCGAACTGGGAAATCCGCCGGCTTGCAAAAGCAGTGACCAGTTCCACTTGTGTGTGACCATAAAATCAATCGGCACCTTTAGAATTTGAGCCAGCAGCCAGGCGGTCAGACTGGCATAGAGAACCTTGTTGGAAAGTAATTCCTGAAGCATGCCGATTAATTCTCCCCGCCTGTTTCGATCTCATCGCTGTTTTCGCTGAGGATGTGCAGCCGCAAATCTGCCGCGTCCAGTAATGCTGTACAGCGATTGACCAGTTCCTTCCCGCGCTCAAACAACGCCAGGGTTTCCTCAAGGCTGGCATGTTCATTTTCCAATTGGCGAAGAATCATCTCAAGCTCTTCAAAAGCCTGTTCATAGGAAAGTGCCTGAATATCCTGCTTTGGTGTTGGTTTTTTATCTTTCATAATCCGTGATCCCAAAATTGGTAAATTTCCTGTTGATATTTCGGTACAATTTATCGGCCTGTCTGGTCTTTCCATTGCTCAGTGCAAGGATCATTCCGCATTTGCCGTTCCTTCCGCTGTGGACACTTTTGCGCTCAAGCGACCGTCTGCCAGATGGATGTCGATCCGCTCCTCCGGCTGCACCTGTTTGTAACTTTGAACCAGTGAACCGTTGGCATCGAACACCAGTGAATAGCCGCGCTTCAAGACTGCCAGCGGGTTCAGGTTTTCCAGCCGAACCGAGCAGTTCTGCACAGCCATACGGCGAGTCTGCTGGCGATGTAAAACGGAGGTATACAGACGCTCTGTGATGCCATCCAGCCGCTGGTGGTCGTTTTGAACACGCCAGCGTGGTGAAAGCGATTGAAGATGACTGGCACTGGCGTTTGTGCTGTTGCGGGCATCCGTCAACCAATCTTCCAGTGCATAAGACAGTCTCCGTTGTTGATCCACCAGTTCGCCCAACAGTTCTGATCGATCCGGGGCTGCCCGCACGGCTGCGCCGGTGGGTGTGGGAGCCCGCAAATCTGCACAAAAATCAACCAGGGTAAAATCGGTTTCGTGCCCCACCCCGCTGATGACGGGTGCCTCCGATGCTGCCACTGCCCGTACAACCCGTTCATCGTTGAACGCCCACAGGTCTTCCAGAGAGCCGCCACCGCGCACCAGCAAAATCACATCCGGCTTCACCAGGCGATTCAGCCGCTCCAGCGCCCGGACGATTTCCGGTGGCGACTCATCCCCTTGAACGGCTGCCGGCGACAGGAAAACTTCCACCCACGGGCTGCGCTGGCGCAGTATATTCAGTACATCCTGTAAGGCAGCCGCCGTACGGGACGTTACAATACCAATCTTTTTCGGCCGTTCGGGTACAGGCCGTTTCTTCTCTTCGGCAAACAGACCCTCGGCTTCGAGTTTTTCTTTTAACCTTAAAAACTCCTGATATAACAGTCCCTCGCCTGCCTCACGAATAAAATCGGCATACAACTGGTACTGTCCATCGCGTTCGTACACACCGATGGATCCATGAGCTTCCACTTCCATGCCATCACGCAGATTGGCAGGCATCCGCATGATATTGGAGCGCCAGACGACCCCGCGCAGAGAGGCGCTGGCATCCTTCAATGTGAAATAGATATGCCCTGAACGCGGCCGTGCCAGATTGGATATTTCGCCGCGCACCCAAATATCCCCCAGCAACTCATCTTTTTCCAAAAGTGTGCGCACGTAATGGGTCACTTCGGTGACACTGAAGGAAAGGGATTGAAATAAGGCCGGCTGCTCGAACATGGGTTTCTTTTACACAAATTTGAGCCGGCGTGCGGCAAACATTACCATCCGCAGCAGCAGCCAACCATGCTTCCAGCGGTTAATATTGGTCGAACCATAGGTTCTCTCACGATAACGGACAGGGATATCGGTAATCTTGAAATTCAATTTGGAAGCACCAAAGATGAGATCAAAGTCACCAAATGGGTCAAAATCGCCGAAATAAAATCGGTTGGCGGCAATGGCTTCATAATCCTGCTTCCAGAGCACCTTTGTTCCACATAGAGTATCCTTCACCGCCTGCCCCAGCAGCCAGGAGAACACCAGGCTGAAAAATTTGTTGCCGAGCAGGTTAAGAAAACGCATGGCTTCTTTTTCCATGGGATAAACCAGGCGTACACCATTGATCAAATCTCCTTTTCCGGTAACCAGGGCTTCATAAAAACGCGGCAGATCTTCCGGTAGGACAGTTAAATCGGCATCCAGGATCATCAGGATGTCACCGCTGGCATTCGCAAATCCCTTGCGAACGGCGTCACCTTTTCCCTTGCCATCCTGCTGTAACAGAACTGCTTTGCGATCTGGATGTTCTTTTATCGACTGTTCAATGGTCATACGGGTATTATCCGTAGATCCGCCTTCCACAAAGACCAATTCTGTTCCGGCGCCCATCTCCGGTGTGCGCCGAAAAATTGCCGGAATATTTCCGGCTTCATTGCGGGCAGGAATAATGACGGAAACTGTCGGCTGTGGGTGATGGATAGTCTGTGGAGCCGGGCGCGCCATGGTGAAATTGGTCAATGCCAGGCCGTTGAATGGCCATAATCGAACCAGAAAACGATTGCAGAAAGAGGCCAGCAGCGGGATATTAACCGGGCAGAATACCTCTTTCCAATTTCGTATCGTTTCAAAACCTTCCAGGTAAAGCAGGTTTTTTACGTCATCCCCCGTCAGCCAATTTTGATGGAGGTTGGGAGTGGCCAGCTTCAACGCCCGGGCTGCCTGCAATGGAAGTTCCCACAGCTTGTTGTAGCAGTTAATCAAGATCCGTGTGGAAGCGGTACAAAGCGGGGTAATTTTTTTGAAGGCCAGTTGCACATCCCATAGATCATTCAACGTATCGGAAAGGATGATGAAATCGAATTTTTCATCGAGCACAAGCTCGTGAATATCAGCCTGGATGAAACACAACCCTGGATACTGCTGGCGGGCAATGCGTATCATTTCCGTCGAGAAATCAATGCCCACACCCCGCGACGGTTTGAGCGCAGCCAGTAAATCGCCGGTGGCGCAGCCTACTTCGAGCACCCGCGTGCCTTCAGGGATCAAAAAGCGGTAAATCTGCTCCAGCCGGGTATGATAATACCTCCCGGCACTCTTCCACGAACGCATCCGGCGCGCCTGAACGTCCCAATGAGCTGCCCGGTCGGATTGGTACCGTTGGAAAGATTCGTTGACCAGGATCGTAGCTGGGTCAGATGGATCCATAAGGCTGATATTCTCCACACAGGAAAGAGGTTGGCGCGCTAAAGTATAACATCAAGTTACCGCTGAAACCCCTGAACAACCTCCACCCCATTCAAAGCCATGTGATAGAGGAATGTCGTATGGAAGAAATCTCCATCATGCGGCATTATGTTAAGAGCCTTGGCCGTTTCGACAGGTAAATCATAGGTATTCACACACTCCTGGGCAACAATGACCCGTCGCCGGAGACGCAGCTCATTGGCCTGCAGCCGGAGAAACAGTGCGGACTGGTAAACGCAAATGTCTGTGCAATTTCCCACCAGCAGCCAGGTATCCACCTCCGGATGACTTTCAATCCAGACATTCAAACCGGTGTTGATGTTGGAGGAAATGGAGTTCTTCTCAAAAATGACCATCCGGTCAAAGAATGGCAATTCCTTGAATTCGATGATCGTCTCGGCTTCGGTTGTGCCGCGTACACAGTGCGGGGCAAATGCCTCAAATTCAATGGCATCCGGATCATGGGTATCCTGTGTCAAAATGATATGGCGGACTCCATTTTCCCAGGCAGTTGTAAACAATGCACAAATATTTGGAATCAGGGCATTGACGCGCGGACTGGCCAATGCGCCTGCCTTACAAAAACCATTGACCATATCCATCGATAATATCGCAACCCTTTCCGGATGAGAAATGACATCAACAAGATTGTACCTGGGCAGCTCGTTTTGCCAGGTTTCGAGAAATTGGAGAAACGGTTTTGAAGTTTCTGAAAGGATTTTGTTATTCATAAAATGGTCTCCTTTTTCAGGATTGTAACGACTTTTACGGGTTCATGCAAGACAGGCTCCATGCCATAATGTCTTATAAAAAATGCGATACAATTACTGCCTATGCTCCCTCCCACAGATGAAAAACTGGGTACTGAACCTCACTCGAATTCGATCTCCAAGACCATTTCTTCCCTGATACTGCCCTTATATCTCCCATCGACCATTTTTTCAATCGCCCGCAGCCTTCTTATTCCTGTTTTGCCGCTGTTCGCCAGTGATTTTGATGTTCCCTATACCATCATTGGCCTCCTGCTCAGTGCGGATAAAATTGGCATGCTGGTAGGGGATATCCCGGCTGGCATGATGATCCGTCGGTTGGGGATTAAGCGCGCCATGATCATTGGCATCCTCATGGCAGGAATATCGACCACCGCGCTGTTCTGGTCTGTCTCCATCTTTGATGCCTTTCTATATCTGTTCCTGGCTGGTTTTGGTACGTCACTGTATACCGTTACCCGCCATACCTGGATGGTCGGTGCAATCCCGGTGGAACACCGCGGACGGGCTATCGGTATTCTTGGCGGGGTATTTCGGATTGGCAATTTTATTGGCCCGGTGGTCGGGGGTGCCATAGCGGGTGCCTACGGCTTGAGAGTACCCTTCCTTTTCTTTGGTGTGGCCTTTCTGGCGGCCTTGATTGCCAATGCCGTCTTCATGCCAAAGGTTGAACCTGAAACAGGCGAAACCGGTGAAAAACGGCATCTCAATCTCAAGGGTTTAAAAGCCATTTTTGGTGATGAATGGGGCATGGTCACCTGGGCAGGAACCGGATATCTGTTCATGCAGATGGTCCGTTCCGGCCCCAGCATCATCATCCCGCTTTACGCAGCCGATGTGTTGCATCTGGATGTGCAGTCAATCGGTTTAATCATGAGCCTATCCTCCGCAGTGGATATGACGCTGTTCATCCCGGCCGGTTTTATCATGGATTGGCTTGGGCGGAAGGTTTCAATCATCTCCAGTTCATTGCTGCTCTCGATTGGTATTGCGTTGATCCCCATTGCCACCAGCTACAGCAGCCTGCTGTGGGTCAGTCTTCTGATCGGTTTTGGCAACGGTTTGGGGGCCGGCGCTATGCTAACCCTGGGGGCTGACCTGGCTCCGGAAGAATATAGAGGGGAATTTCTGGGCTTCTGGCGTTTTCTGGGTGATGCAGGCGGAACCGGAGGGCCGCTTGCAATCGGGAGTGTGGCGGAGGTTTTTGCCCTTTCACAGACCACCATTTTTATCGCAGCAGCCGGTATCATGGCTTCACTGGTGTTTGCATTTCGGATGAAAGAGACGTTGTCCAAACGCAGCCCGCCTGTCACAAAACCGGTTTAGAATAAATCCCCAAAAAATAATCTTCAACTTCACTTGTAGAAGTTATCCCCGAACATGATATGGGGTAAAAACTGGTATGATATGAATCATGAAACAGGATCGGGAGATGAAACCTCCATCCAAATTCCGGGCTGTTAAGGTTACGGCGCTGGCCGGCGGCGTGGGTGGAGCCCGTCTGGCAAACGGTCTTGCTCAGGTGATTGAGCCACCCTCCGCCTTGACGGTAATTGTCAACACCGGTGATGATTTTGAACACCTGGGAATGAAGATCAGCCCTGATCTGGATACCGTTTGTTATACCCTGGCAGGTCTCGGCAACCCCTCCACCGGCTGGGGGCGGAAAGATGAAACCTGGGAATTCATGCAGCAAATCCGAAACCAGGGCCTGCCCGATTGGTTCAACATTGGCGACAAGGATCGCCTGACGCACCTGGAACGTACCCGGCAGCTTGAAAACGGAGAGACCCTTACGCGAGTTACCCGGGCATTATGTCACCAGTGGGGTATCGAAGCGGTGGTGCTGCCCATGTCGGATGACCCTGTGCCCACCATTGTGGACACCGTGGAATTTGGAAAATTGGGTTTTCAGGAATATTTTGTTCAACACCGCTGTGAACCAACCGTGAAAGGGTTCGAATTTCCAGGCCATACCATAGCCCATGCCACCGGTGAGGCTATACAAGCTATCCATAATGCCGATGTGATCGTATTATGTCCCTCCAACCCGTGGGTGAGTCTGGATCCCATTCTGATGCTTGCCGGGGTTCGTGAAGCGGTGATGGCTAAAAAAGTGATTGGCATGTCACCCATTATCGCGGGCAAGACCGTGAAAGGCCCGGCAGCAAAAATGTATGCCGAACTGGGTGTTTTACCTTCCGCCCTGAATGTCGCTGCACATTACCAGGATATTCTCACGGGGTTTGTGATCGATACGGTGGATGATGACCTGGCTGATGGAATCAATGGGTTGGGAATATCCTGCCTCGCGACCGATACCCTGATGACATCGACCGAAAAACAAGCTGAACTCGCGGCCGCGGTTTTGGATTTCGCCCTGAAGCAGAAAGATGAACGAAAATGTCTCTGTGGGGCATAATTCCTGTCAAGCCATTTTCTTATGGCAAATCGCGCCTGGCTGACAGGCTGTCGGTCGAACAGCGCATTTTGCTCAACCGCAGCCTGGCTGAGAATACACTCACTATATGCAAATCGGTTCCCGCCATAGAACATCTGCTCATCGTCAGCAGTGGCAGGGAAATGCACCGCTTCGCTATCAAATGCGGAGTCGAATTTGTCGAGGAACCGGTGGGGGGAATCAACGCGGCGCTTGAAACCGCTGCTGTTCATGCTGTCAGAAACGGAGCAGGCAGTCTGCTGGTCCTGCATGGAGATTTACCCTCCCTCCGTAAAGCGGAACTGGAAATCCTGGCCCATGCAGGCAGTCGTGAAAACTCCATTTGCATTGTCTCCGATCACCACAAGACCGGTACGAATGCCCTGCTGTTGAACCCGCCGGATTGTATCCCGTTTCTCTTCGGCGAAGGTTCATACCTTAAGCATGTCTCTGCTGCCCGCTACAGAAATATTGAGATCGTCAGTCTCAACCTGCCCTCCATTTCTTTCGATCTGGATACGATTGAAGATCTGGAATTTGCACTCTATCGCGAAATTCTACCCAAAGAACTGCTGGAAAGAATGCATCTGGACGGCGGGCGATAAATAGAGATAACCGTCAAGGCTTGACGGTTATCTCGACATAAAACGCCTTGCCGGTGGTCAAACCAAACACCACACCGTCTGAAGAACGGATTTTCCAATTGCCGCGGTAATCACCTGTGGCATTCGGTGCGGTCAGGTTGATGGATACATCCACCGTTTCACCAGGGGCAACATTCTGGGTGAAGTTCAAATCCTCAGGTCCGCCCATTTGCTCACCGCTGACAAAGACCACTGCGTAAGCGGTAGTCCAGGTGCAGGACCCGATATTCTTTAATCGCCAGGTTTTTACAAAACTCTCGCCCGCTGAAAATTTCGTTCCATCAGGCACACTGACATCTTTTATAAAGGTGGCGATATTGCAATCTGCCGCAGAATGATCTTCAGCCAGGGTTTCGGTGAGGGTGGGGGCAGGTGTTTCGGTTTTAGTGGGTACAGCAGAGGGCGTCAGGGTATGGATGGGTTCTGTCGTGATTGTCTGCGTGAAATCCGCAAGAATTTCCTGAATGGTGGGGCTGCTACCGGGATAGGCGGCCTGGGTAAGGGCAATTTGCGTTCTGATCCGGTCCCCGGTACTGATATTTCCCGGCATGGAGCAGGCCAGAACAGCCAATACAAGAATGCCTGCTGGAAACCAGAGTCGTTTATCGACATCCATGGTGTATCTCCCCTGATGAAACGGTTGTCCTTATTGTACAAGAAAGTCCTGGTAAATGCGTGATTGAAATTACATCCAACGTCGATTTTTATGGCAGCGGACATGAATGAGACATTATCCGTAAGGCTGGTATAAATTTTCTGAGGATTATTCTACTGCTTCGTTTCGTTCAGCCAGTACCCGGAGCCGTCCTTGTCTCTTTTTAGTTTGCCAATATCAATCAAATCCCGCCGTAAACTCACAAAGTCTTCATGAAAGCGGGCAAGTATTTCGTTGACCTGTTTTTCGGTATAGCGGATACCCGGTTTGAATGAAGAGGCAACATAATTCAGAATGACAATCATCTTCTTTCGCTGGGACGGCAATGCTTTTAGGCTGCCATCCGGATTGCTGTAATTCCGGATCACTTTTTTGTCGTAGGCATCCATGTCCACCTCTGCGGCAACCGATGGCAGGGTTTCGCTGGCCAACAGGCGCGCGGACATCTTTTCAAGCTGCTCATTTTCAAAACGATAAATATTGTAATAGCTGTCCGGGCGGGCACTCACCAGACCGGCTTTCACCAACACAGCAAGATGGTGCGATACCGTTGGGGATTTCAGTCCCAGCATCTCAGCCAATTGCTCTACCGATAATTCCTGTTGGGAAAGCAGGCTGATGATCTTCAGACGGGTAATATCGGACATGGCTTTGAAAAAAGCAGTGCGGTGCGTTCAAAAACCGAACGCACCCTACAACGTCTGTCAATCGTGATGACTTGTGACAGATCGAGATTCGTGTGGCAGAAAACCGAACGCATCACGTTTTCATATTACCCAAGTTGACTTGTGCAATGCGGACAGCGCTGTGCCTTGATCGGTATCTCGGTGAAGCAGAACGGGCACTCTTTTGTGGTCGGGACAGCCGGTTTGGCTTCTTCCTTGCGCTGCAGGCGATTGATTGCCTTGACTACGAAAAATACTGCCAATGAGACAATCAGAAAGCTGATGATTGCATTAATAAAAAGGCCAATATTGATGGTTACCGCCGCGGCTGCCTGGGCATCGGCCAGGTTTGCATAAGGACCGGCCGGCGTACCCTGCCTCAAAAGAATGAAAAGATTGCTGAAATCGACACCACTCAGCAGCAAGCCAAGGGGCGGCATAATAATATCTTTGACCAGTGAATTGACGATGGCTGTAAAGGCAGCCCCAATGACAATACCTACTGCCAGGTCAATCATATTTCCGCGTTGAATAAATTCCTTGAATTCCTTCAGCATGGATATCTCCCTTGTCACGATTGGAATTGAATTATAAATTCATTATACGAAAACCCGACAGGGGATGCAACGAATAAAACAAAAAAAATAAAATCAGGCATAATATATAATAATTACATTCCATACAGAAACGACCCAACATGTTCTCAAAGATTTTTAAATCCAATAATCCTATCTTCGAGCTGGCGCGCACCAGCCAGTGGCTTCCACCGGTATGGCTGGCGGTGATACTGGCTGTCGTTTTTATTTTTGGAGGACAGTTTATTGGTGCCATCCCCTACGTGATCCTGCTGGGTTTGGGCTGGATACCTTCCACGCTCACCCCAATCGGATCTGCCTTGTATCTGTTGATCTTCTTTGCCGTCACCCTGCTGCCCACCGGTATACTCCTGATATTGTGGCTTTTACTGGTGGAAAAAAGATCCATCCGCACCCTCGGTTTTGAAAGACCCGCCGCTCTGAAAAAATTTCTGCGCGGGTTGGCTGCCGGAACCATACTTTTCACTGTGGTGGTTCTTCTGATTGCGCTGCCGGGTTATCTCAATACCCGCTCCCAGGATTCCTCACTGCCTGTTCTAATCATTGCCGTGTTGATCGCCCTGCCAGGTTGGATTCTGCAAAGCTCGCTCGAAGAAATGGTCATGCGCGGCTGGCTGATGCCGGTCATCGGGGCCCGCAAATCAACATGGCTGGCTCTGTTGATTTCCTCCATAATATTTGCCTTGCTGCATCTGCTCAATCCGGATGTATCGCTGCTTTCGACGGTAAATATCGCTCTGGCCGGCTTGATGTTCGCACTACTTGTATTGTGGGAGGGCGGAATCTGGGGGGCCTGCGGTCTGCACAGTGCCTGGAACTGGGCCCAGGGCAGTCTGTTTGGCTTTCCGGTCAGCGGAAACCTTTTGCAAAGCCCTTCCCTGTGGATGCTGGTTGAAGATGGCCCGGACATCATCACCGGCGGTAATTTCGGCCCGGAAGGTGGATTGATTTCCACGATTGTGCTTCTGGCAGCCTGTGCAGTACTTGGCTGGCTGATCCACCGGAGGAATAGCCCCACTCTTATTCAGTGACTGACTTTATCAACCACGAAAAATAGATCCGCAAGGGTGTGTAAGCCCATAACCGGTTAATGATGGAATTCACACCCGGGCGGATGGTTCGCTCCGCTCACCATGTCACAAAAGGGGGATCCTCCAGTGTGTTGTCACTCCGAACGAAGTGAGGAGTCCGCCAAACGAACTTACGGGTAGCGGTTCTGCCCGCTGAGCAGGTTACTCAGCGGCAGGAAGAGCGGCTCAGGCAGGTTATCCCATGTATACCAGTCCAGCTCCGACAGTTCATCCTCCTGGGCCACCGGTTCCCCGCTGACGTATTGCCCTTCCATCCATATCGTGATGTAATGCTTGCCTTCCGTCTCAAAGAAGTCATTGGTGACCGCCTTGTACCGCACGTCACCCACCACAACCTGTGTTTCTTCCATTGTTTCGCGTATGGCGCACTCTTCGAATGTTTCACCGTATTCCAGATGCCCGCCGGGGGTTGCCCACGTACCGGCGCCATGAGAATTGACTCTGCGGATCAGCAGCACCTGATCCCCTTTATGAATGATCAATGCCACCCCGACTGCGGGATACCTGAGCGAATCTCGCATGTCATTT
>JAJFTV010000134.1 GCA_021372725.1 Chloroflexota bacterium | reverse complement strand
TTCTGCTGGCGGTCTCTCTGGCTCTGGTATTCACCGGTGCGGGCAGTATTGGCCTGGATGGGCTTGTAGGATTGTAAATAAGCGAGGGAACATGAATACGGCGGTTTGGGTCGCACAAATCATACTGGCGCTGATTTTCATTGGATCTGGTTTATCAAAACTGGTGCAGCCATATGATAAGCTGGCAGGACAAATGGGATATGTCAACGACTTCACTCCGGGCGCAATTCGAGGAATTGGGAGTCTTGAAGTACTCGGAGCGATCGGAATTGTTGTTCCGGCCCTGACGGGTATTCTGCCCTGGCTCACCCCGCTTGCGGCCGGCGGCCTGGCAGTGAATATGGGTGGCGCCATATCTACGCACCTTCGCAGGAAGGAGCTGCCCATGATCCTCTTTAATTTGGTGCTGCTAAGTCTGGCGATGTTTGTGGTGTATGGAAGGCTGGCGGCGGTTCCCCTCTAATTCGTGGACTCGATTGAAAGGAAACCTTATTTATGAATGACGGCATAGCGAAACAACTCACGATTTACTCGGATTATGTTTGACCGTGGTGTTATGTCGGCCAGGGTGTGGTCGAGAAATTGAAAGCAGAACGCAACGTGGAAGTTTCCTGGCGGCCATTCTTTCTAAGGCCGGACACTCCGCCGGAAGGAATGGATTTGCCTGACAACTTGCGAGCACGGGCCTCGATGGCGATGGAGAGATTGCACCAGATGGCCCGCGCAAACGGGATGGAGATGGTCAGCCCTGACCGGATTCCCAACACGCGGATAGCCCACGAGGCCACCGAATATGCGCGGGAACACGGAAAAGGCCAGGAATTTCACCGGATCGTCTTTCAAAAATACTATGGCGAAGGGCAGGACATTGGACGGTGGGAAGTTCTGCGGGCGGCAGCCGAGGAGGCTGGATTGAACGCTGACGATTTGGAACGCCAGGTGACTGCGGGCCGGTACACCCTTACCGTTGCCGGGCAAATCGAAGAAGCCTACGCGCTGGGAATTACGGGCGTGCCAACGTATGTCTTGAACAACCGTTACGCAATCGTAGGAGCCCAGCCTTACGAAGCATTCGAAAAAGCATTGCAGCAATTGACTGCTGAGGAAGATTGAAAAATGAACAAGAGGTCAAAATGAATTCAGATTACCTTAACGGACTTCCCGAACGTAAACGCGCCAGACCGGCAACCAGTCAGGGCATGCCGCACGCTCAAATTGGCATCCGACCCGTAGCGGCGATTAACGATGAACTGTTCCGGCGGTCTTTCACTTTGCCTATGGTCCAAAACCGTCCCACGATCATCTCGGTTCCGGGAGCGCGCGCGCTGTGGTTGGATGAGGATATGCCGCTGGCACACCCTGAGGTGATCGTAAGCGGGCGCGAATTTGCCCACATCCATCCCGATGGTAGCCTGCATCTTTCGTTACCACCGGAACGCGCCCGTGAGGCTGTGGAAAAAGGCTGGGCTGAGCCGCACCCAATCGCCAGTTATATTGGCATTGATGGGATGGTCATGCTTTATACCCCATTGGATCAAGAAGAGCTGGAGGTAGTTTTTCAGTTGATCGTTGAATCCTATATCTTTGTAACCGGTAATTCTTTTCAGCCGGAAAATGCTCTCCAACAGGTTCAAACAGGTTCAAAGGAGTAATCCATGATTGTCCCTCAGCCGATTGCTATTGCCTCTCAGCGGATCCACCCGAATACCCGGCCTGGATATGTTCATCTCAAGGTGGCCGATATCGAACGTCAGCTCCCTTTTTATCAAAATGTGCTGGGTTTGAGGTTGAACTGGCGGAACAGCAAAAGCGCCGGGTTGGGCGTGGCGGGAGAAGATATCGTCCGAATGACCGAGATTCCCAACGGCCGGCGATATCGCGGTGTGACCGGTATCTATCATTTTGCCATTCTTTTCCCCAACCGCCGCGAGCTGGCCCGAGTGGTTGCTCGCCTTTTCACCCTGCGCTGGCCCAATTACCCAACGGATCATGTGATGACCAAAACCACTTACCTGGATGATCCGGAAGGGAACAACATCGAGTTATATTGCGAGTCGCCAGAGGATGGGATTTCTGAAGTTGTCAATGGC
>JAJFTV010000107.1 GCA_021372725.1 Chloroflexota bacterium | reverse complement strand
TTAGTAATTTTGAGCTCTATATGTAAGACGGAAAAACATGGCAAAGGGGACAATTAGATTATTTCAATTATGGGCTTCAGTAGTTTTTCTGGCAAGGATACCGTTTTCATTATTGACAAAAGTATACTCTAGTATTACTATTTAGAAAAACTAGAGGTTGAAATGCCGAAAACAAATTCTGCAAGCAAGCCAGTACGGTCTTTTCGAATAAGTCTAGAAGGTGTGAGTCAATTAAGAGCAATGGCAAGCGTGATGGGACGAAGTGAAAGCGATGTGATTGAGGTTGCACTTGACCGAATGTATCGGGAGGAAATTCGTTATAACCGGGTCCTACGAGAGGGAGCCCGACCAGAAGATCAGTATCAGATAGATAAAGGAAATGAAGGAGAAAATGAAATTCATCGGAATGGTTCTTAAATTGATTGGGAGTCTTATCAAAACCGTGGTTATCCTAGCGATTTGCTCCAGTATCATGTTTATTGCCTACAAGGGCAACCAACCAATGCAGGTTCCCCAGATGCCAAAGGGGATGACCTACTTCGATTTTATTGCCGACCGGATTGATGCTGCAAAAACAGTTGAGCCCTCCCGGTGTGGTTGGGGAATGATGCTATCACTAGTCACTCTGGGTCCAATCTATTCATTCGTTTATACCGAAGTTGGGATTCATCCAGATGGGTTTCTTGCTCGTGGTACTGCCTCTGATCCAGATATCCCAAAGGATGTAGCCGGCGCGAAGTTGTATGAAGTGCCAGGTATTTGGTGGAATACGGTTGAAAGATTATCCTGGACGATGGTGGGTAAGCCGGCCGCGTATGGGTGTAAGTTTAGACAAGTTCTAACCAGGGCGAGGTAAATATATGCCCATCATTAGAAGTATTTCTGCGGTTCTATCCTGGAAATTATCTTGGATGGATGAATACACAAATTGGTCTCTCAACGCGGTAACGTATCAAGCCCCTAGACAACCAGGGTGGGGAGCTGACATTTCGGCTCCCCACCCTGGTTATTATAGTTATGTAACCAGCCTACCCTAGTAAAAGCTAAAGCTTGAGGGGTGGTTGTGGTTTCATGGTCGATTATAAAGATCTTATCCGGTACTCCCATAAAGATACCATCCCACTTATGATATTGTAAGTGGTGATGGTTTTTATATTATTTTCTATCACTTCTGGCGTAGCAACCTGGAGGAATTTCCGAGGATACCCAAATCAGGCAACGACTGAGCCGCAGCTGCCAGAATAGGGGGTAGGAATCCAAACGCCGCCAGTGTCAAACCTATGATGTTGTAGATCATCGTAAAACCCAGGTTCATTTTCACCACCCTCATTGTTCGTTGAGCAATCTGAAAGGCACGGGGAAGTAGAGCCCAGTCCTCACGCATCAATGCAATGTGCGCCGCTTCAATCGCCACATCCGTTCCGTTAGCTCCCATCGCAATGCCTACATTGGCTTGGGCAAGAGCTGGCGCATCATTCACACCATCACCCACCATGACGACAATATGCTTCTGCTCCTGATATTCTTTTACGATGCGAATTTTATCTTCCGGGAGCAGGTTAGCGCGAAAATCAATCCCTAATTGACCGGCAATGGCTGCTGCTGTACGCTCATTGTCACCGGTCAATAACTCGATTTTTCGAACGCCCAAACGTTTCAACTCCGCCAGAGCTGCTGGCGTTTCGGGGCGCAACGTATCGGATGCTGCCAGTATTCCAGCCAGTTCCTGATTGGCGCGGACAAAGAGCAGCGTTTTGCCTTGCTTTTCCAGCTCAGCTGCTGCAGCAGGGAGGGGTTGATCCCCCAGGATGCGCCAGCTGCCCACTTCCACCAGCGTTTCATCAACGCGAGCCCGCACGCCGCGGCCTGGCTCTGCCACAAACTCTTGGGGATCGAACATAGGCAAGGCTTTGTCACGCGCTGCCTGACGCACCGCCTCCGCCAGGGGATGTTCAGAATAGCGTTCCGCCGAAGCAGCCAGAGTGAGCAGACGTTCCTCGCTCAACCCATTCAGGCGGACCACATCCGTCAGGCGCGGTTTACCGGTGGTGAGCGTGCCGGTCTTATCAATTAACACCGTATCGGCTTTGGCTAACAGTTCGATGTAACGGCCGCCCTTGATCAGCAGGGCGTGTTTCGCCGCCGCGCCGATGGAGGCCAGCATGGCAATCGGCGTAGCCAGGGCGAATGAGCAGGAGCAGGCAACCAGCAGCACCGCTGCCGTCGACAGCGGATTGCGGCTGACCAGGAATGTGATTGCTGCTATCACTAATACGGCCGGCAAATAATACGTTGCAAACTTGTCACCAATCCGCTGCACTTCAGCACGATTGGCTTCGGCTTCCTCAACCATGCGAACCACTCGCCCAAAGGTCGTGTCTGGCCCAACTAATGACGTTTTTATCCGCAGGCTGCCCATCTCAGCGATGGTCGCGGCGAAGACCTTCGCGCCCTGGATGGCTTCGACTGGCATCGACTCGCCGGTAATGGCGGCCTGGTTGATGGTCGCCTGCCCATCCAGAACCACCCCGTCCACCGGGATATTCTCTCCGGGACGAACGATGACCACATCGCCTGGCTGTACTTCGCTGACCGGCACTTCAACTTCGCTGCCATCCCGTTCCAGCCGGGCGGTTTGCGGGGCCATGGCGGTCAGGTCGCGAACGGCTTTGCGGGCGCGGTCCGTGGTAAACTTTTCTGCATAATCGCCCACCCGCATGAAGAAGACGACCACAGCCGCGGTGGCCCACTCACCGACGGCCAATGCAGCGATGACGCCAACGGTCATCAGGGTATGCGAAATGACCTGCCGACGCAGGGTGGCCTGGATCACATTTTTGAAAACTGGGTAACCAAATACAAGCACCAATGCGAAACCGATCGGCCAGGGAACCAACTCGGTGATCTTTTCGAACCAGCCCAACCATTCGCCGAACACGACCACGAACAGGACCACACCGAAGACGATTCCAAACACGGTGAGAACCGGCCGGGTAAAGTCCTGGAGGGTACGAGACGTCGGCGCTGGATTAGGTGCGCTTTCAGGGACTTTGTATCCGACCCCGGCAACGGCGCTGCGGATCATGGGGAGATCGACCAGGGCTGGGTCGAAATGGATGGTCGCTTTTTCAGCCGCCAATAAGACATTCACAGACTTTACTCCGGGAAGTTCTTGGATCGCGCGCTGGACGTGCATGGTTCATTCAGTGCAATCCATCCCTTGAACAGGTACATCCATTGTCCTCAAATTTGTCATCATCTCACTCCTTCGGTAAATCAACCGGTAATTCGGTTTCTGGATCATAGCGGGTGCATTCGTACACACCGCGCGCGACATCGGCTAGCAGACTACTGGTCAGGTTTAGGATCTCGTTGACACGCGGGTCGCTCAACTGGTAAATCACAAACTTACCCTGCTGTTGGGTACTTACCAAACCACAGTCGCGCAGGCAGCTCAGGTGGCTGGAAACGTTGGGTTGGCTTAACCCCGTGGCTTGGACGATTTCATTGACTTTCCTGGGACCATCAAGTAACGTCTCCAGAATCGAAAGTCTGGACGGGTCGCCAAAACCGCGAATAAGTTTTGCCTTGGTAAATAAGGTTGTCTTGTTGTTAATGCTAAACATATTATCCTCGATTGTTATATAAGCATATATTTATGTAATTATAAAGCCATATGATATTCAGTCAAGATAACACATTAAAAAATCAGAGAGCCCTTCTTGATGAAGAGCACTCCTTACAGGAGAAGGAAGATGGCGGTCAACCTAGTCGGATTCAAACCTGAAAAGACAATAGAATAACAAGCTACCCCAAAGAAATGGAGCAACTTATTGAGATCTCTACCCTCCTGCCTGATAAGCGATAGCAACCGTACCAGGGCCGACATGCGTACCAACTACCGGGCTAATTTCAGACAGGATGCACTCGACAGGTGAAAAACGGAGACGGGCAGTTTCTGACACCTGTTCGGCCGTCTCACGAGCCAGAGCATGAAACACAGAAATCCGCACCGGAGCGCGTCCATCAATACCCCCTTCCACCAAATTTAGCATACTCTCGATTGCTTTGCGGCTTGTACGCACGCTCCCAACCAGTTCAATCTTACCGTCACAGATTGTAAGAACAGGCTTTATGTTCAATGCTGTTCCTAACAACCGCTTGGCGCTGTTGATACGACCACCTGCTGCGAGGTATTTGAGGGTGTCAACCGAAAAATACACACCGATTTGTCCGTAAGCCTTGTGCGCAACTTGTGTACACTCACTCAGACTAGCTCCTGCTGCCGCCGCACGCGCCGCTGCAAGTACCTGAAAACCTAAAGCCATCGAAACCAGCTTTGTATCCAGTACGGTTACATGCCCTTTGGGGAAATTCGTCATTGTACCGACGGCTGTCTGGTAGGTGCTAGAAATACCGCTGGAGATTGGCAGGAACAGCACATCATAACCCATAGCCAGCAGTTCATGGAGGGTTTTACTGATTTCGCCACCAGAGATCTGGCTAGTTGTCGGGATGGTTCTTGATTGGCAGAGGCGGGAATAAAATTCAGCTGCCCCAATATCCACACCGTCTCGAAATGTCTGCCCATCCCAGTTCAAGGTGAGCGGGATGACCCTAATCGGGTGGCTGGCAACTAATTCAGATGGTAAATAAGCGCTACTATCTGTGACTATCATGACAGGGGGCATAGTATATCGATCCTTTGACTAACTCCACATTAAATACAACCTTCATATAGGTCTGACCGACTCATTGGTAGACAGACCTTGCCGTTGACCGGCTTTGCCAGGAGCGTCTGGTTGATATTGGTTTGTCCAGCTTCAAAACCGAGCGCACAGAAGCTCATGTACAATCGCCAGGTCCGGTACACCGGCTCGCCTACCAATTGTACGGCCTCATCTTGCCGTTCTTCCAACCGGCGCACCCAATGACGTAAGGTTAGGGCGTAATGCTCACGCAAATTCTCTACATCCCGCACTTCGAAACCCGCTGTCTCCGCAATTAAATTTGCCTCGCTGACTGGGACTAGCTCGCCGTCTGGAAAAATGTAACGTTGGGAGAAGGACCCTGCGCCGAGTACTTTGCGCTCGAAATAACTTTGCCCGTTCGAGGTGTTTTTTGCATGGCCATTTAGTCCTTGGAGCAGTGCCAGATCGGCTGGCTGGCAATGGCGCGAGATACCGTGATTGAGAAACAAGCCGCCAGGTTTGAGGAGCTGGTAAGCATGCGAAAAGTATTCCGGCAGGTGATTTCGACCGACGTGCTCAAACATGCCAACGCTGACGATCTTATCGAACGATTCTTGTTTCAAATCTCGATAATCACACATCTCGATCCGCACTCGGTCGCTTAACCCCAGGCGAGCAGATTGTTCGGCTCCATACTCAGCCTGGCGTTCGCTGAGAGTAACTCCCAGCACGCTTATACCATATCGCTGGGCAGCCGCAATAGCAAGCCCACCCCAACCACAGCCA
>JAJFTV010000100.1 GCA_021372725.1 Chloroflexota bacterium | reverse complement strand
GTCTGGCATCCGGATGGAAAACGAATTGCCTGGGTGGAATGGGATCACCCGAACATGCCGTGGGACGAAACCCGCATCATGCTTGGCACAATGGGCGGCAGTCCCCTCAGATTGATGAACAAAAAAGTGATCGTGCGGCTGTCTGATTTACCTGTCAAGGAGCCAAAATTCTCTCCCGACGGCCGCTGGATGAGTTATATTGCCAGCAACGGCGAATGGGAAGACCTGGTCTTGCTGGATCTTGAGAATGGTAAAGAAAAACGGTTCAAAGGCGATGGGTTTGATTATTCCTACAATGCCTGGGGCCAGGGTATGCATGCCTACGGCTGGACCCCTGACAGTAAAAAGCTGTACACGCTGCACATTTTCGCCGGTCGCACCACCGTTTGGCGTGTAGATATCGAAAGCGGGATTTCAAAGCAAATCGACACCGGTGAATACACCAACATTACTCAACTCTCGGTATCACCTGTTGGGGACAAATTTACATTTATTGGTTCAGCACCGCACATCCCTACCCGCATCGTGCGTTGGGATGGAAAACTCTCCACGGTTGCTTACAGTAGTGTAGAAAACCTGGATCGCGGCTTGATGCCCGATCAGCAGTTACTAACCTGGAAAGCCCCCGATGGAATGACCGTCTTTGGACATTACTACCCACCCGCCAACCCTCACTTCACGGGCAGCGGATTGCCCCCGGCGATCCTGCACGTTCACGGTGGGCCTACGGGTGGTGTGGCAGTATCTTATAATGCCATGCGCAATTATTTCACCTCGCGCGGGTATGCATTTTTGGATGTGGACTATCGGGGAAGTTCGGGCTATGGCCTTGCCTACCAGCGCTCCATGCGCCAGCGCTGGGGTGAAGTGGATACCGAAGATATGCAAGGCGCGGTACAGGCCCTTAAAGAGCATAAACTGGCCGACGTTAACCGGCTGGCCATCATGGGAGGCAGCGCCGGCGGCTACCTGGTGTTGAATGCGCTTATCCACTACCCAGGACTTTTCAAGGCAGGCATCGACCTGTATGGTGTGAGCAACCTTTTCAACCTGGCCATGGACACACACAAGTTCGAATCCCGGTATCTCGACAGTATGGTAGGCCCACTGCCTGAAACGGCCGCCCGGTACCGCGAATTTTCGCCCATTTTCCATGCTGACAAAATCCGCGACCCGTTGGCCATCTTTCAGGGTGCCGAAGACCCGGTCGTTCCACCTGACCAGTCCGAGGATATTGTTGCGGTGCTGCAGCGCAACGGAGTTCCATATATCTACATCAAGTATGATGGCGAGGGACATGGCTTTCGCAAGGCTGAATCCAATATCGACTTTTTACAGAAAACCGAACGGTTTTTGCGCCAGTATGTGCTGTTTGCTTGATTGAGGTGTAAAAAATTCTGCCCGGGGGCCGGTGATTATTTGGCGTTATGTGCAACCATGCCCTTGGGCGGATTCCTCCCTTCGGTCGGAATGACAACGTGGCGGGTGTCGCTGTCCTGCCCTTGTGGAGGGCACGTGAAACATCCGCCCGAGAACCTGGTGATTAATTGACCATTTGTGGAAAAGCCTTAAATTAAGAAACCAGAAGTATGCTTTGAAATTGGCAAAGATCCTGACTTTTTATTTCTTATCGATACGATCCCGAATTGTTCCCGCTGCCGGAATATTCATTGCTGATGAAGGTGTCGTAGATGCCTGCCATGCGCCGGTTGAATTCGATGCGTTCCAGAAAAGCCTGCAATCCCAACACAAGCTCTGCTCCGTTCTCGGCAGGGATCATGTGCCCGGCTCCGGGAACGATCTGTAAAGTGGAGTCAGAAATCTGATCGACCAGATATCTTGAATAGGAAGGAGGGGTTATTCTGTCTTCATCCCCTACTGCAGCCCAGACGGGGGCTTTCAACAGGTGAATTTCCGTACGTAGATCAAAATCGGCACAAGCCCGCCAGTCACTATAAAGGACACTGTGCCGTACTTTCGTCAGCATTTGCATCACATTCTTGATCCCATCCGGTTTGGCGAGAGAGCCAAAAGCCTTTTCCTGGATCAACTGCAAACCGCGTGAATGACCAAACGGTGTCGAGAGTTCTCTCACAATATCGGTTTCACCACCCAAAAATGCTCCGGAGGATACCAATCCAACGCCGGCCGCCACTTCGGATGGTTGGATGGCTGTCATCAAGGCAATGGCACCACCCAAACCATGTCCCACCAGAACGGCTTTTGCTATTTTAAGGCTGTGCATAAACGTCATGAGGCGATCTGCATAGGCTTTAATGGAATGACAGGCAGTTCCTTCTGAATGGCCATGTCCGGGTAAATCCAGGGCGATGATTTGATAACGATTTAACCGGCGAATCTCGAACGGCCAGATCTGATAGTTCGTTCCCGCGCCATGAATGAGAATAACTGGTGGGAAACTACAAATCCCCCTGCCTGAAATGGTGTAATAAATTCCGTTTGATTGAGGCATTGCGTATTATAGGATGTGGACTCCGCCATGCAGAAAATCAGTCGCCCTACCGGTGAGGGGTATGGCCACTTGCACACAGGTACCTTTACCCGGGATGGATTCTATTTTGTTTCTCCCATTAATTAATTCAGCACGTTCCCGTATGGTGATCATGCCCAGACTGCCGCTTGTTTCATAGGAACCACTGACTGCTTTGAGATCAAACCCAACCCCGTTATCGATCACTTCCAAAAGGCCGATTTCAGGCGTCTGCGGCATGGGAAGAAGATTAATCTGGATAAGACTGGCATGGGCATGTTTTCGTGAATTATTGGCAGCTTCATCGATGATCTGAAAGATTACCTTTTGCTTGTTGGTATCAAATTTGTCAACGATGGCTTGATCCACATTGAGGACTACATTTTGCTGGTAAAGCTCCTTCATG
>JAJFTV010000086.1 GCA_021372725.1 Chloroflexota bacterium | reverse complement strand
ATGGGCAAATGTGGTGCGGTGGGAAATGAGAACCCGCCTCTTCCTGCGTACCATGGAGTTTTACTGGCAGGAAGGCCATACTGCACACGCCACCCATGACGAAGGATATGCCGAAACCATCCAAATGTTGAACATCTATTCTGATTTTGCAATCAACGAGGCAGCCATCCCCGTTCTGAAAGGACGAAAAAGCCAATCTGAAAAATTCGCCGGTGCGTTAAATTCCTATTCAATCGAAGCAATGATGGGAGATACCAAGGCACTGCAGGCGGCGACGTCGCATGATTTAGGCCAAAATTTCGCCAAGGCTTTCGAAATACAATACCTCAATCAGAATAATGTGTTGGAATATTGTTGGACAACTTCATGGGGGTTATCAACCCGGTTTATTGGAGCGATTATTATGACCCACGGCGACGACCAGGGTCTGGTGCTTCCGCCGCGGCTGGCACCAATTCAAATTGTCCTCGTCCCCATATACCGCAACCCCGATGAGAAAGCCATCGTGATGCCCGTTGTCGAGCAGCTTGCGAGTCAACTCAAGAATTTTCGCATCAAGGTGGATGCCCGTGAAGAGATGACGCCCGGTTACAAATTCAATGATTGGGAAATGCGCGGAGTTCCCCTGCGACTGGAGATTGGCCCCAAAGACGTACAAAATGGAGTCGCCACCGCATCACGCCGTGACCAGCCGGGAAAACAAGGTAAATCGGCCATACCATTCAGCCAGGTCAGTGAAAAAGCGGGTCTGCTGCTGGATGATATTCAAAATGCACTGCTGGAAAAGGCTGTTCGCTTCCGGGACGCTCACATCTACGAGCCAACCGACTACAATGAGCTTGTTGACATTGTGCAAAACGGATGGGCATACTCGTGGTGGTGTGGTGATCCGGCATGCGAAGCAAAGATCAAGGAAGATATGAAAGCGACCACTCGCAATATACCTATGGATCAATCTGGAAGCGGATTCTGCATTGTATGCGGAAAACCTGCCAAAGAAAAAGTATATATCAGTAAAGCATATTAGGGTTAATCTCCAGGAATGCCTGCCATCGAGCTTCAGCGGCTCAATGCTGAAATTAATCAGCTTACCAGTCAATTTGACCAGGTTGACAGTTTCTATGCCAGCCTGGTCAACTTAATGGAAAAATATGCCAACGGGGCATTTCGCCCCGGGAAAATTAACTATCGGAATATTCAACAACCTTGCTATCATACTCCGCCGATCCTTTCCCAAAAACTGATCCAGGCCATCAAACCAAAATGTCAGGCATATCCTGCCAAATCGATGGAAATAATTCAACTTCTGCGGCAAGGAAAATACCTTGAATTGCACTCTCTGGCTGTTCACATTCTGGCTTTGCTGCCCATGGATGATCCACAGAAATTGATGCAATACGTCAGCGAATGGGCAATGGCCGAAAAAGAAACATCGCTGCTGGATGATCTTTTTGCCACCGGCTGTGCCGAACTGCGTGCCACTGCGCCCCAAATATGGTTAATGGAGCTGGAGACATGGTTGGGGAGTGGTGAAACACCGGCCAGGTTGATCGGTCTGCGGGCAATGATTGCAAGTGTTAAAGATACACAATTTGCCTACCTTCCAAACCTCTATAAACTCGCCACAGGGTTATTCATGACAACCCCACAGGAGTGTTCAACATTATTGGAAGAATTACTGGAAACTTTTATCAAACGCTCACCGGCTGAAACCAGTTTCTTCTTAAGACAAATCCTGCTGCGTGATCCATCCCCCCACACAGCCCGGCTGGTCCGCAAAAAATTGGGTAGCTTACCCGTTGAATATCAACCTGTCCTGAGATCATTATTATTTGATGCGGGCAGGCAGTCGGATATCAGGTAGCCCAATTGGGAAAAACCCGTTAATGTTTTACCGCCTCCTGAGAGTTAAGCCGGATATATCTTTCTCTTATGTTAATAAAATCTCAAACGAAATTTAAATGTTCGTTAACCTGATCATCCAAAAATGTTAATTCACACATGCTATCCTCTAAGTAGAAATACTGAATTCATGGAGGAAACATGGGTTTTGCCGATTTGCATATACACAGTATGTATAGTTATGACGGTACGGCTTCAATCTCAGCTATATTAAAATATGCAACCGATTTTACACGACTAAATGTGTTAGCAATTACTGATCATGATTCGATGCAAGGTGTGCCAGAAGCCTTGGATCTGGCCCCTAAATATAACCTGGAAGTGATCCCGGGCTGTGAAATATCCTCAATAGATGGGCATGTTCTCGCCCTTTTCATTGACCGGCCAATTTCGGCCGGTCTTTCTTTGTTCGAGACTGTAATGCGGGTGGGTGAACGCGGCGGATTGTGCATCGCCGCTCACCCCATGGCAAAAGGTGTAGACAGCCTCAGCTTTGAGATGATTCGCAGTGTGTTGCATCACCCTGAAGCTGCAAAAATCCTGGTCGGTGTTGAAGCTTTCAATGGCGGCCTCGTCTATACACGCCGCAACCAGGCCGTTGCAGATGAATGCCAGCAGCTCCCCATGTCTCATGTCGGCAACAGTGATGCCCACATTCTCCCCATGATTGGCGAGGGGTCCTCGCTTTTCATTGGCCACAGCGCCCTTGACCTGCGCCGTGCCCTGGAAAATTACTCCACCATCCCGCTCCAGGGCAAAGGATTGAGCGGAACATCGGTTCTGATCTCATATATCCCCCGTTTTGTACTGCGCAAGCTGGGGTGGGTCAGTTGGAACGCCAGTCCGGACAAAAAACTAGGATATGCGCGATTATCCCATATTTTATCTGAAGGTTCGTTACCTCAGTTCAGTCAATCATAACTACTTCAATATCACCCATGACAAAAAAAGCTCTTTTCATTTGCGGTTCCCTCAACCAAACCACAATGATGCATAAAATTGCATCCCGCCTGCCGGAGTTTGATGGATTCTTTTCCCCATTTTACACCGGGGGCACGCTTGATATGCTTGGTAAAACCAGGTTGCTGAAACATTCCATCCTCGGCGGAAAACATCGCCAATCAACCCTCCAATTTCTCGAAAAAGAACATCTGCCGATTGACGAAGGCGGCTGCCGGCAGGAATACGACCTGGTAGTGACCTGCACCGACCTGATCGTGCAATCCAATATCCGCAACAAACGTCTTGTATTGGTTCAGGAGGGCATTACCGAGCCAGAAGATTTAACCTTTTCGCTGGTCAAATACCTGAAACTACCACGCTTCCTCGCCAACACGGCTGCCACCGGCCTCTCAGATGCCTATGATCTGTTTTGCGTCGCTTCAGCCGGCTATAAGGACTTGTTCATTCGAAAAGGTGTAAAACCCGAAAAGATCGTCGTAACTGGTATCCCCAACTTCGATAATGCCCAGGAAGCGTTACAAAACGACTTCCCTTACCATGATTACGTCCTGGCAGCAACTTCCAGTATTCGCGAGACCGGCAAGTTCGATGACCGGTTGGGGTTCTTGAACAAGGTTAAACAAATTTCTAACGGACGCCAGGTAATTTTCAAGCTGCATCCCAATGAAAATATCCGCCGTGCCGAAGAGGAAATCCGTTCCTGCTTGCCTTCTGCTATGATTTTCAGGGACGGGAATACTAATCACATGATCGCCAACTGTGCAGTCCTGATTACCCAAGTCTCTTCCGTCGTGTTCATCGGGATCGCACTCGGAAAAGAAGTCCACTCCTATTTCGACCTGGAACAATTATACAAACTGGCACCCATTCAAAACAAAGGCTCATCAGCCAGCCGGATTGCCGAAGTATGTCGAAATCTTGCCAGCATCCCCCTGTCAGAATTACACCGACATCCAGCAAGGCACCCACTTGTACCCGGATGGCTGTCTGCTCAAAACAAATAATCCTGGCTGTGGAATATGTAGGGCAGGCGCTAAAGTATTTATATAGAAAAACCTTGCTGTTTACACCTTCCATCTCTGATAAAGATTTGGTATAATGTGATTTCTGACTGGTCCTTTTTTTGGCTCAGGCTGAAAAAATGGAGACCTGCAAAAATTTATCAGGAGAAAGCAGACGTCATGTCAATTACCAAGGAAGAAAAAGAAAAGATTATTGAAGATTTCAAAACGCACGATTTAGATACCGGTTCACCGGAAGTGCAAATAGCCATTATGACACATCGAATCAACCAGTTGACCGAGCATCTTCGCATTCACAAACACGATGAGTCCTCAAGGCGCGGGCTTCTCAAACTGGTTGGACAGCGACGCAGCCTGCTGGCCTACATACGGCGCCGTGATTTTGGACGATATAAATCTATCACAGAGAAGTTAAATCTCCGCCGCTAACTTGATCAAAAAACCGGGTAGACAGGTAAAAGATCCTGTTTACCCTTTTTTATAATCGGGGTATAACCATATTTTTTTACACCAGAAGTGGACAATTGGTCGGGAATTGAAAACGGATAAGGACAACCGTCCTCGTTCTTTTTCAGTCCCTGACCTGTTCCATCTGGAAGAAAGTGAACACAAATGAAACCAGAAACAAAACAATTTTCTGCCCAGATCGGCGGTCAATCACTGACGTTTGAGACGGGCAAACTCGCCGGCCAGGCCGGCGGAGCCGTAACTGTGCGCCTTGGCGACGCAGTCATATTCGCAGCAGCAACCATGGGCCAGGAACCCAAAGAAAGCCAGGATTTCTTCCCATTGACAGTCGAATATGAAGAAAAAATGTATGCAGCGGGAAAAATCCCCGGCTCGTTCTTCCGCCGTGAAGGACGTCCCAGCACTGAGGCCATCCTGGTCTCCCGGTTGACCGACCGCCCCATTCGCCCTCTCTTTTCAAAAGACATGCGTAACGAAGTTCAAGTGATTATGTTCTCGCTGTCTGCCGATATGGTCAATCCACTTGACATCCTGGCCATCAATGGCGCATCTGCAGCCCTCATGATCTCTGATATCCCATGGGATGGTCCTGTTGGGGCAGCGCGCATCGGCCTGATCGATGGTGAATTCATCGTCAATCCTTCCTTCGCACAAATAGAGAAATCCGATCTCGACTTGCGCATTGCCGGTACCCGCGATGCCATCCTGATGGTCGAATGCGGCGCCAACGAGGTCCCCGAAGAGACCATGGTGAAAGCCCTGGATTTCGGGCATCAGTCGATCCAACCCATCATCGATGCCATTGAAAAAATGACTGCCGAAGTCGGCAAACCAAAACGCGATGTACCGTTGTTCCCAACTGACGAAACTTTGGTCAATGATATTCATGATCGTGTTGTCGAAGATCTTGGGGAACTCTTCAAGACACCCTACGTCAAATCGCAATTCTATGATACCCTGGAAGAAATAAAAGTAAGATATATCAACGAGTATTCAGAAGGAAGCCCGGCGGATCATCCGGATAAAGCCGATACCATGAGCCTGGCTTTTGATGAAATTGAACGGTCAGTGATCCGTAAACGCATCCTCGAGCAATCTACTCGACCGGATGGCAGAGCGCTGGATGAAATTCGTCCGATCTGGTGCGAAGTGGGTCTTGTCCCGCGTGCTCATGGTTCCGGCTTGTTCACCCGCGGTGAAACCCAGGCACTCACCCTGGCCACTTTGGGCACTCCCAAGGAAGCCCAGGAACTGGACAACCTGACTGCCACCGAAACCAAACGCTACATGCATCATTACAATTTCCCGCCCTATGCAACCGGTGAAACCAAGTCTCTGCGCAGCTCATCACGGCGCGAAATTGGTCATGGCGCATTGGCGGAACGGGCGTTGGAGCCTGTATTGCCACCGGTTAGCGAATTCCCCTATACCATGCGGCTGGTTTCCGAGATCATGTCATCCAACGGCTCTTCATCCATGGCTTCGGTTTGTGGATCGACCCTGGCTTTGATGGATACCGGCGTACCGATCAAGGCCCCTGTGGCCGGTATCGCGATGGGCCTGGTCAAAGAAGGCGAAAAATATGCCATTCTAACCGATATCATGGGTATGGAAGATCATCTGGGCGACATGGATTTCAAAGTCGCCGGTACAACCACCGGCATCACAGCCCTGCAAATGGATATCAAGATCCGAGGCATCACCACTCAGATCATGGCCGAAGCCCTGGCGCAGGCTCGACGCGGCAGAATGTCCATCATGGACAAAATGCTGGCAGTCATTCCAGTGCCCAATCCTGAGCTGAAGCCACACGTTCCGCGCATCACAACTGTCAAGGTACCGGTCGACAAAATCGGTGCAATCATCGGTTCGGGCGGTAAAACCATCCGCAGTATCCAGGAAGAAACCCATACCACGATTGATATTCAGGATGACGGCACCGTCTACATTGCGGCCGACAATGCCACCAACGAGGCTCTGGCGCGTGACATGGTACTCTCGCTCACCGAGACGCCTGAATTGGGGCGTATTTATACCGGAAAAGTTGTTCGTACCACCGATTTTGGCGCCTTTGTGGAAATTCTGCCCAACGTCGACGGCATGGTACACATCTCCCAGTTGGATTCCATGCGCGTTAATAAAGTTGAAGATGTTGTCCGAATTGGTGATGAGATCACTGTCATGGTAACCGGCATCGATGAAGGCGGCAAGATTCGCCTTTCACGACAGGCCGTTTTGGAAGACTGGTCCCTCGAAGAAGCAGTAGCCAGCGATTCCCGCAAAGCACGCGGCGGAGCTCCCGGCAGCGGTGATCGACGATCATCGGGCGACCGCGACCACAACCGTGATCATGATCGCAGTTCCGGTCCAAGGCATGACAGCCGCGACCGCAGACGCTAAAGTATATAAGCATAATAAAATTCCACCCATCCGGGTGGAATTTTATTATGCTTTTTTTCATTTCCGATTTTTGAGAAATCGATTTGAGATTCTTTTTCACCACCCCTTTATCCCCGCCCTCAAGAGCGGGGAATTGATTCAATTTCGCGTGGGCAAATAGGGCATTTTCGGACCCTCAAGTCCCAAATGTTGAGCCAATGCCGCGCGCATGGCCACCCGGTCATCCCAGGGATATTCAACCTCTCCAAAACACATGGATTGTTCATGCCCTTTCCCACAGGCGATCACCACATCACCCGGCCTGGCCGATTTTACCGCCTGCAGGATGGCCTGTCCGCGGTCTGCAACACGCCAAAAGGTTTCTCTTTCAATACCCCCTCTTTTTTCAGCAGCATCCGCCATCTCCGCCAGGATGTCATCCAGGCTTTCCGTACGAGGGTCCTCGGCGGTAAGGTATGTCATATCCGCCCATTGGACAGCAATTTCCGCCATCAAACGGCGCTTTTCCCGATCACGCAGACCGGCAGAGCCAAATACCACCAGTATCCTTCCTGCGGTAAGCTGCCGGGCAGCCTCCAGCGCGCGCAGCAAGGCATTGGGGGTGTGAGCAAAATCGACAATTGCGATAAAATCCTGCCCGCGGTCGATCAGCTCCATCCGTCCTGGAATACCTTTCAGGCTTTCTATTCCCCTGACAATTGAATCAATCCCGATACCCAACCCAAAATATGCTGCGCCGGCAGCAGCCAGGCAGTTGGATACATTGTGTTCGCCAATCAAAAGGCATCGAATCGGAAAAACATTCTCCCTGATTTTGACATCGAAATGAAGGCCGTTCGGGCTGTGCTGAATATTTGTGGCAAATACATCGGCTTGCGGATCTTTGCAGCTATATGTGATCTTATTCACGCTGGTGAGGTTATTGAGATATTCATACGATCTGTCATCCAGATTAAGGACTGCCAGGCGCGGGTTACCGAAAGATTTTGGGGCTGTCTCAGCAAGCCCGGTAAATAGCCGGCTCTTGGCTTTCCAATACGCTTCGTACGAACCGTGGTAATCAAGGTGTTCATGAGTGATATTAGTGATAACCCCCACATCGAATTCACAGCATGAAACCCGATGTTGTTCAAGCCCGTGTGAGGTGGTTTCCAAAACCACATGCGTCAGGCCTGCCGATTGCATGCGGGAAAGGTAACGCTGTACCTCGGGTGCTTCAGGGGTGGTGACATGGAAACCCGTATCAATCACCTCATCACCTATCGTCGCATTGACTGTGGAGATCATTCCAGCCTGGGTACCGGCTTTCAGAAGAATCTCATAAATCAAATTGGTGGTGGTTGTTTTACCATCTGTGCCGGTCACCCCGATCATGGACATTTTTCGTGCCGGGAAGTTATAAAAAGCCGCCGAGAGATAAGCCAGCAGATGCCGAGGATCAGCTACACGAATGTAAGGCACATCCAGGTCGGTAAATGGTTTGCATCCTGCTATTGCTGCTGCTCCCTGCTCAATAGCCGTACGGATAAATCGGTGGCCGTCCGTATTTTTACCTTCCAGTGCAACAAAAATATTACCAGGCTCGATCTGGCGTGAATCGTACGTGATACCGGTAACAAGCGGGTTTGAGGTAACAGAGCTCAATTCACAGGCTCCGGGATAACCTCGTAACAAATCGTTGAGTGTCTGATGAATAAAACCTGTCATACTTTTATTGTAACGGATTTTGGAAAAGCCGGCAGATTGTCAAGTGCTGGTCAAGTGCTGGCTGTGTGCACGAAAAGATTTTACATCACCTCCAGCTTGATCCAAAACTCGCAGCCAGATCTTACATCTTTTTATACCGGAAAAGGTTATACTAGTGTTTTGTCAAATAGCAATGAAAAATTTGAAAGTAACCACAACAAAACACTTTCAGCTTTGTCAAACGTCCATTGGGCAGGCCAAATTGCAATTTCATCAGGCTTGACAAAGCACCAGTTCAGAAAAGGAGAATCCTCATGTACCAGGATCAAATCAATACCTATTTTTCACATCGTGAACAGGAATTTATCGATATCACATCGCAACTGATTGCGGTACCCAGCGCGCGAAGTGAAGAACTTCCCGGTATGCCTTACGGTAAAGGGCCGGCAGAAGCGCTTGCGGTTGGGATGTCTATTCTGCAGAAAATAGGTTTCAAAACCCGCAACATGGAAAATCAGGTAGGAACCGCCGATTTGAACGAAAAAGAAACCTCTCTGGCCATTCTTTGCCATCTGGATGTAGTCGCAGAGGGATCAGGCTGGAATACCCCGCCTTATACCCCCATAGTCAGGGATGGTATGCTGTACGGGCGTGGTTCCAGTGATAATAAAGGCCCGGCTGCGGCAGCCATTATGGCCATGCAGGCCGTAAAGGAAATGAAAATCCCTCTTCGTTCGAACGTCCGCCTGATCTTGGGGACTGCCGAAGAAACCGGGTCCTCCGACATAGCTTATTACATGCAGCACGAAAAGATGCCCCCTTGTACCTTCTCGCCGGATGGAGAGTTCCCGGTGACCAATACCGAAAAGGGTGGTTTGAAGCCAACTTTCAGCAAAACCTGGAAGGAATCCACCGTTTTGCCGCGCATCGTCAGCGTTCACGGCGGACATACAATCAATATCGTTCCAGAACAGGCGGAAGCCGTGATCGAAGGCCTCTCCGTAGCTGAAACCCTGCCGTTCCTGGCCAAAGCGCAACAGTCGACCGGTGCCGAATTTACACTTGCAGAAGAAAATGGTAAAACCAGGATATCGGCTCACGGAAAACCGGAACATGCTTCCACGCCTGAAAAAGGCTGCAATGCCATCACTGCACTTCTTACTTTGCTGGCCGGAATGCCTGTTGCAGAAAGCGAGAGCTTTACTGCCGTCAAGCAGCTCAACCAGCTTTTCCCTCATGGTGACTTTTATGGAAAAGCTGCCGGTATCGCCCAATCAGACGAGATTTCCGGGCCGCTTACCCTTTCTTTCGATATCTTTGACCAGACATTGACCGGTTTCACCGGCAGGTTCGACAGCCGGGTACCCATTTGTGCCACCAAAGAAAACTGTCATGATGTCATCGAAGCCAAATTCAACAAACTGGGGATTAAGATGGAAGGCCAGCAACACCCATCGCATCACACTCCCTGCGATTCACCCTTCGTCCAAACGCTCCTGGCAATCTATGAAAAGTATACAGGTAACAAGGGCGGCTGCGAATCCATGGGTGGCGGTACCTATGTCCACGATATCGAAGGCGGGGTTGCTTTTGGCGCCATGATGCCAGGTTTTGAACCCAACATGCATGGAGCCAACGAGCATGTAAGCATCAAGGATATGATCACGGCAGCCAAGATTTTCACCCAGGTGATCATCGATATCTGCAGTTGAAATTAACCTGTTAAATGGTCTGTCGCAGTTCCTGAAGTTGGCCTGAAACCGAGCCATCGATGACCCGATCACCCACCTGGACGATCAACCCGCCGAGGATGGATGGATCAACCCGGAAGCTGATCGTAGCTCCAGTGCCCAGGGAATTGAGAATATCATTCCGGACGGTATCCTGCTCCTGGGTTGTCAGCGGGAGGGCACTGGTTACCTGTGCAGAAGAACCGCTGAGCTTTTCGCCATCCAACACAACAACCTTTCCGGATTTCACGCCGGAGAAGAATTCATCCAACAGTGCATGCTGGCGTGCTTCATCCTGGATCAGCGATTCGCCAATTAGCTTTTGGGCAGCAGCAATAGCCAGCGCACCAATCTGTCCGCGAAGCTCGCTCAGGCTGCGTTCGCGTTCCTGCTCAATTTCCACCAGAGAAGAGGCGCGTAACTTTTCGATTTCTATTTCGGCATCACCATGAATCTCACGGGCAGCGGTTTCGGCTCTTTCAGAGGACTCGCGTACCACATCGGCAGCCTTCATCTGAGATTCGGCGATAATTTTTTGTGCTTCACGTTCTGCGTTGGCGCGTGCTTCTTCTGCGATGCGGGCATCTTCCAGACCCTGTGCAATCGATTCGCGCCGTTTTTCCAGCATTTTTACAATTGGTTTTACCGCCCAGGCATAAATTACCACAAAAAGAATGGCAAAGTTTAATATTTGAACAATCAAGTAGCCAAGATTAATACCCAAACCTTCCAAGGGATTCCTCCTTTCTGATCGCCAATAAACTGTTTAGAATACAAACAGGATCAGCAACGCCACAACCAGGCAGTAAATAGCCACTGCTTCGGCGAAGGCAATCCCAAGGATCATGTTGGTCATCAAATTACCTGAAGCGTCAGGGTTGCGGGCCATTCCTTGAACAGCGCCGTTGACAACAATGCCAATTCCTGCACCGGCACCAATTGTTCCAATCATGGACAAACCAGCTCCAATAAGTTTTGCGGCAGCTACAATATCACCTTCCATAATACCTCAGACCTCCTTAGAAATTTTATTGAATTAATGCTGTTCTTCTTCCTGACCATGACCCTGAGTGGCCAATGCCATGAAATTCATTGCAAGCATACCAAATACCAGCGCCTGAATCGCGCCGACAAAAAATTCAAGCCCCAAAAAAGCAGATTGGGCAATGATGGGCACCAATGAACCGATCACAAACAACATGACCGATCCTGCAAAAATATTGCCGAACAACCGGAAAGCAAACGAGAGAATACGGGAAAACTCGGAAATGATTTCCAGTATTCCAACCACCCAATCAATGAGACCAAAGAAAGGTTTGGAAAAGAATGTCTTGGTATTCCAGAATTTTGTAAAATACTTCATTCCCTGGGCGCGTACACCAATGACCTGGGTCATGAAGACCACGATCAACGCCAAGGCAAGCGTAAAGTTGAGATCCGTTGAAAGTGCGCGTACAAATGGGACCACATGGTATCCGCCCTCCGCCACTGCGGGTTTCACGATGGCATTGATGCCCGGCAGGATCTCCTGAAGGCCATAGCCATTTTCAGAGTGATGCAGCAAACCAATGCTGTCAACACCGGGGATTAATTCCATCCAGTTTGCGACCAATAATACCAGTGTAATGGATGCAAACCATGGAAAGATCGTTTTGGTCCATTTTCCGGCGGTTGTTTGGGTCATATCATACAGATAGGCAAAGAGAGCCTCAATCGCACCCGCCAGGCCTTTTGCCATGGTGTAACCTTCTTTTTCAGACTGCTTGACAGCCTTCTTAACTGACCAGGCAATCAGGATGACAATGATATCGACGAGAATCATTGCGACCATGGTATTGGTCAGTGCAAAATTTCCCAAAAAACCCAGGGATATTGTCGGCGTTAAATTTTCAGCCGGAAGTTGAACGGTTGGCTGGATGGGTGAAAATGCTTTGGATCCAAATATTCCCAGGACGATAAAAAGAAGGACAAACCAGC